>ONSR01000019.1 GCA_900320565.1 uncultured Prevotellaceae bacterium
ATGGACTTTTGACTATGGCGACGAGGGTTATTGTACCTTGACATTCTCAGGGACGGCAACAAGTGGAACCATGACAATTGTGTCTAACGAAAAGGGACGCATCGACACGGAAACTTCCCGCTATATCTATAAGGACGGATACCTCTACCTCCCAGACTTAGATGACTACGATGAATTTGGAGCAATAGAAGTCATTAGCCTGACAGAAACAAAGCTTGTCCTCCGTGACTTCCCCGACGATGGCAAATGCACACTCACAAGGAGTAAATATAAACAATAAACAGATAAGACAATGAAAAGACTTACAACCATTATCCTGTTGCTGATTGCTATATGCAGTCATGCCCAAAGAGTAGATTTCTCCGTAGTATTCGTTCCCGAAGAGAGCGGCAACAACATTACGCGCATCTCCAATGCCGGCGATTATGTCTGCTTGCCCATTGTGAAAAGAAACTCTAATAGTGTAAGCTGGAGTTCCAATCGCATTCTCGGCATCTCACCCGACGGGACACAGCTGGCTTACATCTCTAATCGCAACAATGCCACGAACATTTTCCTCACAGACCTAAATAAGCAGGGCGGTAGCGTTCAGCGCACCAAACGACAGGGCGTGCAGGACTTCACCTTTTCGTCGGACGGCAAGTACATCTGCTTCTCTGAGGTGCGAGGCAAAGAATGTCAATTATTTCAGACCGATGCAAAAAGCGGTTATGTGTGCCGTCAGATAACAAGTGGTGCGAGGGATTACTCGCCCGTTTATTCGAGCGACATGAAGCAAGTATTCTTCGCCCGCGAGGAAAAGAAAGGTTTCAGCGTATGGAGCTATAACATAGCCAACAATTTCCTAGCCACCTATTCCCTCGGACTTAACCCCTCGCCCGTATCAGGGGAGAGCTCCTACTTCTGTACACGCATTAGTGCGGCGGGAATCTGCGAGATATGGAAAGTAAACTACGAGAACGGACTTGAAGAGTGCATCGTCAGCGACCCGAACCGCTCCTTCATGTCTCCCATGATTTCGCCCGATGGCAGATGGCTTCTCATGGTGGGCGGTAGCGTCATAGAGTCCGGTAATGTCAGATACTGGAACACCGATTTATATGCTTGCCACATCGACGGTTCTAATATCACGCAACTTACCTACCATGCTGCCGACGACCTGAGCCCTGTCTGGAGTGGCGACGGCAAGAAAATCTACTTCGTCTCGCAACGCGGAGATGCCGAAGGCACGGCAAACATCTGGTGCATGGACTTCAACTATTGATCCTTATAAAGTACGTGTTCATTAACATATTTATCAATTCAAAACTTTTATTATTATGAAGATTAAGTATCTTTTTCTTGCGGTGGCAATGACCGTTGCAACGAGTGCAAGCGCACAGTTCGTAAACAGCGGAGGCTCAAAAGGCTACTCAAATGTCTCGGGTACAGAACTTGACCAGAAGGTTCATTTTATGGCTGACTTAAGGGTAGGTTCCGTTGCTTCGAAAGGAGGCTTCGGTGTCAACCTTGGCGGAACGAAGGAAATTGCATCATTCGCTGGCTGCACTCTCGCCTGGGATTTCGTGAACGTGGAATTTGCAGCGCCGTTCAACTCCCCTGCCGACATGGACATGCTCAGCCTCAAGACAGGCCTTCGCCTCTTCAGCCCCTCGTTTGCCAATGACAACATCCGCCTCTACACCAACCTGGCTATGGGCTACACCTGTGTGCTAACGAAGGGAGCTTCCTCATCCCCGATGTATGAATACTTGAGAAAGTATATAGAATTGGATTGGAATACATCTGAATGGAGAAAATGGTTGAGTGACCAGGGGCTAGATGAAGAAAGAATTAAAGAGATAAGAAGTGAAATAAGTTACTTAGAGAGAGCTTTTGAAGATGCACATGATGATAGTGAATTCGCTAACGAGGAAGAATGGAATGAGGAATTCTTGAATAGTCTTGGCGGAGACAAGATGCAAGCCAATCATGGCTTCGGTCTGACATGGGGAGCAGGTGTGCAAATCAAGAAGAAGTTCTCCATTGGCTACACTCTGCAATACGAAACCGCATTCAAGAGCAAGAACCACTTCGCTACCATAGGCTGGACTTTCTGACAGGTTGTTTTTGTTAAAGGTGAGTCCGACGTATGAAACATTTGCAAAAGAGAGCAGCCTTGGGCTGATATGCTCAGGGTTTGACGCCCGAATGGTTCATAGCGTTGGACTCACATAAATAAAAAGGCGAATGGGAAGAGGATACTACGACTTATACATATAATAATGAATTGTCGTTTTACCCATACGGGGAATCAAATCCTGAAACGGTAATTGTCGTCAGCTTGACCAGTACGAGGCTTGTCCTCAAAGATTGGCCAGATGGAGGCAATTGTACATTCTATAAACAATAAAGAGACACAAAAATGAAAAAACTGACAGTCATTATTATTCTTTTGCTACTTGCTGTGAGTGGCTATGTGCAAAGAGTCGATTTCTCAGTGGTTTTCGTTCCCGAAGAAAGCGGCAATAACATTACGCGTATCTCCAATGCTGGTGATTATGTCTGCTTGCCCATCGTGATGCTATGTCTGTTTTGGTGTTTGCTGAGCCCCATACAATCGTCAGTATGAAGCATAATTCTGTCAGCCCAGTAACGATAGTATTACGGATAGGCATTGTTTTCCTGATAATATCGTTCTGCATATTGATGTATGTAATCGTGTGTTTCATCAGTCGGCAGACATTGGCAAGTTGGGCGCTGCCTCTACTGATAGTATGGTTTTGCTGCGGTTGTGTTCTGGTCGGAATTGGTATCTTGGGTGAGCATATAAGAAAGGAAATACAGAATACGGACATGATGTCCGGGAAACAAACAGAAATATGAAAGAAAAGAAAACTATGTGTCTGCTATTCTTATTAGCAATCGTTCTCATTACACTGTTCAGTTGTTGCTCTTGGATTTATCCTCTACAACCCCACGATGATGCTAATGTTTTTATGAGTATAGGTAAAAGTATGCTCTCCGGGAAATTGCTTTATACAGAGGTTCATGATCATAAAGGTCCTGTGCTATATTTCCTTCACGAATGGGCTGCTGTTCTGTCGTCCAGAACTTTCTTCGGTATATATCTTCTAGAAGTGTTGTGCTGCTTCGGTTTCCTTGTGTACTCCTACAGGATGATGTGCATGTTTGCAGAACATAGTATTTGCATGGTTACAATCTGCCTGGTGGGTGTGCTGACGTACTCCTCGGACTTTATGTTCTACGGTGATATGGTGGAGGAGTTAAGCCTGCCAGTCCTCAGCTGCATCCTATACAAGACGCTTCGATATGCTAAGCACGGTCAGTTGCCAAACAGATGGGAAGCGCTTTTTATCGGTGCTGGCGTGGCGGCGGTTTTCTGGATGAAATATACGGTGCTATTCATGTGCTTCGGTTCTTTGGCTGCAATTCTCATCTTGGCTGTAAAGCGCAATCATTTGTGTGGGGTAATGTCGTGTCTGGGATGGATGACTGTTGGTGCAGCGGCTCTGACGACTCCCGTAATGACTTACTTCATCGTCCATGGCAACATACAAAGTCTGTACCAGTCGTATTTCATCTTCAACATCTGCTCATACGCCAACAGAGCCGCAGAAGTATTGTGGTTGCCGCCTCTTAAGGTCGCAGGCTGGCTAGTGCTCATAAGTGTAGTCTTGATGGCACGGATATCTCGTGACGTGAAGGTGACCATTGCGCTCTGTTGGGGTGCCGAGCTCCTAACGTTCGTACTAATCAAGGTCTATCTCTACTACTTCTTGACCATATACATATTTGCACCGTTTATCATATACATAATACGCAAGATAAAGTCACGAATCCTTATTCATGTAATCGCCATCATTCTCATCGTGATTGCCACAATGACAAACTTTAATCTCATGACACTTATCAACGGAAAGTTCCCCACCGCGGTCTTGCCAATGGCGAAGATAATCAACGCTGATAATGATCCGGACAAGCAGGTACTGACCATCAATTCATATGATACGGGAATCTACACGCTGACAGACTGTTTGCCACCAATCAAATATTTTGTCACGCCGAATGTCTATGTAAAGGAACTCGTGGACGAACAAACCGATTATTTGACCACATGTAAAGCCAAATATCTCATCCGGAAGACAGACGGATTTGAACACTATTATGAAACCTTCCATCCAGACCTGAGTCGAGACTATCGTGCAATATATACGACGACGAGTGCATATCGTCCCGAGTTGCTGTTGCATCCACTGGAGTATCTGTGGACACTTGGCTATATTCGTGGAGTGATAGAAAAGCAATGTGAGCCAGAGCGACGAGTTGTGACATATCGTCTTTATCGAATTAAATCCGAGAAAGCCACCGGTGTAATAAGGCATTAAAATGTAAGCACAAGGAATTAGCCACGATGTATGATTATCTAATAGTAGGTTCCGGTCTGTTCGGAGCAACGTTTGCGCATGAGGCCAAACTTCGTGACAAGAGGTGTTTTGTCATTGAAAAACGCCCCCATCTAGGAGGTAATGTATATTGTGAGAAAATGGAAGGCATAAATGTTCACAAGTATGGTGCCCATATATTTCATACTAATAACAAAGAAGTGTGGGATTATGTGAACGCTATTGTTCCTTTCAACCGATATACGAACTGTCCAGTTGCTAATTATCATGGAAAGTTGTTTAACTTACCATTCAATATGAATACCTTTTATCAGATGTGGGGCGTAACCACGCCAGAACAAGCCATAAAAAAAATAGAAGAACAAAAGGCAGAGGCTGTAGCCAAGATGAAAGGAGAGGGAGTGTCAGAACCTCGCAACCTTGAAGAGCAGGGATTGTGCTTAGTAGGAAAGGATATTTTTGAAAACCTTATCAAAGAATACACAGAAAAACAGTGGGGCAGGAAGTGCAGCGAATTGCCGGCTTTTATTATTAAGCGATTGCCGATGCGTTTTGTGTTTGACAATAATTATTTTAATGACCAATATCAAGGTATTCCTGTCGGTGGTTACAATAAACTCATTGATGGCCTTTTGGAAGGAGTGGATTGCAAGACAGACACAGACTTCTTCCATTCTAAGTTCAGAGATTGGCGGAAATATGCTAAGAGTTTAGTATATACAGGACCTCTTGATGAATACTTTAATTTCAAGTTTGGAAGGTTGGATTGGCGTACTGTATATTTCAAAACGTTTGTGGTAAATACTCCTAATTACCAAGGTAATGCTGTGATAAATTATACATCGCATGAGAAACCTTATACTCGTGTTATTGAACATAAACACTTCGAGATGTTTGGGCAGACTGTTTACAATTATCCCAAGACAGTCATTAGTGAAGAATACTCTACAGAGTATAAAGAAGGAATGGAACCTTTTTATGCGGTGAACGATGAGCACAACAATGCCCTCGCAGACCAGTACCGTCAGTTAGCAGAGAAAGAAGTGGGAGTTTTGTTCGGGGGTAGACTAGCAGAGTATAAGTATTACGATATGGCTCCAGTGATTGAAAAAGTTATTAATTATTTCAAATAATAGTCAATATGAGATTCTCCGTCCTAGTAAAAACTTTGTATGCAAAATTTGGGGTCTTTATTTTATATGGCATAATCGGATGTTGTACGGCAACGCTTGATTTTTTGATTTTTACTGGACTTACACAATGGACTTCTATCCATTATATAGCAGCGAATGTGGTCAGTTGCTTCATCGGTATTTTATGCAGTTTCCTGCTAAATCGTAAATATAATTTCAAAGTCACAGATCACGCCATACGCCGTATGATCATTTTCTTTGCTGTAGGTTTATTTGGCTTATTTGTCAGTTCTGTTATATTACACTTTTTTATAGACAATCTACATTGGAATAAAACTATTTCCAAATTGAGTTCTATAGTGGTAGTGGTAGTGATGCAGTTTTTCCTCAATAAGTATATCTCCTTCAAAGAAGATAAGAAAACATTTAGAGCAGAAATGCTATATAAATAGAAGTATTAACATAATCATATAATCAAATGGATAAAATATATATTGTTATGCCTGCTTATAACGAGGCAGAAAACATAGAGGATACAATAGAGCAATGGTATCCTGTTGTTGAGAAAATGTCAAGAGACGGGGTAGATGCAACGCTTTGTATAGCAAATGATGGAAGCAGAGATAATACTTTTGCAATTATGGATGGCTTAAAAGAAAAGTATCTTTTTTTAGAGCCACTTGATAAAAAGAATTCCGGTCATGGTGCTACAGTTCTATATCTTTATCGTCATGCCATAGCAGCAGGTGCTAACTATATTTTCCAGACCGATAGTGATGGTCAGACCAATCCTGATGAGTTCTGGCAAATGTGGAATAATCGTGAGAAGTATGATTTCCAAATTGGCCATAGACTTGGCAGGCAGGATGGTGGCAGCAGGGTTTTTGTTACAAAAACTCTTAGGCTGATAGTATGGTTGATGTTTCATGAATGGGTGACAGATGCAAATACACCCTTCCGCCTGATGCGTACTGATAAGTTGCAGAAGGTCATGAAGGTTATCCCGGAGGACTACAACCTCTGCAACGTGGCTATTTCAGCTATTGCCACCAAGTGGAAATACAAGATTGGGTGGTATAAGATATCCTTTAAGCCACGACAGGGCGGTATTAACTCTATCAACATGAAGAATATCTTCAAAATTGGCAGGAAAGCCCTGACTGATTTCTGGAAAATTAACCATAACCTTCGAAACACCCGCAGGGGTGGGGAAGGGAATTGGACTCTATAATTTTATAACTCCCGAAACTTAAATTAATAAAATTATTTTCGTATCTTTGCAGACACAAACTCTCTGACAAGATGCTTGACTTTGCAGCGATAGACTTTGAGACGGCGAATAGCGAGCGCAGCTCGGTGTGTTCTGTGGGTGTTGTCGTTGTGCGGGGTGGGGAGATTGTGGATTCGTTCTACTCGCTCATCCAGCCTGAGCCGAACTATTATAACTACTGGTGCCAGCGCGTGCATGGGCTGGGACACAGGGATACGGACGACGCGCCGTTGTTTCCTGAGGTGTGGGCTCAGGTGGAGCCTCTGATTGAGGGTCTGCCGCTGGTGGCTCACAACAGTCGTTTCGACGAGGGTTGCCTCAAGGCGGTGTTCCGCATCTATCAGATGGACTATCCCGACTACGAGTTCTTCGACACGCTTTGTGCTTCGCGCAGGCTGTTCCGTTCTTTGCCGAACCATCAACTGCAGACGGTGGCCGAGGCTTGCGGCTTCTGCATGGAGAACCACCATCACGCGCTTGCCGATGCCGAGGCTTGTGCCAGGATTGCGATGGAGATACTGTGAGTTTTTGCTCAAATTATGGCGAGGAGTGAAGAAATTCCTCTAAATCTTTTTGCACTTCTCTTTTTTTTCCGTAATTTTGTTGTCGTGAAAAGCTATTTATTAACCACCTAAACATTTAATTATTATGACTTACAAGATTATCGACATCGAGGGTATTGGCAAGGCTTATGCTCCGAAGCTCACCAAGGCAGGTATTGTTACTGTTGCTGCTTTGTTGAAGAAGTGTGCTACTCCCAAGGGCCGTGCTGCACTGGCAGAGGCTACGGGCATCAGCGAGAAGCTCATCCTGACGTGGACAAACCATGCCGACCTGTTCCGCGTGAAGGGTGTTGGCCCTCAGTTTGCTGAGCTGCTCGAGGCTGCTGGCGTCGATACGGTGAAGGAGTTCCGCCATCGTGTGCCAGAGAACCTGATGAAGAAGATGCAGGAGACGAATGCTGCGAAGAAGCTCGTCCGCCGTGTTCCTTCCGTGAAGCAGGTCGAGAAGATGATTGCCGAGGCAAAGGAACTGAAGCCCGTGGTGAAGTATTGATTTGCTATCCCTTGAAACGAAATTGAGGGCATGTCAAAATAAACAGACATGCCCTCTTTTATGTTTTAACCACTAACTGCACTAATTATCTTTAACCGTTAACCTTTTTCCGCGCATAAAAAGCGCGCCTTTGTGCTAAAGCATCAAAGAACCATTAACCGTTATTACTTGATGTCTTTGAATTCGCTGGTAGTGAGGGCAGTCATCCGCATCGTTTCCTTGTCTATCTTGATGTAGCCGTCGTCCATCGGGCTGTCGAAGCCGAGGCTCTGCTTCGTTCTTTCACTGATGGGGATGTACCAGAAGAGGTCTGTCTCTCGTGCCACAGTGTACTTCTCCAGGTTGCTGTCGCCGGAGACGTTGATGTATTTCACGTTCTCGTCGAGCGGCGAGCTTGATGAGACGCGGAAGTGGCACGGCTCGCCTTTTGCCAGGGGAAGCACCGTCTCCTGCTTCGGCAGGATGAACCACACCAGCCCTCGGTCCATGTCCGTGATGAGCATCTCCTTCTCGGAGTTGTTCCTCACGATGAGGTCCACCATCAGTGTCTTCATCTCCTCAGCCTGAGCGTAGGCATCGGCAGACATCGCTTCGAGTTCTCTTTCCATGTCTCTTCCCTCCACGTAGCCGGCGATGTAGCCCGCTCCTCTGTTGCCTCTGAACATCTGAACCTCGGAGAACGTGGTGCCGCCGGCAGACAGGGCAGACGCTACCGACAGCCAGCCGGCGGTGCGCTTAGCCTGCTTGATGGCTTTGATGAGTTCGGGCGACACGACTTGTTGCGTCACGAAGCACGACACGAGGTTGTCCTTCGAGTCCATCTGCAGCATTTGCCGATGGTTCGTGAGCGAGTCCATCTGCCCATTCTCGATGAAGATGATGCGGTTCAGGTACGTTGGGATGTACGTAGTCTTGGCTTGCGATGCCAGTGCCAGCAGGGCAACAATAGCAGCGGAACAGAGTCTTTTCATAATTCAGGCAGTTTATCGGCTGCGAAGTTACGACTAAAAGTAGAAAAAGCCAAACAAAAACCAGACTTTTTCCTTTACTTACATTTCAGTCACTTACGAATCTCTAAAAAATCCTGCAGTGGATTTGATGAAATCCTCACGTCGATTTAAGGGACGTGTCCCTATCGCCATAGGGACGCGTCCTTCCCCTCATAGGGACGTGTCCCTCTCCTCATAGGGACGCGTCCTTTTCCGAACACGGATTTGTCTTTAACCTTTTTCCGTTATTCAAACACTAATTATCTTTAACCGTTAACCGTTTTCCGCGCATAAAAAGCGCGCCTTGCCGCTAAAGCGTGCAAGAACCTTTAACCGTTATTAAAGCTACTTCTTCAGCAGTTTTCTGCCGCCCTGGATGACGATGCCCTTGTAGTCCTTGCCTACCTTCTGGCCAGCCAGATTATAGGTAGAGTCGTTAAGGTCCTTAAGGTTCTTAGAGTCCTTGAGGTCATTGATGCCCGTGATATAGTCCTCGCTGGCGATGATGATCCACTCGTCTGTGATGTTGTTGTCGTTGGCATCCAGGATGTAGCCATACGGTATCCACATGTCTTCTTCTTCTTCTACCAAGACATCCACGATGCCGCAGTGTGCGCCTTCGGGCAGACCAAGCACCAGTCCGTCGCTGAGCGAGAGAACGGCTTCCTCGCTGTCTGCTCCGTAGATTTCTACGGCTCCCATTGCGCCCTTGAGCATGACGACGGTCTCTGAGCCGCTGACAGCAAGGGGATAGAAGCTCCAAAGAGCACTTCTCGTTTGGCTGTCGGCAGTCACCTTGGCACCTCCTTCGATGACAAATGATCCATTGAGAGCCTCGAATTTTGATGTCACGCTGAGTGAGCCAGGACCTGTTATCGTAAATGATGCGTCGCTATAGATGCCAAAGCCTTCGGGGACTTCTATGCTGTTCTCGCCTTCGAGCTTGATGATAACCTCGTCAATCTGTGTCGAGAGTCCCTCGCCCTCTGCCTCGATGTCGGCGCCGTTGAGCGTCAGCGTGTTCGTCTCTGCATCGTAACTAACCGTGCCGTCGCCAAGGACGTCCGCCTGATTGAGGCTCGTCACTTGTGTGCCTGCGATGAAGACTCGGCATTGACGATGTTGCCCGTATCTTCGTTGTAGTATGCGCCGACTGGCTGCGTAAGCTCCAGTCCGTCTTCGAGCTCGGGAGCAAAGCCGCTATAGGTTCCTTCCTCGCCCTTCATGCCCAGCACGGTCTCTGCGCCGCTAACCGTCAGGAATTGTGTGAGGATGGCACAGGAGCCTGTACTTTCTGCCGTTACATGTGCGCCGCCGCAGACGTTCAGACTGCTTGTGGCACGAATCCCGGTGTATGATGCTATGATGTCGAGCGTGCCGGGACCGTAGCTGTCGTCGGTCGTTGCTTCGATGTTTAGAGTTTGCCCCATGATGCCGGAGCCTTCGCTCGTAATCTTGTTCTCGCCTTCGAGCTTGATGATAACCTCGTCAATCTGTGTCGAGAGTCCCTCGCCCTCTGTCTCGATGTTGGCATTGTTGAGTGTCAAGGTGTTTGTCTCTGCATCGTAACTTACCGTGCCGTCGCCAAGGACGTCCGCCTGATTGAGGCTCGTCACTTGTGTGCCTGCCACATAGATGTTGTACTTGTTGACCTTCTGGATTGTTACCCAAGATGTTACGATGTCGTTGCGGCGGCCTGCACAGATGGCGAGTTTGCTCAGATTGAACGAAGCGCCTGCAGGCTGAGTTATCTCGAGCTGGTCGTTCAGGTTAAGAGCTGTGCATCCGAACGAACCATCGCCGCCCTTGGCCTTCACGACAGTCTCTTCGCCGCTGATGGTTGTGATGCCTGCCATGATGCCCCTCAAGTCTCCCTCAGCCGATACCTGTGCGCCATCAAGAATCTGCAGCGGTTTGGGCTGATTGTTTCCTATAGCATAGATGCCGTACATGGCAGTGATGGAGAGCGAGCCAGGGCCTTCGATGAAGCCTTTGCCCTTGAACCAGATGCCTTTGCTTGTGCCGTTCAGCGATCTTGTGCAAGTGATGGTGTTGCTGCCCTCGAGCTTGATGTGGAGTTCCTGCTCAGCCTCGATGCCACTGCCGTCACCGCCGTCGATGTTGGCATCGGTGAGTGTCAGGGTCAGTGTCTCGGGGTTGTAGCTTACGGTGCCGTCGCCCAGCACGTCGGTCATGTTGCGGTTCGTAACCTTTATGCCTGCAACAGTAATGCCATAGTCCTCGGTGTACTGAATCGTTACCCATTCGTCCTTGATGACGTTGCCGTCGGCATCCTTTATCTCGCCATCGACATACTGTGCGCCTGCGGGTGTTTCAATTCTAAGGCCATCGTTGAGGGTGAGGCTGGTCGATGCTTTGAAGGTGCCGCGGGCGTCAGGGCCGCACTTCATCCTTACGACAGTATTCTCGCCGCTGATGGTTGTCTCCTGTCCATTGATGGCATATTGCGTCGAACCCTCAGCCGTCACCTGAGCTCCGTCGCTGATGAAGAGTTTCGACAGATGAGCATCGATGCCGTATTTTCCGTTGACATAGAGCGAACCGGGGCCTTGGATGTAGCAATATTTGGAGGCAATGCCGTATGTCGTGCTGTTGATAGTGTTTTCGCCTTCGAGCTTGATATAGAGGGTCTTGCCTGCATTGATGCCTGCTTCAGAGCCAGCCTCGATGTTGGCATTCGTGAGGACGAGTGTGCCAGGGCCTGAATCATAAGCAGGTTCTTGGAAGACAATGGTCCCGTCGCCCAGCACATCATGCTGGTTGGCATTCGTGATTTGCGTGCCAGCCACGTAATAGTTGTAGTTCCTCAGCTTGCCGATGACGATTTCTGCACCCTTAATGATGATGCCTGTGTCTGTCTTGAAGCAATGCATGTTGTTGCTGAATATTATGCCTTTGGGAGCCACGATGATATTGTCGTCTTCCAGGACGAGGGCTTCTGCATACAGCGGCTTGCCGGCATGCTTCCCAATGCGAAGCTCAGCTTCTCCCTTCACATAGAGATTACCACTCACGTAAGCGCAATACGCTTCCGAATAGGTTGTCGATTTAGCTTCCACGCGGGCAGCGCCATTCAGCACGAGGTCGCCGCCAAGGAGTGCAATGGGATTTTTGTTGGCACTGACATTGAGTTTCTGTTTGTACCATTCTGCTTCGGCAGTCGTGATGGTGAGGGACTTTACGGTATTGCTGTCGGTAGCTATGCCGTCTTCTGCGCCAATGATGTTGACGAGGTCTTCGCCGAGTTCGATAATGGGATTGGAATCCTTTATCCTGAAGTCGATGGCATTGCCTGTTTCGCTGACGATGTCCACGCCGCTGAGGCAGAGGGTCTGCTTCGAGATGTCGTAGCGGGCATAGCCCCAATCGGTGTTCTTCGTCACTCCAGGCAGGACGGTCAGGTCGTTGGCATTGGCAGAGGTGATGTGCTTTCCGGCTATCTGTATGTTATAGACCACATTGCCTTCATCGTCTATGTTGCCCAGAATGACGTTCCACCCTTTGTCCTTTGCTATTTGAGCCTGTGCAAGGGTGCAGACATTGTCGGTAGTCAGGTCTTGTCCCATGACGGTGATTTGCGCATTCTTGTATGGTGAAACCTCGTGCAGACTCTCAAGCGTCTCGGTCATCCAAGCGTCGATGATGTTTCCGCTGATGTCTGCATTAATGAGGCTCTGGCAATCGGTGAAGTCAATGAAAGGAATTCTGTTGCCCGAGCAATACAATGAGATGAGGTGCTGGCAATTCGTGAGCTTCAGGTACGTTATCTGATTCATGCGGCAATCTAACTGTAACAGGTGCTCCATGCTGCTTACATCTAGATATGTCAACTTGTTATTTCTGCAATAAACCTTCTTCAAGTACTGCAGCTGGTTTATGCCCTGTAGCGAAGAGATGCCCATGTTGTCCGCATAGAGATTCTCAGCGTTTAACACTTCTTCGAAGTCAAGTTCGCTGTCGCTGTTCTTGTCGAACGATGAGGTGACGAGACCCCGGAATGCTTCGTCGGGGAAGGTTTCCTCGTTGATGGGCGTATAGGTGAGGATGGACATATCTGTGACCGCCGAACCCGCTGCCCTCAGGAGGAATGTCCCGTCGGTCTGGCTGAAATAGACCTCCTGGTCATTCGCGTCCTTCATCTTCTCTGTGCCGAGGATGCGTACATCCTTCAGTCCCGTGGCAACAGACTGGGCGAAAGTTCTGGTGGAGAGCTTGACGCCGCTGTTCTGCACAACAAACAGGCTGAGGTCGCTCAGTGCCTTTTTGCCCTCTATATCCACATAGGCATCGGTGATGACGACTTCTTCCCTGCCCGACTTGCTCACGATAGCGGTGGAAGCATCGTAGGGGGTAACGAATGCGCTAATTTTCATTTGGATGTCGGAGATGACAAGCCTTGCACCATTGAAGATGGTGATGGCATCCTTTTCATCACCTTTGATTTCGGTATACAACTTAGAGCCGCCAATAATGCCAGAGGCGGACTTGATTGTAGTGTTGGCATTCAGCCGAAGGGCAGAAGCATAATCGGACCGTATCTTATTATAATCTTCGAAGACAATCGTCAAGCCATCGCAGCTCTCGTTGTAGATGGCATACTCATTGTTCTTGCAATCAATTTTGATGTTTCTCAAAGTGAGCGTCTTGGTGCTGGGGTCGTAGCTTATCTTCGAGTAATAGGAATCGAATGTGAAATAATTGTTGTCGAAGATGTAATTTTCATGGGTGAAGATTCTGCTGCCAGTGATGTTGTTGCAGTTGTCGGAGGTGACGCTTACGCCTGCAACCTTGATGCCGTAGTATTCGGCACGCGCTGCCTGAGGCACGAAGCATGCCAGCATCAACAAGAGAGAAAAGAGTTGAAGTTTTTTCATAATGGTAGTATTTAAAGTTAATAATGTTAATGCAAAGATATGTTTTTTTGCTTAAGACGCCAAATGTTCTGTAATCTTTTTGTCTATCATCTGCTCCAGCCTGGGCTCTATCTCCTTCCACTTGCGGTCGAGCATTCTGTCCATCACGGCTTCCTGCTGCGACAGGAAACTCATATAGTCTGCCGCAAGCTCGTGGGCTGCTTTTTGCTTTTCTGTGGAGGACATAATGTGTGGCTTTGTGTTGTTTTCTGCTGCAAAAGTAGGACTATTTTCCGGAAAGCCAGTTGTTAAAATCTTCCAAAATATTTGTTATTTTCTTCCAAAATGCAGTTTCTTTCGATGAAATGGGGAATTTTGAAAGATTGAAAATTGAAAATTGAAGATTGAAAAGAGGGGATTTTGAACATTGAACATTGAACATTGAGACGTTGGTTCATTGATAATTGATAATTGAAAACTCCTTCACTCCTTAGACAAAGAATATCCCTGTTGGGGCGTTTCCTCCTGACTGCAAAGTGAAGAAAATATACAAAATGTTTGGTAGCATCACACAAATGTACTATCTTTGCACGGGAGAAGTACATAACTGCCACATGCTCTGCTTCCTCTCGCTGTTCCTGATGTTCTGTGCAGCAGCCATCTACCGTGCCTTGCTGTATGGGAATGAGCCTTATGCCAATCTGCTGCTCGTAGCATTGTCCAGCGCCGTGCTGTCGTTCTTCCTGACAGCGATGCGTCCCTATTGGCTCTTCGTCCTGCTGAGCATTCCCCTGATGTGGCTCTCCGGCAACGAGACTTTCGTGGTTGTGGTGTACCGTCACTACATGAAGGCGATGAATGTCGTCTCGATGTTCATCACGAATACGACGGAAAGTGGCAGCTTCATCTCCAATAACCTCTTGGCTATCCTGTGCGACGTGCCCATCGTCGTCCTGTGGCTCGTCGCCTTGTGGGCAAAGCGCACGAGTCGTCCGCTTGGCTACAAGACGTTTGCCGCCTCGGGCGCATTGCTGGTGCTGTTCCTGGCCTTTACGTGGGAGACAAAGCTGATGGACCTGCCGCCCTTCAACCTGCCGCTGCAATACTACCGAGGCTATGCCATAAACCAGAAGATAGCTCAGGCGGCTTCCGGTCCCCACATCACGCCCGACTGCCAGCAGCTCAATCCCGGGGAGCGCGAGGCGTACGTCCTGTTCATAGGTGAAAGCGTCGTCTATGACCACCTGTCGCTTGCCGGTTACAACCGTCCCACCACTCCGCTCATGGATGGTCGCGACAACCTCACCCTCTTCACCGACTACATGACCAATGCCACCTTGACATTGCTGGCAGCACCAATGCTGATGACCGACGCCACGACCGACGACTTCTTCCGGAGCTATTCCGGCGTCAATAGCCTGCAAGTCTTTGGGGCATGCGGCTTCAAGACCTTTGTTCTGGTCTGCACCAACCACCTGGAATACGACACCTACCTCACCACGTCGGCCGACGAGGTGATAAGCGTGGGCAAGGATATAGACATCCCCGCCAAGGTGGACTCCCTGACAAACATCTATCCCAAGACCTTCTTCATCGTGCAGGGACTGGGCAACCATTGTTACTTCTATAACTTCGAAGAGCAGGACAACCTCTTCACGCCCAACCCTTATTACGGGCCAAGCGCACAGTCCGACAGCCTCTACTACAACGCCTACGACTGCACCCTCCGCTATACGGATCGCGTCGTGGACGGCGTCATCAATGCCATCGACAAGGAAGGCATGACCTCCCTGATGCTCTTCGCCTCCGACCACGGAGAGAATGTGAACCCAGGCGACGAACGGCGCTCCGTCTCCATGAACCCGATGCGGAGCGAATATCATGTGCCCCTCATCATCTGGAGGAGCCAAACGTGGATAGAGCAGAACCCCGAAAAGGAACAATGCATACTCGCCGCCAAAGACCGCCCAACGAACACCGACAACGTCTTCTATACCCTGTGCGACGCAGCATCAATCCTCCTTCCCGACTCCCTCTCCAAACCCGAATGGGCCATCACCTCCCCGACATTCACCCAGCACAAGCGCACACTCCTCACCCCCGATGGCAAGACCATCCTCGAGCTTGACTGAGTGCCCATAAAGGCTGACGGCATTACCGTCTATGAGTTATGAAAAAGATTAGGGGAGCTGATGTGGCTCCCCTAATTATTTCTGTCTGGCAGGCTGGATTTACTTTCCCTTCTTCAGCTTCTCGAACTCTTTCTTTGCTTTGGCAAGTTGGTCCATGAAGTCTTTGTTGTTCATTAGGGCGGGCAGGACGAGTGCACCTACCATTTGGCCGGCCTTGACGTCGCTGTAGTGGTGGAAGCCTACTATCCAGCGGCTTTCGCCAAAGTCGAGGCCACGCTTGTAGAGTTGGTTCTGACGTTCGGGATTGATGCAGGCCAGCACCATCGAGACGGCGACGCCTGTTGCGCTGTGACCTGATACGTAGCTGCCGTTGTGGCGCAGGTGCTCCTCTGCTTCGGGCACGGGTGTGGGCTCGTTGTAGAGAGCATAGGGACGGGTGCGCTTGTAGAGGTTCTTCGTGCAGCGTGTGGCATAGCTGCCTGCATCTTCCTTCATGCGGTTGATGAGGTTATAGATTTCCGGCGTGTCTTCCTTCGAGAGCTTCATGCCGAAGGCTTCGGAGAAGACGTCCAGGATGTTGTCGGTCGAGGTGTTGGCGTCCTTGACGGCTTGCTTGCCGCGCGGTGTGTCGCGGAGCGTCTTGCCGTATTGATACATGTGGAAGTCCTGTTCGAAGAGCAGCGAGCCGAATGCTGGTGGGGGACCGATGAAGGTAGTGTCCAGGGGAGCTTCCTCCTTGGTCAAGTAGTGGTTCGACTGTCCGTAGATGGTGATTACGGTGAACAAAAACGCGATGATGCTGATACTTCTTTTCATTGTTTTTAGTTGTTAGATGTGTTTTAGTGCTTGCAAAGGATTTGCCCAAATCCTGCAGTGGATTTGATGAAATCCTCACGTCGATTTTGCCAAATCCTCACGTCGATTTAAGGGACGTGTCCCTCTCCTCATAGGGACGCGTCCTTATCCGAACACGGATTTGTCTTTAACCTTTTTCCGCGCATAAAAAGCGCGCCTTGCCGCTAAAGCGTGCAAGAACCGTTAACCGTTATTAAAGCTACTTCTTCAGCAGCTTCTTGCCGCCCTGGATGACGATGCCCTTGTAGCCGCTGCCTACCTTCTGGCCAGCCAGATTATAGGTAGAGTCGTTAAGGTTCTTAGAGTCCTTGAGGTCCTTAATGCCATCGATGTAGTCCTGGCTGCAGATGACAACCCACTGGTCGGTGATGGCCTCGCCGTCGGCTTTTACGATGTGCTTAGTCCTGTTGTCGAAGTAAGCGCCTGCGGGAACACCGATGATGAGGTCGTCCTCCAGTGTGAGCGACGGGAAGTTGTAGGGCGCCTCTGCACCCTTCATGTTCACGACGGTCTCTGCTCCACGGATGGTGATGCCGCCTGCCGAAGCGTTCTTCTTGCCCATGCCGAAGCCTATGGTGCCTTCTGCTATGACATTGACGCCGCCGTCGATGGTGATGCCGGGAGCTGAGGAGTAGATGCCTGTCTCGCCTTGGCAACGGAGCGAGCCTGTGAGGATGCTCGAGATGGTGGTCTGCTCAGTGATGTAGAGGCCGTAGATGCCCTTCAACTCGTTTTGCCCTTCAACCTTCAATGTAAATGGTGTATAGGCAAAGATGCCATAGTTGTCAGTGCCGCCATCGATGTTGGCATTGTTGAGGGTGAGCGTTTTTGTTTCAGGGTCGTAGCTTACGGTACCTTCGTCACCAAGAACGTCGGACAGGTTTGTGTCGTTCACCTCTGTGCCGGCGATGTAGATGCCGTAGCCCATGCTCTTGCCGATGATGACGGTGGTATTGCTCAGTCGCTGTTCTTCTGCATCCACTAAGGAACGCTTTTCCTCGCTATAGGTTGCGCCGACGGGCTTAATGATGCCGATGCCGTCTTCCATGATGAGTTTGCAGTTGTAGTCCATCCACAAGGCTTCCTGCTTAGCGGTGAGTGTCAGCCTGGCATCTTCCTTCAGCGTCAGGGCGGAACCTATTGCTTCAGTGAGGGAGAAGGCAGACTTGCGTGTGCTCTCTATGTTCACCTTGGCTCTGCCTGCTATCGTAACGCCGCATTGGGCCAAGAGGCTGTAACCTTGGGTAGAGATGGTGAGACTTCCATCCGCGTCTGCCCATTTCTCTGTGGTGATGGTGAGGTGCGACTGGACATTGCCGCTGCGATGGATGCCTTGCGTGCCAAAAGTCAGGTCGTAGCTGTCGAAGTAGTTATTGTAGATGCATACGGGGTCGTTGCCGAGCACGATGGTTGCGTCGCGGAAGGTAGAGATGTCGAGTGCATGAGCCTTCGTTTCGGCATCCACCTCGATGTCCACGCCGCTCAGGTGCAGCGAGTTGTCCGAAGCGTCGTAGCGTGCATAGCCACCTTCTGTGTTGAGCGATATGGCAGGCAGGACGGTGAGGTCGGACGCGATGGCCGACGTGATGGTGTCGCCTGCAAAAGCTATATTATATATAGTGTTGCCGTAGGCATCTGTGTTGTGGGCATCCACGAAATCCTGACCGGCTATCGTCACCCATTCATTCTTGATGGTGGAGCCGCTGGCACGCACGATGCCGTCCCACTCGTCGCGGAAGTAAGCGCCCTTAGGTAAGGCAATCTGTAGGTCGTCCTCGAGGGTGAGTCGCTTGAAATCGACGGCTCCTCGCACGCCTTTCAGTTCGACGATAGTTTCTTCACCACGGATGACGACTTCCTCAGCGCTGCTGTATCTCTTGCCCATACCGTAGCGTTCGGTTCCTTCGGCCTTCACTTGTGCGCCGTCCTCGATGTAGAAGATGGGCGTGTTGGAGTAGATGCCGTACTTGCCGGTAGCGTTGAGCTTGCCAGGACCTTTGATGTGCGTCTCTTTTTCGAAGGAGATGCCGACGCTGCCATTCACGTTGTTCTCGCCATTCAGGACAATGTCGAGCGGGATAAGTGAGTTGATGCCGTACTGGCTGGTGCCGCCGTCGATGTTGGCATTTGTGAGTGTGAGCCTGTCAACGCCGTTGAAGCAGACAGAGCCTCCGTCGCCCAGTACGTCGCTCAGGTTGCTGGTGTTCACCCTTGTGCCTGCGATGTAGAGGTCGTAGTTCTTGGGCTGACCGAAGAGGACTTCGCCTGTCACTTTGTTGCCGTCCTTGTCAACTATGAAGCCCTGCGACTTGTCGTAGTATGCTCTGACGGGCGAGACGATGCCGATGCCGTCCTCATAGATGATGTCGCCGTATATGGTGCCGTTCCCTCCCATCCATAAGGGCTCGGAATCGGTTACAAGCTGCAGCTCTGCATGTTCCTTCATGGTCAGGTTGCAGCTGGCGCATGTGAGCGGTGTACGTTTCTCTGAGGTCAGTGTCACCTTTGTATAGCCGCCTATCACAAGTGGGGAAGAAGTGTATATAGCATAGCCTCTGGTTGTGACGTTCAGCTGCGAGGTGGTATTTCCCTCGCTTGTGATGCTAAAGGTCTTACTAGACGAATCGACGTGGATGCCCGATTCCGAGAAAATGTTGTTGACGATGTTGACAGGATTCATGCCGAGTTTGATGCTGAAGTCGCTTTTCATACCAACTTCGAGGGTATATTCATTGAGGCTGTCTGGCGCAACGATATCTACGCCGCTCAGGTGCAGCTCGTTCTTGTTGCTGTCGTAGTACGCATAGCCTGAGTCGCAGTTCTTCGTGACGTAGGGAAGCACGGTGAGGTCGTTCTTCGTGGCAGACGTGATGTACTGTCCGGCTATCTTGATGGGGTAGTACATATTGCCGTCGTCGTCGATGTTACGGATGGTAACCTTCCATCCTTTCTGCCTTGCGATGTCGGCTTGTTCGTCAGTGCAAGTGTTGTCAATTCCTGTATCATAAACAGAAGTAATATGGATACTGCCACCCGTTGTGGTGGGTAGGCTCTCGAGTGTTTCGGTCATCCAGGTGTCGATGCGGTTGCCGCCCATCAAAATTTCCCAGAGTTCGTTGCAATGCGAGAAGTCGATGTACGTGAGAAGGTTATTCGTGCAATTTAAAGATATGAGGCTGTCGCTTTTCGAGAGGTCGAGGCGTGTCAGTTGGTTATAGTCGCATCTCAAGTTGCGCAGCTGCGGGCTTTTCGTCACATCGAGGGATTTCAGCGGATTGGATGTGGTAACAAGCTTCAGAAGGTACTTGAAGGGTGACACGTCGAGTTCTGTGATATTGTTCCTGGTTATATTCAGAATCTCCAGCTCTGGGAAGTACTCTATTCCTTTCAGTGAAGAGATGTCTCTGTCTGTGACGTCTATGGTGATATAGTAAGTTGACTCTTCTGTTTCAGATTTAGAATACACACCCGCTTCCTGTTGGTCGAGTCTGCCATCGGCGGGCCTGTCGTCCTTTTCTTCTTTAACGTATGCCCGGAAGTTGTCGTCGGGGAAGTGTGCCTCGTCTATGGGTACGAAAGGCACTAAATATAGACCCCCATGGATCGCCCAGTCTTCGTCTTCCCAGTATGGTCTGAACAGGAAGGTTTTCTTGTCACTGTCGAAGTGAGCAGCGTATGCTTCGCTAAGATAAAAGGTCTTTGCCATCATGTTGGAGCTAAGAAAGCAGTTCCCGACATCCTTCATTGCCAATGCGAAATCTGGATAACTGATAGTAACTTCGCTGTTCTCCACAAAGACAGAGACAAAGTTACTAATACCGGACCATTTGGTTTCTTTCCATCCCTGGCCATCTTGGTAAATATAAAGTTCCTCACTATCTGTGATTGCAAGAGTCTCAGATCCAGTGTTGCCTATTATGCCATTCGAATGCTCTGCATAAATCCGAATCGGTGGGCAGTTCGTAAAGGTCAGCGAAGCACCGTTCCCCACGGTGATGGCATCTTCGTAATCACCTCTGATGTAGATACAGGAGTTCCAGTAGATACCTTCTTGAACTCTTTCCATCGGTATGCCCGTGATGGTGGTGTTGGCATTGAAGCGCAAGGGAGAAGCGTTCGGGGAATTCATTGCGCAGGGACTGACGAAGCGGATGGTCAATCCGTTACAACTTTCATTGAGGATTGCACGGTTGCCGCTGCCGCTCCTCTCAATTAAGATGTTGTCGAGGGTAAGCGTCTTCGTGCTGGGGTCGTAGCTGGCATGGGGCGTCCCATCGAGGAAAGCCTTGATGTTGCTGCCAGTAATGTTGTTGCAGTTGTCGGAAGTGACGCTTACGCCGCCAACCTGAATGCCGTAGTACTCGGCACGCGCTGCCTGAGGCACGAAGCATGCCAGCATCAGCAAGAGAGATAAGAGTTGAATTTTCTTCATAGTGGTAGTATTTAAAGTTAATAATGTTAATGCAAAGATATGTTTTTTTGCTTAAGACGCCAAATGTTCCGCAATCTTTTCTGCTGCAAAAGTAGGACTATTTTCCGGAAAGCCAGTTGTTAAAATCTTCCAAAATATTTGTTATTTTCTTCCAAAATGCTATTTTTCTCGATGAAATGGGGGAAAATGAAAGTGAAAAATTAAAAATTAAAAATGAAAAGTTAAAAATGAAAAGTTAAAAATGAAAAGTTAAAACTCCTTCACTCCTTTACTCCTTAGACAAAAAACCTCTAAGGAGTCGAGGAGTCAGAGGAGAGCAGCTGAGCTCCGTGCAGAAAATGATTTCGCCCCGGAGGGGCATTGAGCAATCAGCCCAGGGTGTAGTTCGCTGATTTAGGTTGTCAGTTTTCTGTCTGACAACTGGATAGAGTTGACTGGTTATTAAATTACGACTGCTATCTGTTGTCAGTCTTTTTGTTTTCTAATCACTTGCGAAACTCGGGAAATCTTGCAGAGGATTTGATGAAATCCTCACGTGGATTTTAGGGACACGTCCCTATCCTCATAAGGACGTGTCCTTCCCCTCATAGGGACGTGTCCCTCCCCTCATAGGGACGCGTCCTTATTTGAACACGGATTGAGCGGATGAAAAGGATTTCTTTTTCACCTTTTCACCTTTTCACTTTTAACGTGTACTTTAGAAGCCTGACCAGAACTGTCGCCAGTATTTGCGTGCCAGTTCGTCCCAGCTGCCGATGGTGGCGTTGAAGAAGTCGGCCGTGTAGCCATTCAGGAAAGCAGTCCGCTGCTTCTCCTCGGTGTTCCACCACGTCTGCTCCACGAAGGACTGTTCGCGTGCTGCTTTGTCGAGGAAATGCTGCTGTGCTTTTTGCAGCGAAGTGCGCGTTTGTCCCCATTTCATCGAAGAAATGCGGTTCGCTTCGCGGTAATGCCAGAGTGCAGCATCGTCTCTTTTCCGATGCTGACCACACACGCTAAGCATCATGGGCAGCTCTGTGTTTCCTGAGAAGATGGGGAAGCGAGGCGACTGCCCGGGGTTGTCGAGCGCTATCCAGGCCACGCCGCCAATGTCGTCGGGCATCCACGAACGCAGCTGGATGATGGTGCTGTAGGCACACCACGATACGCTGACGGTGCGTATGTTGGCCATCGTGCTGTCGTTCAGCAGTCCGGCATAACGTCGTATCTCGTCGGGCCGCATCCAAGGGTTGCTTATCAAGGGCTTGCCCCCCTTCAGTTTCACTCCGTTGCCATCCTTAGCCAGCGAGTCGATTTTGCACGACAAGCTCAAGTCGGTTCCCTCGTAATAAGAGCCCAAAAGCTTCGAGACCCTCTCGACGGAAACCTTCTCTTTGGGTTTCACCGAGAGCGGTAATTCGCCCATTTCATCGGTAAAATTGGCATCGGGAGCCAACTGCTGCATGATGAAAAGTTCGCGCACGCTGTAGTTCTTCGGCTCGTTAAAATAGTTACCGCCTGAATAGGCTTTCCAGAACGAGAACTCCTCCTTGCCGTCCCACAGCCCCAGTTGCTTGGCGACGCTAAAGACATTGTCCGAAGCCATGAAGTGGTCCGTGTCGTTGAGGTCGAGTCGGCCTATGCGGCAGATGTTGGCGCTGACGGCAACCTCATCGTCGGGGATGCGTTGTGCTGCCCATACGCCACCGATTTGCTTCGGTCCTTCGCCAAAGACTTCGAAGATCCAAACCTCGTTCTGGTCGGCAATGGTGAGGCATTCGCCGCTGTCGCCGTAGCCGTATTGCTTGATGAGGCTGCCCATGAGGCGTATGGCCTGGCGAGCTGTGGAGCAGCGTTGCAGGGCGACGCGTTGCAGCTCCTCAATCATGAAGAGTCCCTTTTTGTTCTGTAGGGTGTCGCGACCGCTGATGGTTGTCTCGCCCATTCCCAGCTGCTTCTCGTTCAGGCAAGGGTAGGCCGTATTGAGGAAGCGGTAGGTGTGACGGGCCTGAGGTATCGTTCCGCGTTCCTTGACGCCCGTCATGTCGCCGCTGTTCTCGGTGTGCATCAGGCCTTCGTAGATGCTCATGATGGTGTCGCGCGGATAGTCCTTGGCAGGCTCGATGCTCATCCAGGTGCGATACCACGAGTCGCAGGTGTGGCTGGTCATGACCGAGCCGTCGGTCGATGCTTGTTTGCCCACCATGATGCTGGTGCAGGCGTCTTGGGCGGTCTGTGCCGAGCAGAAGAGAGCCCAGGCAAGGAATGTCAGGAGTGTTGTGTGTCTCATTGCTTCAAGAGTTTCTTTCCGTCGTGAATGTAAATGCCCCGCGCAGGAGTGCCTGCCAGCTTGCGGCCGTCGAGGGCGAAGTTGTTAGGGTCTTTAAGGTCCTTAGGGTCATTAAGGACTTTAGGGTCGATGGCTGTCACCTCTTCGTCGGAGAGGACAGGATGGATGGTGATGCGGTCGAAGTTAGGTGCCCAGGAGTCGTCTAACGACTGGATGGTTACAATATTCGTAGAGCCTTTCTTCAGGGTGATGGGGAACATCTTCCACCCCATGCCGTCGGGGTCCCACGAGCTGGTGCAGTCGCCATTGTCCTTGAAGATGATGGTGTCGCCAATCTGTTCGCCGTTGACGAAGAGCTTGGCCGGGCGCGTGTCTCGCGACATATAATATAAGGTAAGGATGTACTCGCCGTCGTGGGTGGCCTTGATGCGGTTGAACTGTATCTTGCCGCCATTGCCGAGGTAGCCCACGTAGCCGCCTCCTGAAGCATGGAGCGTGCTGTAGGTCTCCCTCCTTGTGTCGCCGGTCAGGGTGTTGCCGGAGGCTTCAGCCTCGTAGGTAGTGCGTTCCAAAGGCACGGCGAGGTTGTCGTCGGGAGATATCTGTACGAGGAATCCGCCCTCGCTCAGTTCCTTCAGGCTGAGGGTCTTGTCCTTCGTCACTTGCCTCTTCTCGAACTTGAGGTCGGTGCGGCAGTTCCCGTCTTTGTAGATGTAGGCCGTGTAGGTCGTTCCCTCGTCGAGGAAGTCGAGCTTCATGCGTGCGGTGCGCTCGTTGACGCTGATGCCCGACAACCACCAATCGCTGCCTTTCCTTCTGGCCACAGTGGCGTAGGAAGTCGGGTTGCCCTCCAGGAGCAGACTCTCATCCCAGGCTGCAGGCAGACGCTTCATGATGTCCTTGCCGATGAAGTAGCGGAGGTTCTGCGGTGCCTCGGCAATGTGTACGATACCACTCTCGAAGAGGGTAGTCAGGGCGAGGTGATGGCCCAGACTCCGTTGCGTCATGATGTTGCCTCGCCATGTTGCGAAGTCGCCAGGCGTGAAGTCCATCGCACCGACCACATTGCGGGTGAAGAGGACGTCGAGGTGGTGCTGGGTTGAGTTCAACCTTGGGTTCCAGAACTGTTGCTCGCCGCCATAGATGCCTTCCTGCGTCATGATGTGCGGATAGGTGCGGCGCAGGCCAGAAGGACGTGTGCAGCCGTGGAGGTTGACGAGCATGTGATACTTTGCTGCGGTCTTGTAGAGGTTCTCCATTCGCTCCATTGTCTCCTTCGAATCGTCTTCCCAGAAATCGACCTTGATGCCCTTGATGCCCCAGCCTTGCCATCTCTTCAGGGTAGCGTCCATCTTCTCGTTCGAGAAGTCCTGACTGGCGCCCAGGTTGGCATTCTGCCAGAGCAGGCAATCGACGCCTTTCGCGTTCGCATCGTTGACGAAACCAGGGAACCACGATGAGCTCCAGCCTGCATCGATGAGGTAGTAAGGCCAGCCCATGTCGGCAGCCAGTTCGCAGTGAGCCCATTCGCCTTCGCGGAGTCCGCCGTAAGCATCTCTGATTTCACCTTTGCCACCATCTGAGCCGCCCCAATACCAAGCAGAGACGCCAGGCTTAATCCAACTCAGGTCGGTCATCTCGGTAGGCGGACAGAGATTCTCGGTCATTGTGGTCTCGAAGATAGTCTTCGGCGAGCCGCACACCACCATTCGCCAAGGCGTTTGGGTAGGCAGGGTGCAGGAGATGCGATGCGTCTTGTCCTCGGCATAATCCTTTGTCTGGCCCGTCCAGCTGTATGAGAACTCGCCTTCCGTTTCCTCGGCTTTGGTCAGCGAGGTGCAGAAGAAGCCTCGGCAGTCGGCTTCGGAGATGAGCAGATAGTCGGTGCCGTTATAGACGAGGGTAGGGGAGTTGTATCGGGCATCGCCCGTCTCGCGGAGCGTCTGCCAGTCGTTATACTTTGCATAGTGCCCTTCGTAGGGATAGTTAGGGTCGTTGCCACCCGAGTTTCCCAAGAAGCGGCAGGCCGTCGTGCTCTTGATGTTTGCCACACGAATGCGGCTCGCCTCGTCGGTAAGTATGGCAGAAGTATGTCCGCCAAACCTGGGGACAAGGTATCGGAAAGCGAAGCCGTCGTCGTAGAGGCGGAACAGGACATTCATCCTCCAAGTGCTCCTCTTCAGGGTAAGTGTGAGGGTGTTGCAGTGGTCGCGCAGTTGGCTGCGTTTGCCGACGGGCAGGGTGTAGCTGTCATCAACGGTGCCGGAATCCACCTCCACCAGTTCCAGGCTTTCCGTGAGGTTGCTGGTGGAGAGTTTCAGCCCGAGCGGTGACTCGGAGACGATGGTTCTGTCGCCTCGGCTGACAGAGTAGGAGAGCTTGCCGTCCGTAAGGGAAACAGTTGCCTTCAGGTTTCCGTCGGGCGATGTGACGGTGTAGTCCTCGGCCCACACAAGGGAGCAAGGGGCGAGGAGCAATAATAATAAAAGTAGAGACTTCGTTTGCATGGTATTTTAGTTTAAAACTGATGCAAAGATACGAAAAAAAGGAACAAAAACACATATTAAATAAGAAAAAAGGCGGAAAATGCTTGGTGGAATGAAAAATTGTCGTACCTTTGCAGCCGGTTTGGAAAAAGTCGTCTATTGGAATAGACTAAAAAGAGAAGATTAGAAATGTCTAAGATTTGTCAAATTACCGGTAAGAAGGCCATGATTGGCAATAACGTGTCACACTCCAAGCGTCGCACGAAGAGGACTTTCGACGTGAATCTGTTCACCAAGAAGTTCTACTATGTGGAAGAGGATTGCTGGATCAGTCTGAACATTAGCGCTTCCGGTCTGCGCTATATCAATAAGGTAGGACTCGACGCCGCTCTGAAGAATGCAGTGGCTCAGGGTTATTGTGATTGGAAAGAAATTCGTGTAATCGGCTAACCGCAAAAGATTCAGAAACTATGGCAAAGAAAGTTAAAGGCAACAGAGTCCAGGTGATTCTGGAGTGCACAGAGATGAAGCAGAGCGGTCTGCCAGGCACATCTCGCTACATCACCACTAAGAACAGGAAGAATACTCCCGAGCGCCTCGAGCTCAAGAAGTACAACCCCATCTTGAAGAAGATGACTGTTCACAAGGAAATTAAGTAATCGGACAACGGACAAGCGACAACGGACAAGCGACATTCTATAGTCTGTAGTCTGTTGTCTGTAGTCAAAAATATCAGAAACTATGGCAAAGAAAACAGTCGCTACCCTCCAGACGGGTAAAACCGATGGCCGTTCATACACCAAGGTTATCAAGATGGTGAAGAACCCTCAGACGGGATCCTACTCTTTCGACGAGCAGATGGTTCCCAACGAGGCTGTTAAGGACTTCTTCAAGAACTAAATTAAACGAACAACCGACAACGGACAACGGACAACAGACACAGTCTGTGGTCTGTAGTCTGTAGTCAAAAAATTTATAAGAGGAGGGCGGGGAGCAGTAAAGGCTTCCCGCCTTCTCGTTTCACAAGATGTTCACCACTTACACACTTCCACAGGGACTACGCATCGTCTGTGCTCCAGGCCGGACGGATGCAGTCTATCTCGGTCTCGCTGTCGATGCCGGTACGCGCGACGAACTGCCTCTGGAGAGCGGCATGGCGCATTTCACCGAGCACATGTCGTTCAAGGGAACCCAGCGACGCTCGGCACGTCAGGTCATCTCCTGCATGGAAAGCGTGGGCGGAGAACTCAATGCCTTCACGGGCAAGGAGGAGACGATCTATTACTGCACTTGCCTGCAAGGGCACGTCGGCCGAGCCATCGACCTGCTCCTCGACATAACCCTCTCCAGCACCTATCCCGACGAAGAGATGGCGCACGAGGTGGAAGTCGTCATCGACGAGATAGAGAGCTACCGCGACCAGCCTTCGGAACTCATCTACGACGAGTTCGAGAGCCTCCTCTTCCCTGAGCATCCGCTGGGCCGCAATATCTTGGGCGATGCCGACACGCTGCGGACGTTCCGCTCTGCCGACATGCGGCGGTTCACGCAACGCCTCTATCATCCCGGGCGGATGGTGCTCTATGTGCTTGGCAACGTGGAGCCGGAACAGGTGCTCCGTGCGGCGGAGAAAAAAGAGGTAGTGCTTTTAGGCTCAAAAGGGCAAGGTCTTGACGAACATCGACAGCCCTTTTTGCCCAAAGAGGTAGAGGTGTCTGACCACATCATCCGCAGGAAGGACACACACCAGGCGCATGTCGTCGTCGGAGCACAAGCCTTCGCAGCCTCCGACCCACGCCACCTGAACCTCTATTTCCTCAGCAACATGCTGGGCGGACCAGCCATGTCGAGCCGCCTGAACCTCGCCCTGCGCGAACGCAACGGGCTTGTATATACAGTGGAAAGCAATAGCGTCTGCTATACCGACACAGGCTTCTGGTTGGTCTATTACGGCTGCGACGCCAAGGACCGCGCCCGTTGCCGCCGACTCGTACTCCGGGAACTGGACAAGCTCATGCAAAGCCCCATGTCCCAGCGCACCCTCGATGCCGCACGCCGGCAACTGAAAGGGCAGATAGGCATCTCCTACGACAACTTCGAGAACGTGGCCATCGGCATGGCGAAACGTTATCTGCATTACGGCAAGACGCTCACAAAGGAACAACTCTTCGAGCGCCTCGACGCCCTCACACCCGACGACTTGCTCCAGACAGCACAGCACGTCTTCTCCCCCGACCGTCTCCTGACTCTCGAATACGTCTGAAAAGTTCAGACCCCGACGCGTTTAATTGTGTTTTATTACGCGTTTTTTTCCTTTTCTCGATTTTCTCCCCACCAATTTTGTAATGTAGGTAAAAAAGTTTTCAACAGCACTTTCTTATATGTCGTAGTGTGCTGAAAGTCCTTTATTTATGGCCTTTTGCGAAAACAAAATGGTGATGTGGCGGCAGGTTATCAACAAGATATGCTAAGTCGCTAAGAAAAAAAAGTTTAAAGAAAGTGTGGGGAATTGTGGGGAATTGTGTATCTTTGCACCAGAAATTGCAATAAAAGCCTAAAATCGATGAGATTTACAGGAAGCATAGATGCCAAGACAGACGAGAAAGGACGCGTTTTCGTGCCCAGCGTCTTCCGTAAAATCCTGCAGAAGGAAGAGGAGGAAGGGCTGGTGCTGCGTCGCGACCTCTTCGTGAACTGCCTTGTGCTCTACCCAAAGAGTGTCTGGGACGCTCAGGTTGACAGTATCCGAGCCCACACCAACCCCTTCAACCGCCATCAGCGCGAAGGCATGCGTCTGTTCACGGCCGATGCAGAGAACATCACGCTGGATAGCGGCGGGCGTATGCTCATCCCTCGCCGTTACATGGAACATGCAGGCATCAAGAGTGATGTGCGCTTCATCGGTGTGGACGACACCATCGAGATCTGGAGCAAGCAAGCTGCCGAAGGCCTGCTCAGCGACCCCGAGAAGGTAGGCAGCATCTTGGAGGAGATGATGAAGGACGACAATACATAATATAATAATATATTATAATGTTCGCGAGGTGTGAGGAATATCATGTGCCGGTACTGTTGAAAGAGACAGTTGATGGACTGGACATCAAGCCCGGCGGCATATATGTGGACCTCACATTCGGTGGCGGCGGCCACAGCAGGGAGATACTCCGGCGCCTTCAGGGCACAGGACATCTCTACAGCTTCGACCAGGACGAGGATGCCCTGCAGAATGCCAAAGAGATGGAAGGCGAAGCGAACTTCACCTTCATCCGCAGCAACTTCCGCTTCCTCAAGAACTGGATGCTCTACTACGGACACGAGCAGGTGGACGGCATACTGGCAGATCTTGGCGTGAGCAGCCATCTCTTCGACGAAGAAGAACGAGGCTTCAGCTTCCGTTTCGACGCTCCGCTCGACATGAGGATGAACCGCCAAGCCAGTCTCAATGCAAAGAAGATAGTGGAGGAGTACAGCGAAGAGCAGTTCTCCGACATCCTCTATCTCTATGGCGAACTGAAGAACAGTCGCCGCATCGCTGCAGCCATCGTCAAGGCACGTCAGCAGAAACCTATCACCACTACAACAGAACTGGTGGAGGTATTGAAGCCTTTGATGGGGTACGACCGCGAGAAGAAAGACTTGGCCCGTGTCTTCCAGGCGCTTCGCATAGAGGTCAATGGCGAGATGGTTGCCCTGAGGCAGATGCTCGATGCAGCCACAAAACTGCTCAAGCCAGCAGGCAGGCTCAGCATCCTCACCTATCATTCCCTCGAGGACCGTATGGTGAAGAACATCGTCAAGGCTGGCAACGCAGAGGGAAAAGTAGAGACCGACCTCTTCGGACGCAGCAATGCACCGCTCGAGGCAGTCAACAGAAGCGTCATCATCCCGAGTGACGAAGAGCAGGAAAGCAATCCTCGCAGCCGTTCGGCAAAGCTCCGTGTGGCAAGGAGGAAGGATTAAAGATTAGGGATTAAAGATTAAGGAATAGGGACAATCCTATGGCAGAGATAGAGATAGATAACTTCGAGGAACTCCAGGAAGTGGAGCAGGAAGCTCAGGACGTGCAGGAAACTCCTGAGGTTCAGGAAGAGAAGGAGCAAGTCAGCGACAAGGAGAAGCTGATGCGCTCGCTGGTCAGCGACGACGATGAAGTCGATGAGCTGACTGCCGCCAACATCCGTCAGATGCTGGACGCTGCTCCCCGTTGGTTCCTGAGCCAGTGGAAGATGTTGCTCCTCATCCTGGCCGGCATATTCCTCTACATCACCAACGGCTATCAGGCACAGGTGGAGATGATGAAGGAAACAGAGCTCGAGGCGGAGCTCAAGGACTGGCGATACAGGAGCATCACTCGCGTCAGCGAACTCACGCTGCTCTGCCGTCAAAGCCAACTCGAGCAGAAACTTCGCGAACAAGGCGACAGCACGCTCACTCCCAGCAAGGTTGCACCATTCATCATTAACGTGAAAGACTAAGCCCACAATGAAGCAAGCAGGTAAAGATAAGGCCCCCAGACGCTACATCTTCATCTTCGTGATGATGCTCCTGGCCGGATTGTATATCCTGGCTAAGGCTCTCTATACGATGTTGCCGCCTGAGAGTGATTATTGGAAAGAGGTGGGACGCAACAGCAAGACGGCCCAGATACCTGCCAATCGTGGTAATATCCTTTCCTGCGACCGGCAAGTCCTCTCTGGCACTGTGCCAAAGTATGCCCTTTATATGGACTTTGCCGTGCACGACCCTGATTCGAGCATCGAGGCAAAGACAAGGGCTTTCCGCGACTCGGCTTTCCGTGTTGACCTGGACAGTATTGCAAAGGGATTGGCCCACATCTTCCCCGACCGCGACGAGCAATGGTTCCGCCAGCGCCTGCTGCAGGGAAAGGCTCGCGGCAAGTACTCCTGGCGCATCTATCCCAAGCTGGCCAGCTACGTTCAGTATCGTGCTTGTAAGGATTTGCCACTCCTCAGGGAGAGCATGTACAAGAGTGGCTTCCATGCCGACGAGATGTTGCTCCGCCTCAAACCCTATGGCGGATTGGCAAGCCGCACGATAGGCGAACTTTACAACGATACAAGCAGCAAGCCCAAGTGCGGTTTGGAGTTGAGTTTCGACAGCATCCTTCGTGGCAAGCCCGGCTCGAAGCACTTCATCACCGTGCGCAACAGGAGGGTTCCCATCATAGATGCTCAGGCAGAGAACGGGCATGACCTGCTCACCACCATCGACATCAACATACAGGACTTTGCCGACCGCACCCTGCGCAGCAAGCTGAAGGAAGAGCTTGTGAACGGTGAGGTGGGTGTTGCCGTTGTGATGGAAGTGAAGACAGGCGACGTGAAGGCCATCGTCAACCTGACCAGAGGCGAGGACGGCGAGTACTACGAGATGAAGAACAATGCCGTGAGCGACCTCTGGGAGCCTGGCTCGACGTTCAAGACGGCCAGCATCATGGTGGCTCTTGAGGACGGGAAGATAACCCTGAACAAGGAGGTGAACTGTGCCCCGGGCATCGTCAACATGCATGGCCGCAAGATGAAGGATCACAACTGGAACCGTGGCGGCTATGGTGTACTCAAGGTGGAGGACATCCTCGGGCAGAGCAGTAACATAGGCGTAAGCAGCATCATCGATGAGGCTTACTGCAACAATCCGTCCGCCTATGTCGATGGTTTGCATCGCGAAGGCGTCGGCATTCCCCTCAACCTTCCCTTCGTGGGCAAGGGCGAGCCGTATGTCCCGCATCCAAAGGACAAGAGCCGTTACTGGAGCAAGCCTGATCTGCCATGGATGAGCATCGGTTACGTGACCATGCTTCCGCCCATCAGTACCCTGACGTTCTACAACGCTATTGCCAACGGCGGCAAGATGGTGAAGCCACGCTTCGTGAAGGCTGAACTGAAGGACGGCATGGTGATACGCGAGTTCCCGACGGAAGTCATCAAGGAAAGGATATGCAAGCCTTCCACGCTTCGTGACATACAGTACTGCCTCGAGCATGTTGTGAGCGGCGGCCTCGGCAAGAAGGCCGGCAATGGCGGCAAGCTCTTCAAGGTGAGCGGCAAGACAGGAACGGCGCAGTTCAGCGAGAACGGCTCCTATGCTGGCCGCAAGTATATGGTCAGCTTCTGTGGATACTTCCCCAGCGACGACCCCAAGTACAGTTGCATCGTTTGCATCAGGAAGCGGGGCCTGCCTGCATCGGGTGGCGGACAGTGCGGCCCCGTCTTCAGCGAGATATCGCAGTACATCATGTCGCGTGACTCGATGCGTAGTGCAGTAGCGGCAGCCGACACGAACTCTGTGTTTGTCCCCGAAGTGACGAAGGGCAGTAAGCGTCGTGCCGAAGCCATCGTGGAGGGCATGGGCCTGCAGAAGAAGCAACTCAACCTGGTCGATGCAGACACAGCTCCGCTGAAGAAAGTGCCAGACGTCACAGGTATGGGTGTGAAGGATGCCGTCTATGCATTGCAGCAGCGCGGCTTGCGCGTCCGTATCAATGGCTGCGGAGAGATTACGCGGCAAGACATCCCGGCCGGTTCCGATGCCGTCAAGGGCAAAACGATTACATTAACTGCCTCACCTAAATAAATAATAAAGGAAATGAACCTCAGACAACTCATACAAGATTGCAAGCCACAGCAAGTGGTGGGTAGCATTGACCGAGAAGTGACGGGCATCGAGATAGACAGCCGTCGCATCAAGAAGGACGCTGTGTTCGTAGCCATGCGAGGCACTCAGGTTGACGGCCACACCTTCATCGCTGGGGCAATCGAACTGGGGGCGAGTGTTGTGGTGTGCGAGCAGTTGCCCGACACGACGCAAGACGGCGTGACGTATCTGGTCTATCCCAACACCGAGGATGTGGTCGGAACGCTGGCCACGCACTTCTTCGGCGACCCGAGCGAGCGCATGCACCTCATCGGCGTGACCGGCACGAACGGCAAGACGACCATTGCCACCGTGCTCTACAATATCTTCCGCCAGCTTGGCTACAAGTGTGGACTGTGCAGCACCGTCTGCAACTACATAGATGGTGAGCCCGTGCCTACTGAGGTGACGACTCCCGACCCCATCACGCTGAACCGTCTGCTCGGGCAGATGGCCGACGAGGGCTGTGCCTATGCCTTCATGGAGGTCAGCTCGCACAGTGTCGCTCAGAAGCGCATCGGAGGTCTCTCGTTCAGCGGCGGCATCTTCACCAACCTGACGCGCGACCATCTGGACTATCACGGAACGTTCGAGAACTATCGCGACGCGAAGAAAGGCTTCTTCGACAGTTTGCCCGCCGACGCTTTCGCCATCATCAATGCCGACGACCGCAACGGCATGGTCATGGTGCAGAACTGCAAGGCGAAGGTCAAGACCTACTCCCTCCACTCTGCAGCCGACTTCAAGGCCCGCATCATGGAGGAGAGTTTCGAGGGCATGGACCTGGAGATAGACGGCAGGGAGGTGAGCGTGCAGTTCGTGGGACGTTTCAACGTCAGCAACCTTCTGGCAGTCTATGGAGCAGCTGTCATGCTGGGCGTCGAGCCGCAACAGGCACTCGTCCTGCTCAGTGCGCAGAAGCCCGTCAATGGCCGCTTCGAGGCCATCCGCTCGAAGGAAGGCGTCACGGCTATCGTCGATTACGCCCACACACCCGATGCCCTCGTCAACGTCCTCACGACAATCAACGAAGTGCTGGCGGGCAAGGGACAGTGCTGGACGGTTTGCGGCGCAGGCGGCAACCGCGATAAGGGCAAGCGCCCCCTGATGGCTCAGGAAGCCGTCAGGAACAGCGACCGCGTCATCATCACGAGTGACAACCCCAGGAACGAGGAGCCCCAGGACATCATCAACGACATGCTGGCTGGTCTCGACGCATCGCAGCGGCGCAGCGTCATCAGCATAGTGGACCGCCGAGAAGCCATCCGCACTGCTTGCACAATGGCTCAGCCGGGCGACGTCATCCTCGTAGCCGGCAAGGGACACGAGGACTATCAGATCATCAAGGGCGTGAAGCATCACTTCGACGACCATGAGGTGATACGCGAAGCATTCGGGCTCTGAAAACGCCCTATGGAGGAAGTGCCAACGCCCTATAGGGGAGTGAGCAACGCCCTATAGGGGAAGAAGCAACGCCCTATAGGGGAGTTACAAACGCCCTCAACTATGAACTATGGACTATGAACTATGAACTAAAAAAGATATGCTATACTACCTGTTCAGATATTTAGGCGAATACGGAGTCTCGGGTGCCAACCTGTGGCACTACATCTCGTTCCGTGCAGTCCTCACGCTGGTCCTGAGCCTCGTCATCTCGATGTGGTTCGGCGAGTACTTCGTCCGTTGGATGCGCAGGCACAATGCCAACGAAGCTCAGCGAGATGCCAGCATCGACCCGTACGGCGTGGAGAAGAAGGGTGTGCCCACCATGGGCGGCATCATCATCATCGTGGCCACAGTCTTACCCTGTCTGTTGCTGGGCCGACTCCGCAACATCTACATGCTCCTCATGCTCTTCACCACCCTGTGGCTCGGCGCTCTTGGCTTTGCCGACGACTACATCAAGATGAAGAAGACGAAGGACGGCATGCGCCCCATCTGGAAGTTGCTGGGACAGGCAGTGCTCGGTCTGGTCATCGGCCTGACGCTCTGGATGAGTCCCGACGCCGTCATCCGCGAGAACATCGAGGGTGAACGTCAGGGCACAGAACAAGTGGTGACGCATCGCAGCGAAGAGGTGAAGAGCACCATCACCACCATCCCGTTCGTCAAGAACAACAACCTCAACTACGCAGACATCTTCCGGTTCCTGGGCAAGTACCGTACGGCAGCCGGCTGGATATTCTTCGTCCTGGTCACCACCTTCATCGTGATGGCCGTCAGCAACGGTTCGAACCTGAACGACGGCATGGACGGCCTCTGCGCAGGCAATGCGGCGATCATGTGCATAGCGCTGGGCATCCTGGCATACGTGAGCAGTCACGTCCACATGGCAGCCTACCTGAACATCATGTACATCCCAGGTTCCGAGGAACTCGTCATCTTCATCTGTGCCTTCGTCGGCGCACTGATAGGCTTCCTCTGGTACAATGCCTATCCCGCCCAAGTGTTCATGGGCGATACGGGCAGCCTGGCCATCGGCGGCATCATCGGCGTGACAGCCATCATCATACACAAGGAATTGCTGCTGCCCCTGCTTTGCTTCGTCTTCCTCATGGAGAGCCTGAGTGTCATCCTGCAGACCAACTATGCCAAGATGGGCAACCGCAAGGGACTGAAGTGGCGCGTCTTCAAGCGAGCCCCGCTGCACGACACCTTCCGCGTCAAGCCAGGGCAATTGCCAGCCGACTTCAAGGTGCTCATCAACTGGCCCAAGGGCTGCTGGCTGGAATCTAAGATAACCGTCCGCTTCTGGATAGTAACCATCATCATGGCGGCACTCGCCATCGTAACATTGAAAATAAGGTAAGATGAGAAGAATAGTGATACTTGGAGCTGCCGAAAGCGGCGTTGGAGCAGCAGCCTTGGCTAAGGTGAAAGGCTTCGACGTGTTCGTCAGCGACATGGGCAAGATAAAGGAGAGTTACAAACAGGTTCTCCGCGAGTATGATGTACCCTGGGAAGAGGAACATCACACGGAGGAACTTATACTCAATGCCGTCGAGGTGGTGAAGAGCCCTGGCATCCCCGAGGACGCACCTATGGTGCAGAAGGTCAGGAATGCAGGCATACCGGTCATCAGCGAGATAGAGTTCGCCGGACGCTACACGGATGCCAAGATGATTTGCATCACCGGCTCGAACGGCAAGACAACCACCACGAGCCTGATCTACCATATCTTCAAGAAGGCAGGCTACAATGTGGGACTCGCCGGAAACATCGGCCGCAGCCTGGCCCTGCAGATAGCCGAGGGAAAGACCTACGACTACTACATCATCGAACTCAGCAGCTTCCAACTCGACAACATGTACGACTTCCGTGCCAACATCGCCATCCTGCTCAACATCACACCCGACCATTTGGATCGCTACGAAGGCTCGATGCAGAAATACACTGATGCCAAGATGCGCATCGTGCAGAACCAGACGGAAGACGACGCGTTTATCTACTGGAACGACGACCCCATCATCAGTGCCGAACTCAAGAAGTATGGCATCAAAGCCAGGATGTGTCCCTTCAGCATCATCAAGAAGGAAGGCATGATAGGCTACATCGCCGACGGGAAATATACCATCGAGTATCCCACGCCCTTCAACATGGAACAGGAGAGCCTGAGCCTCCGTGGGAAACACAATATGTATAACAGCCTGGCTGCAGGCATCGCTGCTCGCATCAGCGGCATAGACGATGACTCGTTGCGCCAGAGCCTGAGCGACTTCGAAGGCGTGGAGCATCGCTTGCAGAAAGTGGCTCGCGTTGGCGGCGTGCAGTATATCAACGACTCCAAAGCAACCAACGTCGATGCCTGCTGGTATGCCCTCGAAAGCATGACCACACCCACGATTCTCATCATCGGCGGCAAGGACAAAGGCAACGACTATAATGCCATCAAGGAACTGGTGCAGAAAAAGTGCGCCGGCCTTGTCTATCTCGGAGCAGACAACACAAAGCTCCACAATTTCTTCGATGGAATGGGCATTCCTGTAGCAGATACCAACAACATGAAGGACTGCGTGGCTGCCTGCGCTCGCATGGCTAAGCCTGGTTACACAGTCTTGCTCAGTCCCTGTTGCGCAAGCTTCGACCTCTTCAAGAACATGGAGGACCGAGGCGAACAGTTCTGCGAGCAAGTGAGGAACCTATAAGGAAAATGGAAAGATGAAGCTAAACAATATAAAGAATAAGACCTTGATACATGGCGACCTGGGCGTCTGGGCTGTGTTCCTCATCCTATGTGCCATCTCGCTCATCGAGGTTTATAGTGCCAGTTCACGCATGACCTTTGCCTCTGGCGCATATTGGGATCCCATTATGCAGCACGGCTCCTTCATGCTGATGGGCATCTTCATCGCCTGGCTCGTGCATTTCATCCCGTGCAACTACTTTAAGTTGTTCTGCACCATAGGCATGTTCCTGTCGCTCTTCCTGCTGATTGCCGTGCTTGCCATCGGTCAGAAGACGAACGACGCGGGCCGATGGATATCGATTGGCTTCATAAGGTTCCAGCCAAGTGAACTGGCTAAGTTGAGTCTCGTAGGCTTCAGCTGCTTCATCCTCTCCTCGCTTCGCGACGAGAAGGGGGCTAGTCCGATGGGATTCAAGATAGTGGCCCTGACAGCCTTCATCACAATCCTCCTCATCTTCACCGAGAATGCATCTACCGCCTTCATCATAGCCATTGTGATGTTCGGCATATGCTTCTATGCGCAGATACGTAAGAAGATACTCATCGGAGCGCTTCTTCTGGGCATGCTCGGCATAGGCAGTGTCTTTGGCATCGCCTATTCCATACCCGAGAAGACACTTACCGAATGGCAGATGTCTGAGGGGCCTTTGCATCGCGTGCCTACTTGGATACATCGCATCACAGACAAGCAGGAGCGTCCTGCTGACCCTCGTGACTTCAAGCCTCAGGAGAATCCACAAAAGGCATACGCCAAGGTGGCCATCGCAACGAGCAACATCATCGGTCGCGGCCCAGGGAATAGCCGTCAGCGTGACTTCATCCCGCAGGCTTTCTCTGACTTCATCTATGCCATCATCATAGAGGAACTTGGCTTCTTCGGAGCCTTCCTGGTGCTTGCCCTCTACTTGATATTGATGTACCGCTCCATGCGTATCGCCCAGAAGTGCAAGGCCCTCTTCCCTTCCTACCTGGTAATGGGACTGGCCCTAATGATAGTAGTGCAGGCGATGATGAATATGGCTGTGGCTGTAGGCGCATTCCCCGTCACGGGACAACCCCTGCCGCTCGTCAGCCGAGGCGGTACGAGTCTCTTCATCACCTGTACCTACATAGGCATGATACTGAGTGTAAGCCATACGGCAAAGCGTAAACCACAATACGAAAACAAACAAATAGAAGCTCCCGAAGTAGTGGAAGCATAATGTATATATTATATAATGTATATGGAAGGATTAAGAGTCATAATAAGTGGTGGCGGTACAGGCGGACACATATTCCCTGCCGTGAGCATTGCCAATGCCTTGCGTGAGATAAATCCCGACGTGGAGATTCTCTTCGTGGGCGCAGAAGGCAGAATGGAGATGCAACGCGTGCCTGCTGCCGGATATAAGATAATAGGATTGCCCGTCCGTGGTTTGCTTCGTCCTCTATGGAAGCCAGGCAACATCAGCATCCTGATGGACTTTTTGAAGAGCAAGCGTATGGTGAAGCAGACGCTGCGAGAGTTCAAGCCACAAGTGGCAGTGGGTGTAGGCGGCTATGCCAGTTCGGCAACCCTCAATGCTGCCTACGAGCTTGGCATCCCTTGCCTTATTCAGGAGCAGAACAGCTTTGCGGGACTCACCAATAAGACGCTTGCGAAGAAGGCCAGGAAGATATGTGTGGCATACGAAGGCATGGAGCGTTTCTTCCCAAAGGATCGTATCCTGCTCACAGGCAACCCAGTGCGTCAGAGCCTGCTTAACGACTCATTGACGCGCGAGGAGTGTGCCGCAGCCTTTGGTTTGAACCCTGCGAAGCCAACGGTATTGCTCATTGGAGGAAGCCTTGGCGCTCGCACCTTGAACGAGAGTGTCATAAGGAACCTCTCCCGCATCGCTGCTTCGTCGGTGCAGTTCATCTGGCAGACAGGCAGCTATTACAAGAAGGAGATAGAGCAGATGCTTGACGTGAAGGGCAAGCCAAGCAATCTTGTCGTAACGGACTTCATCAGCAGGATGGATCAGGCATATTGTCTGGCAGACCTTGTCATCAGCCGCGCCGGTGCTGGCAGCATCAGCGAGTTGTGCCTGTTGGGTAAGCCAAGCATCTTGGTTCCCAGTCCCAATGTGGCAGAAGACCATCAGACACACAATGCGATGGCGCTTGTGGGCAAGGAGGCTGCACTGCTCGTCCGCGATGCAGATGCGCCTGAGCAGCTCATACCGCTTGCTTTGGAGACGGTCGTCGATGAAGAGAAGCTCAAGAAGCTCGGAGGGAATGCAGCTGCGATGGCATTGCGCGACTCGGCACGCATTATTGCCGAAGAGGTTATAAAACTTGCAGAGGAGAAGAAGTGATGGAAGAGATAAAGGCAGTATATTTTGTAGGCATCGGCGGCATTGGCATGAGTGCCATAGCACGCTACTTCCTGAGTCGTGGCTTGGTCGTTGCCGGTTACGACAGGACTCCGAGCGACCTCACGAAGGCACTTCAGGAGGAAGGGGCGTTGGTTCATTATGAGGACAATGTGGAGCTCATCCCTGCTCCGTGTCGTGACAGGGAGAGTACGTTGGTAGTCTATACGCCAGCCATCCCTGCAGAACATACGGAGCTGACTTTTTTCCGCAACAATGGCTTCGAGATACAGAAGCGTGCCCAAGTACTCGGCACCTTGACGCGCTCGCTCAAAGGACTCTGTGTGGCTGGCACACATGGCAAGACGACGACATCGAGTATGGCTGCCCATCTGCTTCACCAGAGTCATGTGGACTGCAACGCTTTCCTGGGCGGCATCACGAAGAACTATGGCACGAACTACATTCTGAGCCAGAAGAGCCCTTATGTCGTCATCGAGGCTGATGAGTTCGACCGCTCTTTCCACTGGCTGACCCCCTTTGCCAGTGTCATCACGGCTACGGATGCCGACCACCTCGACATATACGGCACCGAGGAGGCTTACCTGGAGAGTTTCAGCAAGTACAGCAGCCTGATACTTCCCGGTGGCTACCTCATCCTGCATACGGGGCTGAAGATGAAGCCAGCCGTGCAGGAAGGCGTGACGGTCTTTACCTATAGCCGCGAGGATGGCGACTTCCATGCTGAGAATGTCCGTATTGGTGATGGCCGCATTACCTTCGACCTCGTTTCGCCGCTTGGCAATATCCAGGGCATCGAACTTGGTGTACCTGTCAGCGTCAACATAGAGAACGGCATTGCTGCCATGGCTTTGGCACAGATAGCCGGTGCTACGGCAGAGGAGATTCGGCGCGGCATGCTGTCCTTCAGCGGTGTGGACCGTCGCTTTGACTTCCACATCAAGACAGACAAGATGGCCTACCTGAGCGACTATGCCCATCATCCCGAGGAGATTCGCCGCAGCCTGGAGAGCCTGCGCGAGCTCTATCAGGGCCGTCGCATCAAGGCAATCTTCCAGCCGCACCTCTATACCCGTACACGCGACTTCTACAAGGACTTTGCCGCAGCCTTGTCGCTGCTCGACGATGTCTGCATCGTGGACATCTATCCGGCCCGCGAGGCACCCATACCTGGCGTAACGAGCAAACTCATCTACGACAACCTGAAGCCCGGCATCAAGCGAGAGATGTGCAGCAAGGACGGCATCCTGGATGTGGTGCGTCAAGGCGGCTTCGACGTGCTTGTCACGCTTGGGGCAGGCGACATCGAGGACTATGTTCAACAGATAACCGATATACTTCGACCCTTATCATGAAGACGGCAATCAAGATATTTCTGCTTCTGGCAGTCGTGGGCTACCTTGTGGTCGCTATCTGGAAGTTTGGCGGCCAGGCAGAGGACAGGACTTGCGAGGGCATTCGTGTCGAGATAATCGACAGCATCCCCGATGGCTTCATCACGGACGAGTATGTGCGTTCCATCCTGACGCGCAACAAGATATCGCCCGAGGGCATGAAGATAAGCGAAGTCAACCTGGAGCAGATAGAGCAGCTGATGCTCGAGGAGTCGCACATCGAGCGTGCCTCCTGCTATTACGATGCGGCAGGCAGGCTCTGCATCAAGGTTGTGCCACAGCAGCCCATACTGCACGTCATCAGTCAGAAGGGCGAGGACTACTACCTCTCGAGCACCGGCCTCCCGATGGCAACCGGCACCTTCAACGTGGACCTCTGTGTTGCCACGGGCAACATCACGAAGAAGTTTGCTGCCGAACACCTCCTGGAGTTCGCACGATATATCCACGACGACCTCTTCTGGAGCGAACAGATAGAGCAGATACACGTCGTCAGCCCCGAGGAGATAGAGCTGTATCCACGCGTCGGCCAGCATGTCATCGAACTGGGCAGCGTAAATGGATTCCAAGAGAAACTAGGCCGCCTGCGCACCTTCTACCGTGAAGGACTGGAGCGCGTGGGCTGGAACAAATACAGTAAGATAAGTCTGGCATACGACGGACAGGTCGTCTGCACCAGAGCAAATAGTAAAAAGTAATGATGGCTACCAATACATCAGCCAACGCCCTATAGGGAAAGAGCCAACGCCCTATAGAGGAAGAGCCAACGCCCTATAGGGGAATGGCCAACGCCCTATAGGGGAATGAAAGACGCCCCGTAAGGCATGAAATGACACAACGCATCAACTAAAATATCAAATATATGGGAGCAGAAAAAGACATTATCATTGCAGTAGAGCTGGCATCGACAGCTATACGCGCCATCGCAGGCAAGAGGGAACCTGACGGCAGTATGCAGGTACTTGCCTTTGCCCAAGAAGAGTCGCCCAACACCATCCGCAAGGGCATCATCGACAACATCGACAAAACGACACAGGCACTGACTCGTGTCGTAGCCAAGCTGAACGAGAAGCTGGGCGTTAAGGTCAACAGTGTCTATGTAGGCCTGGGCGGCCAGTCGTTGCGCTCAGTGCACAACCGTGTGCTGCTGCAGTTCGACGGCCTGGAACTCCTTTCGCACAAGACCATCGACAAGATGTGCGACACCAACAGCGGCGTCGTCTATCCCAATGCCGAGATTAAAGAAGTCGTTCCGCAAGAGTTCACCATCGGCAGTCGTAGCGTGGTCGATCCCGTCGGCATGCAGGCCGAGATGATCGAAGCGAACTTCATCAACATCATCGCACGCAACACACTCGAGGAGAACATCCGCAAGTGCATCAATGCCGCTGGCCTTGAGGTGCAGGAGATACTCATCTCGCCACTGTGCCAGGCCAATACGCTGCTCACCCCCAACGAGAAGCGTTCCGGCTGCGCCTTGGTGGATATGGGTGCCGACACCACAACGGTGAGCGTCTATGTCAACAACATCCTGCGTCACCTTTGCGTCATTCCTATCGGCGGCTCCAATGTCACAAGCGACATCACCAGCCTCAAGGTGGAAGCCGAAGAAGCCGAAGAACTGAAGAAGAAATACGGCACAGCCTTCCGACCCGATAACGAAGACAAGACAGGACAGAAGATCAGCCTGAGCTTCGACCGTACGGAAGACGAGGAAAAGCTCCAGGAAATCGTCGAGGCACGCTACGAAGAGATCGTTGCCAACGTCTGGCACCACATCTCGCCCTATAAGGACAAGATGCTCTCGGGCATCGTCCTGACAGGCGGCGCAGCTCGCATTCCCGACCTTCCACAGGCTTTCGCAAGACAGACAGGCGGCGAACTGAACCTCCGCATAGCAAAAGGCCTCCCCGAGAACGTCACCATCTCATTTGGCGTACAGGTGGGCGAACCAGACCGCCTCTATACCCTCTATGCACTGCTGCTGGAGGGCAAAGAGAATTGCGTAGGCGAAGAGTCAAAAGCACCGGCTCAGGACACATTTGACTTCGAGCCGAAGGAAGAAGAGCCTGAGGTAAAGGCAGAACAGGAAACACAGGAAAGTCAAGAAACTCAGGAGAAGCAGGAGAAGAAAGGCCCCTCAGCCTTCAGCCGTTTATGGAAGACAATAGGCGACATGCTTTCCGACGAAGAATAACACATTACCTTAAATAGATACAACTATGGCAGAAGAAAAGAACATACAGCCAATGGGCGGCATTAACTTCGTAATGCCGAAGACAGAGAATCCTTGTATCATCAAGGTAGTAGGCGTAGGCGGCGGTGGCGGCAACGCCATCAATCACATGTATCGCGAAGGCATACACGAGGTGACCTACGTGGTTTGCAATACGGACAAGAAGGCTCTCAACGACTCGCCTGTTCCCAACCACCTGCAGTTGGGCAAGGACGGCCTTGGTGCCGGCAACAACCCCGCAGTGGGACGTCAGCGTGCTGAGGAAAGCATCGACGACATCCGCGAGATGCTCAACGACGGTACCCGCATGGTCTTCATCACAGCAGGCATGGGCGGCGGCACAGGCACTGGCGCTGCTCCCATCATTGCACAGTGCGCGAAGGATGCAGGCATCTTGACCGTCGGCATCGTCACCATTCCCTTCAAGTTCGAGGGAAACAAGAAGATCAATCAGGCGCTGGACGGCGTCGAGGAGATAGCCAAGCACGTAGATGCCCTTCTGGTCATCAACAACGAACGCCTCCGCGAGATTTATCCCGAACTGACCGTCATCAATGCCTTTGCCAAGGCAGACGACACGCTGAGCGTGGCAGCCAAAAGCATTGCCGAAATCATTACGATGCATGGCACCATCAATCTCGACTTCCAGGACGTTACGACAGTCCTCAAGGATGGTGGTGTGGCCATTATGAGTACAGGCTATGGCGAAGGCGAGAATCGTGTCACAAAGGCCATTCAGGAGGCCCTGAACAGTCCGCTGCTTAACAACAACGACATCTTCAACTCGAAGAAGGTTCTGCTCAACATCAACTTCTGCAGCGAGAACGAGACGGGCAACCTCATGATGGAGGAGATGAATGAGGTGAACGACTTCATGAGCCGCTTCCGCAAGGATGTGGAGACGAAGTGGGGCCTTGCTACCGACAGCTCGCTTGGCGATAAGGTGAAGATTACGCTGCTTGCCACAGGCTTTGGCTTACAGAACGTGCCTGGCGTCCGTGGCATAGTAGAACAGAAGGAACAGGAGCAGTCTGCTGTCGATAGGGAACTCGAGGACTACCATGAGGAGCGTGCAGGCTTCTATTACGGCTCTTCTACGGGTTCGCCTGTTCGTCGTCGTCGTCACAACACCTACATCTTCACAGATGATGACCTCGACAACGACGATATCATCTCAATGGTCGATGCCCGTCCTGCCTACAACCGCACAAAGGACGAGGTGAGCAAGATCAAGGAGAAGAGCAGTCCTGCTCAGGAGTCTGAAACGCCAACAATGGGCGTCGCCTTCGAACTCTAAACATCTTAGGCCAGAACCTCACGCAACACAGCAAGCGAACGCAGGTCGCGGAACTCAGGCACGTGCAACTGATAGTAAAGGGTAAGTACATCCAGCATTCGGTTGCGCTGCTGCCGCGTCAGCAGGAAGCGATGCATGTTGCGCACATTCATTCGTAGCAACTTAGGCATCATAGCAACCTCTTGCCCTTTGAGGAAGAAGTTGTGCTTGGGTTCTGTATCTGTTGCAATGCTGTCTTTCAAATCGAAGAAAGGCAGCTTGTTCTTTTTGTCCATGTTAGGCCAGAAGCCCAGATAATACGTCATGCGTGTGAGGAAAGCGACATGGAAGTTGGCCAGCCCTTCATTCGTCATATCGAACCACTGCAGACTATATAATATATAATGGTATAGGTCGGGATTCTTCACCTCGCTTCTCAGTACGTTGTGCAGGAACTCGGACAGGAAGAGGGCTACCGTCTCCTTAATAGGGTCGTAGGGTAGGGAGGTGTAGCAATGCGCGATGTGTACTTCCTGGATGCGTTGCAAGGAGGCTGTTGCGCGATAGTCGAACATCACTTCCACGACGTTGAGCGGTCGCAGCAACGTCGTGTGGATACTCTTTTTACGCTGCTGTCGTCGGTCGCGCACGAGAAAGGAGACACTGCCACGCGACAAAGTGAAGATGTCCACGATGGCACTGTCGTCGTTGTATCTGTTGTAATGAAGTACGATTCCTTGCGTTGTCTCGACCATATCCTTTCGTCTTCTTTCAGTATGTAAAGGTACATAAAAGAGCGCACTTTATGGGCATGCAAAAGGAAAAATGCATCGAAAGCGACATTTTTCCTTGAAATTATTTTGTCAGTCTCGGAAATTGTTATACCTTTGCACCCGCAATTGAGCCCCCGTGCTCGAAAGCATAGGCTAAAAGCCGGACTTTTTCGGTAAGCCAAATGAACAGAAACAAGTTTACTTGCTTTTCTGTCATGGCGAGAAAAAGGCGCACTTAACGAAGTGCGAAGGTATGGTCCCTTCGTCTATCGGTTAGGACGAGAGATTTTCATTCTCTAAAGAGGAGTTCGACTCTCCTAGGGACTACAAGAGAAACAAGTAATAAAATAAGAT
>ONSR01000021.1 GCA_900320565.1 uncultured Prevotellaceae bacterium
CAGACGTTTATATGTGGCTCACGGACAGAATGGGCCGATTTGCATCAATGGTAAGATGGCGAACCGTCATGGATTGATTGCCGGTGCTACTGGTACGGGTAAGACTGTGACACTGCAGGTGCTGGCTGAGACGTTCAGCGAGGCTGGGGTGCCTTGCTTCATGGCCGATATGAAGGGCGACCTCTCGGGCATCTCGCAGACAGGCGCAATGTCCTCGTTCATCGAGAAGCGCTGTGCTGAGTTCGGCATCGAGAATCCTCAGTTCCACGGGGCTCCCGTTTGCTTCTACGATGTCTTTGGTGAACAAGGTCACCCGATGCGCACCACCATCTCGAACATGGGGCCCGACCTGATGTCGCGTCTCATGGAGCTGAACGAGGTGCAGGCTGGCGTAATGACGATTCTCTTCAAAGTGGCTGACGAACGTGGTTTGCTCCGGCTCGACCTCAAGGACTTGCGTTCTATGCTGACCTACATAGCCGACCACGCAAGCGAACTGACGAAACGCTACGGCAACGTCTCGACGGCTAGCGTGGGAGCCATTCAGCGTGCCCTGCTCGCCCTCGAGAATCAGGGTGCTGACAAGTTCTTCGGCGAGCCTGCTTTCGACATCATGGACCTCCTGCAGGTCAGCGCTGACGGCAAAGGCATGATGAATGTTCTGGCTGCCGACAAGTTGATGCACCAGCCCAAACTCTATTCCACCTTCCTGCTTTGGCTCCTCTCGGACCTCTACGCACGTCTGCCCGAGGTGGGCGACCAGGAATTGCCGCGTCTCGTCTTCTTCTTCGACGAGGCTCACACGCTCTTCACGGACACACCAAAGAGCCTTGTGGATAAGATTGAGCAGGTTGTCCGTCTCATCCGAAGCAAGGGCGTGGGCGTCTATTTCGTGACGCAGAACCCCACAGATATTCCCGATTCTGTGCTCGCTCAGCTGGGTAACAGGGTTCAGCACGCGCTCCGTGCCTTCACGCCCAAGGAACAGAAGAACGTGAAAGCCGCAGCCGATACGTTCCGCGCCAATCCGGACTTCAAGACGGAAGATGCCATCATGGAACTCGGAACAGGCGAAGCGCTCGTCTCTTTCCTCGATGAAAAGGGCACTCCGAACGTTGTGGAGCGTGCCAAAGTGCTCTTCCCGCTCAGTCAAATCGGCGCCATCACAGCATCTCAGCGCGAGCAAATCATCAAGGCGTCGCGCATCTTTGGCCGTTACGACACGATGATAGACCGCGAAAGTGCGTTTGAAGTACTCCTCGCAGAAAGCGAAAAGGAAGAAGAGGCTCGCGAACTGGCAGAGCAGGAAAAGCAGGCTGAGAAGGAACAGAAGGAGGAAACGAAGTCGAAGAGCAAGAAGAAAGGCTTCTTCTCGAAGATTCTCTCTGCCGTCATCACAAGCGTCACAGCAGCCCTGGGCACTTATGTCGCCAATACGGTAACGGGTTCGAAGAGAAAGAGCAAGGACAGCCTCGGCAAAAAGATAACGAAGAGCACGGTCAGCACAGCAACCAGAACCGCTACCCGCGAACTCGGCCGAAGCATCTTAGGAAACCTGATTAAATAGTCAACTCCCCACAAACTAAATCACTATGAACCCACAAGAAAAAAATCTAGTACCAGGCACCGACGGCAATAAGTATGTGCCTTACGAACAGCGGACAGGCAACGAGTCCGTCGTCTATTTCACTCGAAAACTCTCTGCCGAAGGGCTCATCCAGGCTTACAGGCAGGTCAGCGGAAACATCTGCGGCAAGGTGGGTGTGAAGCTCCATACAGGCGAGCAGAACGGTCCGAACATCATTCCTCGCGAATGGGTGAAGACCTTGATGGCAGGGGACTTGAAGGGCGCCAACATCATCGAGACTAACACCTACTACGAAGGCGACCGAGACACGACGGAGAAGCATCGTGAGACACTCAAAGTGAACGGCTGGACCTTCTGTCCTGTCGATATCCTCGACGAGCAAGGCACAGCAACTCTGCCCATCAAGGGCGGCAAGTGGTTCAAGGAAATGTCTGTCGGAAAGAATCTGCTGAACTACGACGCAATGGTGGCTCTGACGCACTTCAAGGGACACACGATGGGAGGCTTCGGAGGCTCGAACAAGAACATCGGCATCGGATGTGCTGACGGACGAATCGGCAAAGCCATCATACATACCGTGAAAGGCTCCGACGACCAATGGAGCATCAGCGAAGAAGAGTTCATGGAACGTATGACGGAATCCGCGAAAGCCAGCATCGACTTCTTCGGGAAACACGTCACCTACGTCAACGTAATGCGCAATATGTCAGTCTCTTGTGACTGCGAAGGCGTGCTGGCAGAACCCGTTGTGACGCCTGATGTGGGCATCCTCTCCTCAACCGATATCCTTGCCATTGACCAGGCTTGCGTGGACATCATCTACGCCATGACTGCCGAGGAGCATCACGATATGGTGGAGCGCATCGAGACGCGTCACGGACTTCGCCAGCTCTCCTACATGAAGGAACTCGGAATGGGCAACAATCGTTATGTCCTCATCGACCTCGATAATGATGGCAAACGCATCACAGCAGCCGATGCGGCAAAAGGATTGAAGCCTTTCGTCAGTAAAGATTAAACAAATTTGGAAAACTATTCGAATGATGAAGAAAATAATGTTTCTAGGCTTCTGCATGATGTTGGCAGCATGCGGACAGAAAGCCACACAAGCGCCTGAAATTGAGTTCGTTGATGATGTTAAGGCTGCTCTCTCTGCAGACGGACAAATCAATCTCGACAACCTCGAATGGACACGAGAACCAGCAGGCTACGAAGTGAAAGGCGATACCATTTCAATCACAACAGCACCTCATACAGACCTTTGGCAACGCACCTATTATCACTTCCAGAACGACAATGCTCCCGTCCTGCAAATGAAGACGCGCGAGAAGTTCTTCAGCTTTGTCGTGAAGACCGACTTCACCCAAAGTCATCAGCGCTTCGACCAATGTGGTATCGTGATGTACCTCGACAGCGAAAACTGGCTGAAAGGCTCTGTGGAATACGAGAACGAGGCGTTTCAGCATCTGGGCAGCGTCGCCACGAATAATGGCTATTCCGATTGGGCCACGACAGCTATTCCTGCCGACGTGAAGACGATGTGGTACAGGTTCTCGAGGCGAGCCGACGACTACCTTATCGAATGCTCTACAGACGGAACAAACTTCAGCCAGATGCGCGTTTGCCACATGTATGCGGCAGCCGAGGAAATCCAGTTCGGCATCTATGCCTGCTCGCCAGAAGAATCATCCTTCACGGCACGCTTTACCGACATGAAGATAACAGAATGCGCTTGGAAGGCTCACGACGGACAACAACCTGACGAAGAATGAAAATCCTGTATTCCTGCCTCCTGGCAACAATAAGCGTGCTGAACCTCTCGGCACAGACTGTTCGATTGAGCAACACTTCTCCGGGTAAACAATTCGACGGCATTGGTGTTGTTGATGGTGGTGGAGCAACTTCAGTCTTACTGAAGGATTATCCAGAACCTCAGCGCAGCCAAATCATCGACATGGTTTACAAGCCCATGTTCGGAGCTTCTATCAGTGCTTTGCTCGTCGAGATTCCAGGCGATGGTAATTCCACTCAAGGCTCTATGCCTTCTCACAGCCATTCTCGAGGCGACGCAAACTTCGAGCGTGGCTACATTTGGTGGGTGATGAAAGCAGCCAAGAAATCCAATCCCCGTCTCTCGCTTGATGCCACCTCTTGGAGCGCTCCTGCTTGGGTGGGTAACTTCTGGAGCGAAGATATGGTCGATTATTATATCTCTTGGATGCAAGGATTGCGAGAGGTTCATGGATTGGAGTTGGATGCGCTAGGCTGTCACAACGAGAAAGGCTACAATTACGACTTTGCCAAGAACTTGCGTCGAGCCATGAACGAACGAGGCTTCGAGGATGTGAAGCTTCATGGCTTTGGTAATTGGGGCGACAGGAAGATGGACTTCCTGAAGGACATGCAGAAGGATTCGGCTTTGGCTGCTTCTTTGGATGCCGTTTGTGCTCACACTTTCAGCGAGATTCCTCTCTCGAAAGAGCATCGTGCTATTTGCGAGGAACTGGGCAAACCTATCTGGAATTCCGAGGACCATTTCTATTTGCCAGGCTTTGATGCGCTCATCAGTATCGTGAAAGGCTTCAACGAGAACTATATCGTCAGCGGTGCCACAAAAGTCATCAACTGGTACGGCATAGCAGGCGTCTATCCTCTTGAACCATATTCCTATTATCCTGCGATGCTTCTTGCTCGAGAACCTTGGAGCGGAAATTATGAAGTGCGCGAGGCACTATGGGGATATGCTCATTATGGGCAGTTCACACAGATTGGGTGGCGTTATGTTGACGATGGATGCAAGAAACTAAACGAAGGCGGTTCGATGGTTACCTTGCGCAATCCGGATTCGGGCGACTATAGTATTATTCTCGAAACGAAGGGCGCAAAGAGTGAGCAAGAGCTTAAGTTCAAGGTGGCAAAAGGTTTGAAGAAAGGCAACCTTTGCGTATGGTATAGTGATAAGAATCAGCAATTTGTCCGCCTTGAAGACATTAAACCGAAGGCAGGAACATTCAGCCTGAAACTTCATCCAGATGCTGTCTATTCCATTTCAACCCTTACAGGACAGCAGAAAGGTTCGTTTGCTGAAATTCCTGCGTCCAAGCCTTTCCCCCTTCCTTATTCCGACGATTTCGAGAGTTATTTGCCTCCATCAAGTTATGGCTATCTTCCTCATTATACGGCAGACCTGATTGGCTGTTTCGAACTTGCAGAAAGCCCAGACCATAAAGGCAAATGCATTCGCCAAACTGTTGGAGAACATACTCTTAGCTGGGCTCCAGAATGGCATCATTATACGATTCTGGGCGATTCGGCTTGGCGAGATTACGAAGTGAGTGCAGATGTCTGGCTGAATCCTGGAGACGAAGCTGCAGTGATGGGGCATCTTTGTGATGTAGGCTCTGGTTATGGAATTTGGGCTAAAGGGTATTATCTGAAGCTCGATGATAAGGGCAACTGCACCCTTGTTCTGTCTTGTGGAAAACTCAACCAGAAAGAACTTATCGGAGATAAGGAACAGCAGGCTTTGATACGCGCTCGGAAAGATGTGGAAGTGGGAGGCGAATACACCCTTTCTTCAACAAAGGTAGAGGGCATCTCGGCTTGTAAGTGGCACAACTTGAAGTTGCGGTTCGAAGGAAAACAGTTGATAGGATATGTTGACAGCAAACCTGTTCTGTCGTTCACATCCCACCATTATCCGAAAGGTATGGCTGGTCTGATGGCTCCTTTGCATAAAGGTCGTGTCTGCACGCCATATTTCGATAACCTAAAGATTGACCGTGTAAATTAAATCAAGAGGTAAGCATAAGATATGAAACTGCTTGGCAACATCATTTGGGTCGTCTTCGGCGGATTGGCGATTTCCATTGAGTATCTGATTGGAGCCGTAGGGCTGATAATAACAATCATCGGCATTCCCTTCGGTTTGCAAGTCTTCAAGTTGGGCATACTTGCCTTGTGGCCGTTTGGTTCGAGGGTGAGAAAAATAGAACCGCAACACGGGTGTCTGAATCTCTTCATGAACGTGCTGTGGTTCTTTATTGGCGGCATTTGGATATGGCTCAGCCACGTCTTCTTTGGCATCCTCTTCTGCATAACCATCATCGGCATCCCATTTGGCAGGATGCACTTCCGACTTGCAGGATTGGCTCTTTCTCCTTTCGGGAAAGAGGTTCTGTAAGGTTTCAGCCCTAAATCTCTCTCTTAAACGCTTACCACGCCTTTGATGGCAGGGTAGGGGTCATAGTCTTCGAGGGTAAAGTCCTCGTATTGGAACTTGAAGATGTCCTTCACCTTAGGGTTGATGCGCATTCGTGGCAATTTGCGAGGCTCGCGAGAGAGTTGCAGATGCACTTGGTCGAGGTGATTGAGGTAGATGTGTGTGTCGCCAGTCGTGTGAATGAAATCGCCTGGCTCGAGTCCGCAAACCTGTGCCATCATCATGCAAAGCAGGGCGTAAGAGGCGATGTTGAAAGGTACGCCAAGGAAGCAGTCAGCACTCCTCTGATAGAGTTGCAGCGAGAGTTTGCCGTTTGCTACATAGAACTGGAAGAAAGCGTGGCAGGGCGGCAGGTTCATGTTCTTGATGTCTGCCACATTCCAAGCCGATACGATGATGCGTCGGCTGTCGGGATTGTGCTTGATAGCATTGACGGCCTCTTGAATTTGGTCAATGAAGCCACCATCATAATCAGGCCAAGAACGCCATTGATAGCCGTAAATGTGGCCGAGGTCGCCTGTTTCGGGGTCTGCCCATTCATTCCAGATGCGCACACCTCGCTCCTGTAACCATTTCGCATTGGTATTGCCTTGCAGGAACCAAAGCAGCTCGTAGATGATGCTCTTCAAGTGAACCTTCTTTGTCGTGAGCAAGGGAAAGCCTTCGCTCAAGTCGAAACGCATCTGATGGCCGAATATGCTGATGGTGCCCGTACCTGTGCGGTCTTCCTTCTTGACGCCTTCGTCAAGGATTTTTTGTAGTAGGTCTAAGTATTGTTTCATTTCCTAATGTAATCTATAAAGTCATAGAACCGGTCGTTTTTTTCGTCGGGTTCGTGTTTCTCGAGGAAAGCGACTTCCCATTCGTCGCGATTGAACTCGGGGAAGAAAGCGTCTGCCTCCTTCGGCGTGTCGTGCACTTCTGTCAGGCAAAGGCGGTTTGCGAGCGGCAATGCTTCTGCATAAACGCTTGCTCCACCGATGATATAAACATCTTCATCTTCGGAACAGCTGGCAAGAGCATCTTTGAGTGAGGCAAACCTTTCTGCTCCCGGAAAGTCCTTCTTGCTGCGGGACAGGACAACATTCCTGCGGTTTGGGAGAGCGCCTTTCGGCAGGCTGTCGAAGGTCTTGCGCCCCATAATGATGGTGTGACCGGTAGTGAGTGCTTTGAAGCGCTTCAGGTCTGCTGGCAACCAGTAAAGGAGTTGGCCTTTCAGCCCGATAGCGTTGTTCTCGGCAATAGCGGCTATGATACTGATTTGTGCCATATTACAACTTCTTCATTTCTTTCAGGAACTCGCTGATGCGTTCGAGATATGTGTAGCTGCCGGTTCCGGGAGAAGCTGTCCTTTGGAAGCAATGGTCGCGCGTGGCAAGGATGTGGAGCTCGCTCTGGATGCCCATTGCACGCATCTTTTCCCAAGTTTTGACGGAGTTCATGGAAGCCCAGCCGTCTTTATCGCCATGGACGAAGAGCATCGGAGCAGTCTTGAGGTCGAAGTTGAACTCGGGAACGAGCACGGCACTATCGTCAGTTCCGCTCGTCGTGTTGTGATTCTCATCTCCGTCTGTAAGTGCGTAAGCCGGATAGATGCCGATGCCCCATTGCACGTTGCAGGGCTGCTTGTCGAGGTTATCAATGGGGAGGTAAGCCTGCTGAACGGAAGATGTTACGCCCATCAGGGTGAGGTGTCCGCCAGCGCTGCTTCCCATGATGCCGATGTTGTTGGGGTCGAGCCCATAGTCGGCAGCCTTGCTCTTGACGACACGAATGGCGCGCTGCAGGTCTTGCCAAGCCGAGATGTGCTTCTTCAAGCCTGTTTCTGCGGCGGGACGAGGTGTGCGATAGCGCATCGTGACGACTGCCATACCGAGACTGTTGAGATAGCGTCGGGCTGGAGCCACTTCAAAACCGTCGGGACCGTTACCCATATAGCTGCCGCCCGAATAGATAATCTGGATAGCTTTCGTCTTGAGGTTAGCAGGGATGTGCCATTCGATGTAGGGCGTGCCTTGATTTTCTTGCACATAAGGCATCTTGCCGTCGGGCCAGATGTTTTCCTTGACGTATTTGTCGCGGTCGTTGTCGTTAGGGAAACGCTTCATTATCTCCACTTCGGGCTGAACGGGACCAAGCAGGCCCATTTGCGTGAGAAATTCTATGCCGCGCTCCAGACCGTAGGCGCCGTGTCCTTTTCCGGGATAGAGATGCAGTTCGGCAGGAATCTTCCGCTTGCGAAGCTGACGGAAAACTTGCGTCGAGGCGTTGGGGCTGTATGGGTCGTTACCGCCGTGATGCAGACTCATCGGGCAAGTCTTCTCGTCGAAATGGAAGATGGTGTCGAGTTTGACGTCGGGACCATAACCGAGGCGCACATTCGGTGTACCGCCTTCGCTGTCGGAGAGGGCGTATGCGGGGGCGTTGACGATGGCGAAGTTCACATGGCAAGGCACATCGTCGAGGGCGTCAACGCGAGCGTAAGCAGGTGTTTGCGAACTTGTTGCAAGCAAGAGAGCCAAATGCGAGCCTGCACTCATGCTGATGGTGCCAATCTTCTCGGGGTCGAAGCCGCGCTTCTTTGCCTCGCTGCGAACCATTCGGACCGCTCTTTGTCCGTCCTCCCAAGCGCTCTTGTAGATGGGCAGACCTTCGGGTCGAGGCGTACGATAGACGAAGTTGACGCATTGGAAGCCGAGTTCCGTGAAGCGCTTCGTCCAAAGCGAGATGAGGTTGTTGTCGCAGGTGTTGAAGTAGCCGCCGCCCGAGATGAGAATCATGCAGCAGCCGTTCGGTGTCTGAGGTTTCTCCATCCATTCCAGGTAGGGCATTCTGGCTTTGTCGGGATTGAAGCCTTTGGCGTTGACTTCGGCCGTCATAGCCGCAATCTGTTGAGGCTGAGCATCGGGCATTTTGCCTTTCGGCCAGATGGAAATGTGCTTTCCTGCCTGAACATTGAGGAATGCAGAGAATAAGAGAATAAGAAAATAAGAAACCCTTTTCATATATGAATTTATTAATTTTGAAGTTCGTGCATTCGCGCAATGTATTTCCCAATGATGTCGAACTCGATGTTGACGACGGTTCCCTCCTTGATGGCGTGGAAGTTGGTGTTGTCGAAGGTGTAGGGGATGATGCAGACCTGGAAGGTGTCGGCTGTGGGGCGGCAAACGGTGAGACTGACGCCGTTGACTGTCACGCTCCCCTTATCGACGGTGAAATAGCCGTGCTTGACCATTTCCTTCGTGCTCTCGTATTTGAAGGTGTATTGATGGCTGCCTTGCTGGTCCTCGACGGCGATGCAGACAGCAGTCTGGTCAACGTGCCCTTGCACGATATGCCCGTCCAAACGTCCGTTCATCAGCATCGAGCGCTCCACGTTCACCTCGTCGCCCACCTTGAGCAGCCCGAGGTTGCTGCGCTCCAATGTCTCGCGCATAGCGGTGACGGTATATGAGTTGTCTTCGAGGCGCACAACTGTCAGGCAAACGCCGTTGTGGGCGATGCTTTGGTCGATGCTAAGTTCCTCTACGAAGGGGCAGGTCAAAGTCAGATGGACGTTGTCCTGTTCATGTTCAATGGCGACCACTCGCGCCATACTTTCAATTATTCCGGAAAACATATGTCTTGTAGATTATCGTTTCAGGGCACAAATTTACAAAATAAATTTGAAAACGCAAATAACTTATTCAGGTTTTAATCTTCAAACTTTAATTTTCAATCTTTCCTCGCCTCTTCCTCGAACCAGGTGAAGAACCTTCCTTGCCTTGTTCCATAGCTTAAGATTCTTGATTAATCTACATCATAATATATCTGTGCAGAGCGATACTGAGGCATTGCGAGAATTTGGCTTTGAAGGACATGGAGGCGCTCGCGAACGGCTGACATCGGAGCCGACAACTCCATCTTCAGAATCAGCTTGCGGATGTGCATCTGCTGGACGCGACCGACGGGAGGTGTGTCGGGACCAAGCACACGCTCGCCGAATACTTGCCCCAAAAGGCTTGCGAAGTCTTTTGACAGGCTATCTACGACGCTTTCGTTGCGATGCTTCAGATAGATAAAGATGACACGACAGAAAGGCGGATAACGGAATAATTCACGCTCCTCAGCCTGCTCGGCATACATGCCTTCATAGTCGTGATTCACCACCTGCTGAACAATCGCATTTCCCGCATCACGAGTTTGTAGCACAACATGACCTACGGAACCTTTTCTGCCTGCTCTGCCTGCGACTTGCTCCATTAGTTGGAAAGCTCTTTCATAGCTGCGAAAATCAGGTTGGGCGAGCATCGTATCGGCGGAAAGGATGCCAACCAGACTGACGCGGTCGAAGTCGAGACCCTTCGTCACCATTTGCGTGCCGATAAGGATGTCTGTCTTTCCTTCCTCGAAGTCGTGCAGAATCTGTTCGTAGTTCTGCCGCGAACGCGTTGTGTCGAGGTCCATTCGCGCAATACGCGCTTCCGGCAGGATGGCTTGCAGCTGCTCTTCGATGCGCTCTGTTCCGTAACCTCGGCTGGACAGTTCGTTGCTCTCGCAGTTCGGACACATCTGCGGGATGTTGTAAGTCTTGCCGCAATAATGGCAAACCATTTGCCTGAAACCGCGATGAACAGTCAGGCTGACGTCGCAACTCTGGCAACGAGGCGTCCATCCGCAAGACTTGCACTCAAGGACGGGAGCGTAGCCACGGCGGTTCTGGAAGAGAATGACCTGCTGCTTTTGCTCTAAAGCCTTGCGGATGCGTCCCAACAACTGAGGCGAGAAGAAGCTGCTCATCAACTTCTTCCTGCGCATTTCCTGCACATCGATGACCTCGATATTCGGCAAGTTTAGCCCAGCAAAGCGCGTCTTCAAGGTGACGAGACCATACTTGCCGATGAGGGCGTTGTGATACGATTCCAGACTTGGTGTGGCAGAACCCAACAAGGCTTTCGCGCCAGCTTGTTTTGCAAGCACAAGGGCTGTGTTACGAGCGTGGTAGCGGGGTGCTGGGTCTTGTTGTTTGAAAGATGTTTCATGCTCTTCGTCGATGATGAGAAGGCCCAGGTTCCGGAAAGGAAGGAAGAGGCTGCTGCGTACACCAACCACGATGTCGTAGGGTTTGTCGCTCAGCATTTTCTGGTAGAGTTCGACCCTTTCGTTGTCGGGATAGCGGGAATGATAGACGCCCATCCGAGAGCCGAAGACGCGACGAAGCCGTTCCGTCAGCTGTGCTGTCAAGACAATCTCGGGCAACATGAACAGAACCTGCTTTCCCTCTTCGATTGCCTTCTGCATGAGATGGATGTAGATTTCCGTCTTACCGCTGCTAGTTACGCCGTGAAGCAGACAGACATTATGTTTCTTCCATTGCTCCTCGATGCTCTCCATTGCCTTTTGTTGAGCGGGAGTCAAGGGCGAGGGAGTCCCTTCTCTCTCATCTTGTTGCCCCTTAATATGTACTCTTTCGATAGGCTTTGCAAATGTTTCGAGAATACCTTTCTGGCAAAGTTCGCGCAGGATGGCGTCCGAGCAGTTCGCTTCTTGCAGCAGTCTTTGCTTTTCGATGGGAGTTTCGAGCCCAAGAAAACAAGCCAGCAAAGCCTCTTGTCGAGGGGAGCGATGCAGACTGTCAAAAGCTTCGTGCAAACGAGCTTCGTCGTGGTAGGTTTCAGCAAGCCGCACACAAGTCACGGTCTTTGGTTTATAAGTGCGACGTATTTCCTCCTTCATCCTTACGCCTCCCTTTTCTAGAAGGCTTTTTACAGCAGGTAGAATGCTCTTGATGCCGGTCTCTTTCTGTAAACTCAGCAAAGTCTGTTCAGCCTTTATGCCAAGTGCTCGCCATATCTTTTCCTCGTTTGGCGAGAGAGGCGATTCGGCTTCCCAATCCTCGTTCAGCAGGATAGTGCTCTCGCTCTCCAGCTTCAAACCAGAAGGTAAAGCAGCCTTGAAAACATCGCCAAGAGTACAGAGGTAGTAATCGGCAAGCCATTTCCACAAACGCAGTTGCTCAGGCAAGATAATAGGATTTGCATCGAGCAGTTCCGAGACGGGCTTGGTGGAGTAGGGAGGCTTCTCATCATGGAGGCGAACCACAATCGCGGTGTAGAACTTCCTGTTTCCAAACGGCACAATCACTCGGCTTCCAACCTGCGTCTGTTGGGCCATTTCAGGCGGCAAAGCATAGGTGAAGGCACTTTGCAAAGGCAAAGGAAGTATGACGTCGGCAAATTGTGGCATAGTGAGGGCAAAGGTACGAAATAAAATTGAAAATTGAAAATTGAAAATTGAAAAATATTTGATGGGGTCGAAAGAAATGCTCCTGGAATAATCGTGGCAAAGGGGCTCTTCCAACTTAACACGTTAAGTTCGCCAACATGGCACGTTAAGTTTGTCATCATGGCACGTTAAGTTTGTCATCGTGGCACGTTAAGTTCGCCAGTTACCTGAGTGATGATTGACATCTTCCCGCAAGTTCTCCTTCAAAAGAGCCTGAAAAATGCCTACTCGCGTCATTATAATATAATGTATTATGCGTAAGAATTCACCTTTTATTATTGCTCATTGCACCCCATTTGTGCACAAAAAAAGTTAAAATGTGCATAATTCAGTATGTTTTTAGCCCTAAAAGTTGCATAATTGCGCAAAATACCTTTACTTTGCACCGCGAAATAAAAAAGAAGCATTCCCTCATTAACTTTCTTGGGGGAGAGAAAAATAGTAAATCGTAAATTGTTAAATTGTAAATAAACAAAGTTATGTCAGAAATTGAAGCAAAAGTAAAAGAGATTATTGTTGATAAGTTGGGTGTTGATGAGGCAGACGTTACTCCCGAAGCATCATTCACAAACGACCTTGGTGCAGACTCTCTGGACACTGTAGAGTTGATCATGGAGTTCGAGAAGGCATTCGAGATCACTATTCCCGACGACAAGGCAGAGAAGATCTCTACCGTTGCTGATGCCATCGCATTCATCGAAGCAAACAAGTAAGAAAGCAATTCACAATTCACAATTCATAATTCATAATTGCCTTTCATTGCAGCCTGCTGTTGGCTTGCAGTTTTAATTATGAATTATGAATTAACAATTATGAATTAGATTAAATGGAATTGAAAAGAGTTGTAGTGACAGGTATTGGTGCCGTCACTCCGTTAGGTAACACTGCTGCCGAGACGTGGCAGAACATGCTTAATGGTGTGAGTGGTGCTGCACCTATCACACATTTCGATGCATCCAAGTTCAAGACACAGTTCGCCTGCGAGGTAAAGGACTTCAATCCTGAGCAATTCATCGACAGGAAAGAGGCTCGCAAGATGGACCCCTATTGCCAATATGCATACTCTGCAGCCGTTATGGCTGTAGAAGACAGCGCTATGGACTTAGAGAAGGTCGATAAGAACCGTGTTGGCGTCATCTTCGGCGTCGGCATCGGCGGCATGAAGACCTACGAGGAAGAAGTGACGGCCTACGCCAAGACAGCCGACACCATCGGCCCCAAGTTCAATCCCTTCTTCGTGCCCAAGATGATAGCCGACATCTGTGCCGGACACATCAGCATCAAGTACGGCTTCCACGGCCCCAACTACATCACTTCGAGTGCTTGTGCATCTTCGACCAACGCGCTTGCCGATGCTTTCAACCTCATCCGTCTGGGTAAGGCAGACGTCATCGTAAGTGGCGGTGCTGAAGCAGCAATCACGGCTGCAGGTGTGGGTGGCTTCACAGCTATGCACGCCCTCAGCACTCGTAACGACGAACCTCAAAAGGCAAGTCGCCCATTTAGCGCAAGTCGCGACGGCTTCGTGATGGCAGAAGGCAGTGCAGTCCTCGTGCTTGAAGAACTGGAGCATGCAAAGGCTCGCGGTGCGAAGATATACGCAGAGATGGCTGGTGCAGGCATGAGTGCCGACGCTCACCACATCACGGCGTCGCACCCAGAAGGTCTTGGCGCAAAACTCGTCATGGAGAACGCCCTAGAGGATGCTGGCATGAAGCCTGCTGATATCGACTACATCAATGTGCACGGCACATCGACTCCCGTCGGTGACATCAGCGAATGTAAGGCCATCCTTGCTGTATTTGGCCAACATGCTTACGACCTCAATATCAGTAGCACAAAGTCGATGACGGGTCATCTGCTTGGCGCAGCTGGAGCAATCGAGGCAATGGCAAGCGTGCTGGCAGTCAAGGAGGACATCGTTCCGCCCACCATCAACCATGAAGACGGCGACGAAGACCCCGAGATTGACTATAAGTTGAACTTCACCTTCGGCCAGGCACAGAAGCGCACCGTTAGGGCTGCCCTGAGCAATACTTTTGGCTTCGGAGGTCATAACGCCTGCGTTATCTTTAAGAAGTACGCAGGATAAGGCCGTGTCTGCCGAAAACCTGATAGACGCGATAAGGTTACCCTTCCGCAAGGATAGGGAACTTTGTCGCGCTTTTCGTGATATGCTGGGCTTCTATCCGCACAAGATAAGCCTCTATCAGGAAGCCTTGATGCACAAGTCGATGCTCGCTCATGCCAAGAGTGGCTCGCCTCTCAACAACGAGCGGCTCGAGTTCCTTGGTGATGCTGTTCTGGATGCAGTTGTAGGCGAGATAGTCTTCCACCACTTTCCAAAGAAGCGAGAAGGCTTCCTCACCAATACAAGAAGCAAGATTGTGCAGCGAGAGTCGCTCGGAAGGCTGGCAACGGAAATAGGACTCGACAAGCTTATCCGCCAGAACGAACACAACAAGACGCACAACAGCTACCTTGCCGGCAACGCTTTCGAGGCCCTAATCGGTGCCATCTATCTCGACAGAGGCTATGGGCATTGCAAGACCTTCATTCGCAAGAAGATAATGCATCGCCTCATAGACATCGACAAACTGGCTTATCAGGAGGTTAACTTCAAGAGCAAACTGCTGGAATGGTGTCAGAAACATAAGGTCTCTCTCGAGTACATCCTGCTCGACGAGACAAAGACAGAAGACGGTTCGCCGCTCTTCAACACAAAGGTGGTCATCAATGGGCACGAATGTGCTCGCGGCAAAGGTTATTCGAAGAAAGAAAGCCATCAGAAGGCAAGCCGTAATGCCCTGCATCGCCTCAAGCACGACAGAAAGTTGCATGACGAAATAGTAAATAGTAAACAGTAAATATGTCGCTGACTAATATCATACGTCCCATCTTCACTCCTCGCCTCCACAAACTCGACCTTTATCAGACTGAGGCAGAGGCGTTGCAAAGAGGTGTCCTAAAACGTATGCTTGGCAAAGCCGCCGAGACGGAATGGGGTAGGGCACACGGTTTCGACAAGAACCTTAGCTATGAGGACTTTGCCCAGCAAACACCTCTCAATACTTACGAAGAACTGAAAGGCTACATCGACCGCATGAGGCATGGCGAGAAGGATGTACTTTGGCCCGGAAAAGTGAAGTGGTATGCGAAGTCGAGCGGTACGACAAACGACAAGAGCAAGTTCATTCCAGTCAGCAGTGATGGCTTGCACGACACACATTACGCAGGCGGAACCGATGCTGTTGTTTGGTACTTGCGCAACAATCCGAAGAGCCGCATCTTTGATGGCAAAGCATTGATTCTTGGCGGCAGTCATGCTTCGAACTACAACTTGCCTGGCAGTCTCGTGGGCGACCTCAGTGCCATCCTTATCGAGAACATCAATCCGCTTGTCAACCTTGTTCGTGTGCCCAAGAAAGCCACAGCTTTGCTCAGCGACTTTGAGGTAAAGCGTGACCGTATCGCAAGGGAAGCCATAAAGCGAAACGTTACTAATCTGAGTGGTGTGCCTTCTTGGATGCTTTCCGTCCTCAACAGAGTCATGGAACTTAGCGGCAAGCAACATCTCAACGAGGTTTGGCCGAACTTGGAGGTCTTCTTTCATGGTGGTGTTGCCTTTACGCCTTATCGCGGACAATACGAGCGCCTCATTACCTCGCCCGGCATGCATTACATGGAGACTTACAATGCCTCGGAAGGCTTCTTTGGCTTGCAGGACGACCCGAGTGATGTGGCAATGAGTTTGATGATTGATTACGGTGTCTTCTATGAGTTCATTCCGATGGATGAGTTCGACAAGGAAGAGCCGACTGTTGTGCCTCTTTGGGGTGTTGAGACGGGCAAGAACTATGCGATGGTCATCTCCACATCAAGCGGGCTTTGGCGTTACATCATCGGCGACATGATTCGTTTCACGGAGAAGAATCCCTACAAGTTTGTCATTACAGGTCGAACGAAGTCCTTCATCAATGCTTTTGGCGAGGAACTCATCGTCGATAATGCTGAGAAAGGATTGGCCGAGGCGTGCAAGCAGACAGGAGCCGAAGTGCTGGAATATACTGCGGCGCCAGTCTTCATGGATGCCGACGGAAAGTGTCGTCACCAATGGGTTGTGGAGTTCAGTCGCGAGCCTGATAATATAGATGAGTTTGCCCGCATTCTCGACGAGAGCCTCCAGCAGATAAACTCCGACTACGAGGCAAAGCGGTACAAGGACATTACGCTTCAAAGGCTTGAACTCATCAAGGCCCGCCCAGGCGTCTTCAATGACTGGCTCAAACAGAAAGGCAAACTTGGCGGACAACATAAAGTGCCCCGCCTTTGCAACAATCGTGACATCATAGAGCAAGTGTTGTCACTCAACGAGTGAGTTCATAATTTATAGTCCACAGTTCATGATGAAGGCGAAGCACGTATTTGCAGGTATGACCTTGCTGCTTATGGCAGCTTGCGCAAGCATCGGGGCTCCCGATGGCGGCATCTTTGATGAGATACCGCCGAAGGTCATTGCATCATATCCGGCAGATCGCTCTGTAGGCGTAAATGAGAAGAAGATGCGTATTCGTTTCGATGAATTTATCAAGCTCGAGAATGCCAGCGAGAAGGTCATTGTGTCGCCTCCCCAGATTGAGCCTGCCAATATTCGTGCCGACGGCAAGAGTGTTAAAATAACACTCTATGATTCTTTGCAGGCTAACACAACATACACGATCGACTTCAGCGATGCCATTGTTGACAACAACGAGGGCAATCCGATGGGGCACTATACCTATAGTTTTAGCACAGGCGAGGCGATTGATACGATGGAAGTGTCTGGCGTAGTGCTTAATGCTGCTGACTTGGAACCCGTGAAGAGCGTGCTGGTTGGCCTCTATCCCTTGGATTCTCTTTTTAACGACTCCATCCTCAAGAATAAACCTTTCAGTCGTGTATCAAGAACCAATGGCTCGGGCCAGTTCTGCATTAAAGGCGTAAAGCCAGGTAAGTATCTTGCGTATGCCCTGGAAGATAAGGATGGCAATTTCCTCTTCTCTCAGAAGAGCGAACGAATAGCCTTCATGCAAGACACCTTTACGACTTCTTGCAAATGGGATGTGCGTATGGATACGATTTGGCGAGACTCGACCCATTACGATTCCATTCTGGTCAGTCCTTATGTCCATTATTATCCCGACGATTTGGTGCTTGAAGTGTTTCTTGAGGCAGGTCAGGATCAGCATCTGCTCAAGATGGAACGTCCAGACCCCGACATCATTAAGTTCTTCTTTACAGCTCCTGCTGACTCATTGCCTGTTATAAAAGGACTCAACTTCGATGAGAAATGTCTTGTGGCAGACGCATCGTCGCATAACGACACTATAATCTATTGGGTTACCGATACCGCATTCACGCATCGGGAGGACACGATGAAGTTTGAGATTTCCTTCCTCGAGACAGATACGTTGGGTGTGTTGCGTCCCCATACTGAGAGGTTTGAGGAAGCACCGAGGGTAACTTGGTCAAAGATTTACAGGGAGAAACAGAAGAAGATTCAGGAATGGCAGAAACAAAGGGAAAAGCAGTTGAAGAAGTCGAAAGTACCTTTGGCTCATGAAGATAACCCGTATGAAAAGTCATTCTTGGAGATTTCCGTGAAGCCGACAGGCAATCTCGACCCCAATCAGAATGTCCATTACATGGCCCAGCAACCTATAGCGAGTGTTGATACGACACGCATGCACTTTTATCAGAAGGTGGACAGTAACTGGGTTCCGGAGCCTTTCCTTTTCTTGCCAGACCGTGATGTAAAGTCATACACGCTTTATGCGGAATGGGAGCAGAAGAAGCAGTATCGGTTTGTTGTTGACAGTGCTGCGATAGTTGGCGTGATGGGTGACCATTGCAAGTCAATTAAGAATGAGTTTACAGTAAAGAGCGAGGATGAGTACGGTACGCTTTTCGTGCACGTCATCATGCCTGACACCGCTCGCATCATTGTACAATTGCTGAACAAGAGCGATAAGTGCGTGGCTGAGCAGATTGCGGGGAAAGACGGGAGGGCTGACTTCTACTACCTGAAGCCAGCAGATTATTATATGCGTTGCTTTGTCGATAACGACAGAGATGGCGAGTGGGATACCGGCGAATACGGCAAAGGTCTCCAGCCGGAGCGTGTCTTCTATTTCCCGCAACCTATTCATGTTAAGGCGAAATGGGATGTAGAGCAGGATTGGGCTCCGCTTGAAATACCTCGTATCGGGCAGAAACCTAAGGCAATTACGAAGCAGAAGCCTGATAAGAAGAAAGACGTCAAGTTGCGTAACAAAGAACGCGAACTTAAGAAACAACAGGAGAAACAGAAGTGAACACCAGAAAATATATTATCATTCTGATTGCTGCCTTTTCTTTCGCAGCACATGTTTCCGCTCAATGTTCCGCGGAGAATACTGCCTTCAATGCTGGCGAGGAACTGACCTACAACCTCTTCTTCAACTGGAAGTTCGTGTGGGTCAATGCTGGTTCTGCTACGATGAAAGTCTCCCAGACACGGTGGGAAGGCAAACCTGGCTATAAGGCGTACCTCATCACACGCACCAGTCCTCGCCTGGACCGCTTCTTCCTGATGCGCGACACTATACAGTGTATTGTCACGGAAGACTTGACGCCGCGTTATTACAAGAAGGGAGCCAACGAAGGCGGGCACTATTATGTGGACGAAGCCTGGTATTCCTATCCTGGCGGGAAAACCCATCTGCGTCAACGTTTCCAGAACCGTAATGGCGTTGTTACAGAGAAGACATACGACAGCTCCAAGTGTATCTACGATATGATGAGCCTGTTGCTGCGTGCCCGCTCTTTTGATGTGGATAACATGACTAAAGGCGAGAAGATTCGTGTGCCGTTAACAAGTGGGGACAAGGTGGAGGACATTACTCTCATCTATCGTGGCCGCGATAACTTCAAGATGAAGAGCACGGGCGTCACCTATCGTTGTCTGGTATTCTCCTTTGTGGAGTATCCCAAAGGAAAGGAGAAGGAAGTCATCACGTTCTATGTTACCGACGACGAGAACCACATTCCTGTCCGTCTCGACCTCTTCCTGCGCTTTGGCGTAGCAAAGGCTTATATCAATAAAAGCAAGGGGCTGAGGCACTGAACTCAATACTGAATCCATATTTCTCAATTCATAATACATCCCCTCGCCTTGTTTCACGCAAGGTCTTGGGCGTAGCCTTTATACATTATATATTATGAATTATGAATTGGGGATTACCGTCACGTCTTCAGCCTTGACCTCGACTGTAGCAGAACATGCTCCGGGAATCGTGACGATGAGGCGTTTCGCGCGATGGCCTTCTACGCGCTGAAAGTACCCTCGAATGCCTTGTAGAGGACCGCTTATCACCATTACCTCCTGACCTGGCTTGAACCGAACCTGCTCGGCCGACACGATTTCCACAAAGTCGAGACTCGTTGTGCAGACCTTCATAAAGTCGTCCATCTGCCGTTGCGGCACGATGATTTTCTCCATCTTCCCATTCATTTGCCGCATCATATACTGCAGTTCTGGGCGGGACTTCTTCAGAGCCTGCATCTTTTCCTCGGTTGCATGAATGAAGATAAGGTTGTGGATGGCTGGTTCCAGCGTGTTTTTGAGGCGGATGCCCCGTTGCATGATGCGCCGCATCGGTACAAATGCCGGCACTCCCAAAGCGTCCATCTCGGCCTTGACCTTCATCTCGCGCCGGTATGTGACGCGCATCGCGAACCAATTCTCCATCGGAAAGTGTATATTTAAAAGTGAAAAGTGAAAAATGAGAGCGGTAGCAAATCCTTCATTCTTCACTCTTCATTCTTCACTTAACAAGTCGGAAAGAGGAGACTCGAACTCCCGACCCCCACGTCCCGAACGTGGTACGCTACCAACTGCGCTACTTTCCGAGTGGTCCTAAAACCGCTGCAAAGGTACAACAATTAATTGAAAGTTGAAAGTCGAACGTTGAAAAAAGCGACAAACAGCGAGAAAAAATTACTTTTTCTGCCATTTTTTTATGGAAATGCTTGCAGGGTTCGGATTTTTGGCTTACCTTTGCACTCGCATTTGAAAAATGGTGTCATAGCTCAGTTGGTAGAGCAAAGGACTGAAAATCCTTGTGTCCCCGGTTCGATTCCTGGTGACACCACATCAAATAAAGCGTCAGACAACAGTCTGGCGCTTTATTCGTTTTGCCCATTACGAAGCATGACGTCTGTCAACGCCCTATAGAGGAATGGTCAACGCCCTATAGAGGAATGGTCAACGCCCTATAGAGGAATGCTCAACGCCCTATAGGGGAACGCTTAACGCCCTATAGGGGAATGGCAAACGCCCTATAGGGGAATTTTCAACGCCCTCTGGAGGGTCTGCCAACTATCCACGTTAAGTTTGCGAAGATGGCACGCTAAGTTTACCATCTATCCACGTTAACTATGTCCGTTTATCGTGTTTTGATTGTCATTTTTAACTATTCTGAGCATCAAAAACGTACAAATAGTGTTATTATCCAAAAAAAGTTGGTTAAAAACTGTCAATATTAAAATTATTATTTGTACTTTTGTGATGGAATATTTTAAAGTTGATATACTATTTTGCCAACACACGCCTATATACATTATTATATATATAATTATTTACTAACCTAAACAAAACAAAGCAATGAGAAAGTTTACCTCTCTCGTCATCTTCGCCCTCATGTGGCTCGTTGGGACAGCTGCTTTCGCCGATGATCATGGATACGTGAACGGTATCTGTACGATGCACGACGCTTGCGACGCACACTTCGAGGCTCCTGAGAAGGATGCAGATGGCTTCTACATGCTCTACAATGCGGGCAATGTGGAGTGGATCTCGGACTTGGTTGCCAATGGCAATCTCGACCCTAACTGTAAGTTGATGAACGACATCGACTTTGAGAACATCGAGAACCTGCACCGTCCCATAGGTCCGGACGACGGCAAGAAGTACAACGGCACGTTCGACGGTCAGGGCTTCCGCATCAAGAACATGATTATCAACCGTCCGAGTACAGAGCGTCAAGGCTTCTTCGGTGACCTTCGAGGCAACCCGAACAGTCGCGGCGAGGGTACGGTTATCAAGAACCTTATCATCGACAAGAGCTGCTCCATCACGGGTGCATTGCGTACAGGCGGCATCACGGGTACAGGTCAGAACCGCGACAAGGAGATTGTCATCATGAACTGTGTGAACGAAGCCAGTATTACTACTACAACCAAGAATGCTGGTGGCATTACTGGCGGCAGCACAAGCAATCATCCTATCTGGAGGATTGAGAACTGCGTCAACACAGGTACCATCACAGCTATGGGTAACGATAAAGGCGAGAAAGAGTCTGCCGGCATCTCAGGCTGGTTGGGCGACAACGGCTCTACCATTGTCAAGAACTGTATCAACATAGGCTATGTTGACGGCATCGACGGCAATGGTCGCGGCGTGGTCCGCATGAGCAGAGACTGCTGCGTGAACTGCTACGACCTCAGCGAGAACGAGATGAATTTCCAATATATCGACCATGAATTCGTGGCCGAAGACATCGTCAACGGCAAGCTTACTTACATCATCAACCAGCTGGCAGGCTCTATAGTCTATTGGCAGACACTTGGCACTGACGAATACCCCATGCCTTTCAGTACCAGCATGCAAGTCTATCTGCAAGGCGAAGTGATGTGTGATGGAACTCCCATCGAAGGCGGAACCTATACGAACAATCCTGTTGAGCCTGTACGTCCGCCTCATGAATACAACGAAGGCACATGGTATTGCATCAATTGCGGCCAGATTAACGACAGCTTCTGCGAGAAGGATGCCGACGGTTTCTATCAACTGAACAATGAGTTAGACGTATGCTGGTTTGCCGAGTTCGTCAAGGCAGGCAACGTTGAAGTAAACGCCAAGTTGAACAGCGACCTCGACTTCACAGACTATTCTATCGATTCAGAGGTTTGCTTCAGTGGTATCGGTGACCGCGACCACGGCTTCAAGGGTATCTTCGATGGCGGCTTCCATACCGTCAGCAACATGGATATGAGCTGGCGCGAAGGTGAGGAATGGGTTGGCTTCATCAACTTCCTCAACGGCGGCGCTACAGTCAAGAATCTTCGTGGCGATGCAACCTGCATCATCAGTGCCACGGGCAACGCAGGCTTCATCGGTGGCTCAACAGCTCCTGGTGACATCTTCCTGGAGAACATTGGCTTCGAGGGCGACGTAAACTGCTCAAGAGCAGGTGCTGGCGGCATCCTGGGCTGCAACACAGGTTCGCAGGCTCACATCTACATGACGAATTGCTATTCAACAGGTTTCATCTCTGGTGCAAGTGTCAATGAGAACGGCGCCCTGAGTGCATGGCTCGGAAGTGGCGGCGCAGTTATCACCAACTGCTGGTCGTCAGCAACGGTAAGCGGTGTGCAGAACGACGATAAGTATCTTGCTCGCTTCGACAACGCTACCTTCACCAATTGCTATAGCGTCAATGGTACACCTCTTCAGTCAACAGTTATTGATGTAGAAGATGTATATAGTGGCGCTCTCTGCTACAAGCTCAACGGCGACCAGGAGAACATCCAGTGGTTCCAGGACCTCGATGATCCTGAGTCAATACCATCATTCATGCCTGGTGGCAAGCAGGTATATGTTGTTGCAGAGATGCGTTGCGACGGTACATACGATCCTTCCGAGGCAAGCTATTCCAATACTCAAGGCTCTAGCATTCCCAGCCATCAGTATGTCGATGGCTTCTGTTCTGTCTGTCATCATCAAGACCCCGACTTCCCATTCCTGGATGTCTTCCCCAATGCTGACCACGATGTGAACACTGGCTACACAACACATAATGGCGGCGACGGCAGCAACCTTGCTTTTGAAAGCAGTGTTGTTGAGCACTGGAACTCTTCGTGGTTCGAGAGCTACCAGACCATCAAGAACCTTGAGCCTGGCATCTATCGCCTTCGTGTTCAAGGCTTGAGCCGCGTAGCTCAGTGGGGCAACGCAGAGCATAATGCATATGCAACAGGCGAACTTAGCGAAGATTATGCACCTCTCTATCACAGCAGCCAGTACTTCGCAGAAGTCAATGGCAAGAAGATTGCCAATCGATTCAAGGATATTACCGAAGACCGTCAGAAGGATCGTGTAGGTGAAACAGAGAACTACAGCGAAGAGACTGACGCTTGGGTGCCCAATTCTCGTACTGCCTGCATGAAGTACTTTGCTCGTGGCCTCTATTGGAACGAGCCTATCTACTTTGCAATTGAGAGTGCAGAGGATAGTGTAAATGTTGGTGTTGAGAACAGTCTTTACCTCTACGGTAACTGGACAGTATGGGACAGTTGGCGTTTGGATAAGTTGGAGGAAGGTGACATCAGCCTCATTCGTGAACAGCAAATCGCTGCTATTCAGGAAGAACTTGAAGGACTTGAGCCTCAGGTTTCCCTGAAGGAAGCATATGAAGAAGCCTCAAGCGCCATTACAAATGCAACGACTCTTGAGCAGATTATGGATATTGCAGATGTGTTGGCTCGCACTCCAAACCTTATTCGTAGGAGCCACCTTGCTTACGAGGCATTCCAATCTGCAATAGAAGCTATTACTGCCGAGCGTGCAGAGCGCACAGACCTCAATGGCGCAGCTACTGACTTGCTTGATAAGTATCTTAATCGCGTCGAGGATGAAAGTGATGAACTGCCTCATGGCACATTCCTCTATATTCTCAACGAGCGTCAGCTCAGCGAAGAAGAACTGACGGAGGAGATTGCTTTCGCAAAGACTCTGTATAATGATGCTATTATGACGAGTATCAGTGTTGGCTCCGATGTAAGCAACATCATCAAGAACGCTGCCTTTACCGAAGATGGTAACTTCAAGGATTGGGAGACACAAATCACATTCCAAGGCTCAGCAGGCAGCAACTTCAGCTCTAACACAGGTTTCACGGACATCTATCCCGTTGCTGGTACATGGAATACAGCTTTCAATGTATCTCAGTATATTGTGGCCGACATTCCCGACGGCATCTACGAGCTGGAGGCTCCTGCCTTCTATCGTCCCGGCGGCAACGGCTTGGGCGACCTCGAGGGTAATGACTACGTGCCCGCCGACCTCTTCATCAATGATTACTATACGCCTGTTATGAACATCTATGCAGGCCAAGTCCTCTATGAAGATGCCATCAACGGTGTGAACTGCCGTTACGATGCTTCCGGCGACCCCGAGGCTCCTCATAATGGCGAAGCAACAACGGCTCAGGACTTCGATACTGGCTCTGGTTATGTTCCAGAGCAGCGTCAAGCTGTCAGCTTTGCCTTTGGTGGCGGTCGCTATATAAATAATGTATATGGCGTCGTGACGAATGGCGAACTTCGTCTCGGAATCCGTAACACCGGTAAGCCTTGGTATGAGAGCGGTATGACGATGTGGGGCAAGTTCAAACTAACCTATCGTGGTTACTCTGATGAGGTACTCGGAGCTATGATGCAGAACTTCGAAAAGCATCTGGATGCCCTCAAATATGCTCGCGATGAGCAATGGAAAATGTTCTACAGCCAGAGCCACATTGATAACCTCGATGAATACATTGCAGAGGCTAATGCAGCCGTTTCTTCTGATGAAGCATCTATAGAGGATAAGTTGGCTGCCATTAAGAAGCTTAACGATGAATTCAATACCATCGAGGAAAGCTATGATGCATATCAGGCACTTGTGGACTTGAGCGAATATTGTTATAATAAGGTTACAGAGCTACAAGAAACAGATCCAACTCTCAGCGATGCATACCAGTCTGTAGCAGATGAAATCAGTGATCATTATATGAGTGGTGATCTTACTGACGAAGAGGCACGCGAATATCGCGAGTCTATCCTGAATGATCCTGCTATTGGTGGCGGCTATTATGTTCAGGGCGACCTGATGGATTCCGAAGGCAATGAGCTTGTATATGGCCAGCATAGCACTGTTTATCCTATGGTAGCTCAGGATGACGGAACGTTCGTCGCTACCGGTGTAGTGGTGCAGAACCGTGCAAACTTGGCTAATGCCAATGCCCGTGCAGGTGTCTATATCAGTCGTTTGGAAGAAGTTTACAAGGCTAACCAAGGCACACACCGTTTCGTGACACCAGCTGTTAAGAAGTTCTCTGTTGTTAAAGGCGCTGGCAATGATATCCAGATGATAGGCGGCACCTACAACATAACCTATAATCCTGCTGACAGCAGCATCGTATTCGACCTTGTTGGTGAATATCCCTGGCACGATAACGTCTATGTCGTAGGTTCCATCCTTAACGTCGATGGCCAGAAACACCGTTGGAAGAACGATGAGATGGCGCCTTTGGCTCATAAGGGCAATGGCATCTATTCTGGTATCGTTACTTTCTACAGAGATGACCAAGAGAACATGTATCCCAACTTCACCATCTTCTCTTGCCGTTCAAATACGGCCTCTATCGAACACTCTACTGCTACCCGTGGCGGATGGAACGAAGGTCGTTATGGCAACGAAGAGAACAAGCTTATTCTCGAGGACGGCGTGACTATGGCTGACCTGATTCGCGGAGTGGACCGCAAGTGGTACATGAACTGGGACGAGAGTGTAGAGGGTGATGCTCACGATTACCTTATTACTTTCGACATGAATCATGGTACTGTGCGTGTAGGCAGAATGAAGGGTGATGTCAACGATGATAGCGAAGCAAATCTCGCAGACTATCAGACTATCTTGGGCCTCATGGCAAGAGATGCCGATGTGTCCGAGAATCCTGCTGCTGATGTCAATGGTGATGGCGAGATTAATCTTGCTGATGCTCAGACCATCTTGGGCATTATGGCTGCACAGTAAACGCCTATTCCCTTCTTTTCGGAGCAAGGGTTACAAATGAATAACAAATCCCCCTGCGGTTCAGTGCCGCAGGGGGATTATTATATGCATGCGGGGGGATGGGCCATTCCCCTATAGGGCGTTGTTCATTCCCCTATAGGGCGTTGTTCATTCCCCTATAGGGCGTTTGTTGTTCCCCTATAGGGCATCATTAAAGGTATTAGTATGTGTTTATGGATATGTGAAAGGAGGTTATGAAATCTGGCTCCAGTCACGGTGTTCTTTTTTGAGTTCCTGCAGGTGGCGACGGAGCAGGGTGTTGTCCTGCGCCTGCAGCTCAGGGTCGGCATCAAGGACAAAGGATGCGGTGTCGCGGGCAAGTTGAACGAGTTGTCCGTCGCGACCGAGGTTGGCAAGTCTGAGATTGAAAGCGATGCCGCTCTGCTGTGTTCCCTCCAAGTCTCCCGGGCCACGTAGCTTGAGATCGGCTTCCGCAATCTCGAATCCGTCGTTCGTCTCTGTCATAATCTGCAGCCTTTTACGCGTCTCGGCAGATAACTTGTAGTTCGACACAAGTATGCAGTATGATTGTTCTGCACCCCTACCCACACGGCCGCGAAGCTGATGAAGTTGTGAGAGACCAAAGCGCTCAGCATTCTGGATTATCATGACCGAGGCGTTGGGCACGTTCACGCCGACCTCGATTACGGTAGTGGCGACGAGAATCTGTGTCTCGCCCGACACAAACTTCTGCATCTCGACGTCCTTTTCGCTTGGTTTCATCTTGCCGTGTACCATGCTGATGCGGTACTGTGGGAATATCTCCTGAAGGTGGATGAACTCGTCCTGCACATTCTTCAGGTCAAGTTTCTCGCTCTCCTTCACCAGAGGGAAGACGAAATAGACCTGATGCCCTGCCTCAATCTCGCGGATGACACCTCGGTAGAGCTGTTCGGGCTGATTGTCGTATATGTGCATCGTGCGGACAGGCTTGCGTCCAGGCGGCAGTTCGTCGATGATAGATACATCAAGGTCACCATAGACAGTCATGGCGAGGGTGCGTGGGATGGGGGTTGCTGTCATGACCAGGACATGCGGACTCGTCTCGCTTTTGCTCCAAAGTTTGGCGCGTTGTGCTACTCCGAAACGATGCTGTTCGTCAATGATAACTAAGCCGAGACTACGGAACTGCACATTGTCCTCGATGACTGCATGCGTTCCAATCAGGATGTTTACGCTGCCGTCCAGCAGCCCTTCTTCAATAGCTTTGCGTCGTTTACCCTTGACGTTTCCCGTCAGCAACTCGACACGAACAGGCATGTCCTTCAGGAAATTATGGAACGTCTGCAAGTGTTGCTCGGCAAGAATCTCGGTGGGGGCCATGATGCAGGCCTGGCAGCCGTTGTCGATGGCAATGAGCATCACCATAAGCGCCACAAGTGTCTTGCCGCTCCCGACATCGCCTTGCAGCAACCGATTCATCTGGTGCCCACTGCTCATGTCGGCATGCATCTCGCGGATGACACGTTTCTGTGCCTCTGTCAACGGGAAGGGCAGGTAATGGTGGAAGAAGGTGTTGAAGGCATCGCCTATTCGAGTGAATCGTCTGCCCACACGTTCCTGCTGACGCTTGCGGGCATAGGACATGATGACGAGTTGGATGAAGAATAACTCCTCGAACTTCAGCCGCATGTTTGCTGCAGCCAGTTCGTCAGCAGTGGTAGGGTAGTGGGCAGCCCGAAGCGCCTTATCGAGCGGCATGAGGTGCAGTTTCTCTATGAGATACTGCGGCAGCGTCTCGGGCAAAGTCCAGGTGAGCTTGCTGAGGAGCGAGCTGGTGAAGCGTTCCATGGTGCGCGACGTCATGCCGGCCTTCTTCATGCGCTCCGTCGTGGAATAGTAGGGCTGCATGCTCATCTTGCTGAGCGTCATGGTCTCAGGGCTGTCGAGGTCGGGATGGTTGACGCAAAGCCTGCCGCCATAGACGCTCGGGCGTCCGAAGAGAATGTAGTCCTTGCGTATCTTCACGCTCTTCTTGATGAAGCTGATGCCTTGGAACCAAGTCACATCAAGGAACATCTCGCCGTCCCAGAAGTGGCCTGTCAGGTGGTGCTTACGTCCCTGTCCTGCCTCCTCGAAACTGAGGAACTGCCCCAAGACCTGTACGAAAGGCATCTCGGTGGTCAGCTCTTTTATCTTATAAAGGCGGCTGCGGTCGATGTGCTTGTAAGGGAAGGTGTACAACAAGTCGTGCCAGGTCTTGATGCCCAGCTCGGCTTCCAGAGTCTTAGCCCTCGATGGGCCAATGCCTGGAATGTAGGTGATGGCTTGTTGCTTCAGGTCTTCCATTTATTTAAGGTCACTCGGCGTAGAGGCATCATCGGTGAAGGTTTCTGAATATGACTGCTCGTATGCCTTCTTTAACATGACGAGAGGGAACGTTTGTGGCGTCTGAACCAACCGATACTCGTCGCGAGGTCTCGTAATGCTCTTGCCGTCGGGAAGGATTTGCCGTATCGTCTCGACTACAGGCACTACAGGCACAACAGCCCTTCCTCCGGCTGCTGCTGCGTAGCAACGTTGAATGGTTTCTTTAGATATGAAAGGCCGCACGCCATCGTGTATGCCAACCACTGCATCTTCATCATCAGGCAAAAACGCTAAACCATTCTTGACGCTATGGAAACGTGTCTCGCCTCCCTTCGCAATCAATTCTGGAGAACAGAAGTTATAATCCTGGCACAACTTTTGCCAGTATTCATGTTGGTCGGCAGGCAATACCAGGATAATCTCGATGCCGTCGAGGGCCTTGCGGAAAACCTCTATGGTGTGCATCAAGATGGGCTTTCCGTTAATAGGCAGAAACTGCTTTGGCACTTCTCCACCCATGCGAAGTCCCTTGCCACCTGCTACGATGATTGCATATGCCTTCATCCCTCTACCAATTCCTGATATATCATGCCTTGACGCAAAGGCTGTGATGCTCCTTCGCCAAGGAAGAAGTCAACAATCGTATAGCCAAACTCGAAGGCAGCTCCAGGACCTTTGCCTGTGATGATGTTGCCGTCTTGTTCCACGATTGCAGCGGTGTAGTCGGCTCCTCGCAGTTCTGATTCGAAGCCTGGATAGCATGTTGCATGACAACTATTGAGTACTCCCAAATGACCAAATACCAAGGGTGCTGCACAAATGGCTGCAATGGCACCTCCTGCTTCGTGGTGCTGCTTGATGGCATCTGTCAAGGGCTTGCATGCATCAAGATTCGTTGCGCCAGGCAGTCCACCAGGAAGAACAAGCATCTTTGCCTTGGAGAAGTCAACTTCTGAAAGAAGCAGGTCGGCCATGATACCAACGCCATGAGCACTCATTACAACTCGTTCACCTGTGATAGACACAGTCTGCACTTCCAAGCCGGCACGACGTATGATATCAACCGGAGCGATGGCTTCGATATCCTCGAAACCTGTAGCTAAAAAGACATAAATCATACCTTTATTATATATTAGGGGTTTCTGTTTTGCAAAGTTAGGAAAAAAACCTTAACTTTGCCACCCTAAAGCGAATTTATTTATGGAAAAGGCAAAAAGATGTGCAATCTTTGGGAATACTTACCAGCCAAAGAAGTGTGAGGCAGTGCAGAAACTCTTCGACGCATTGACGGCTTTCGGTATTGTTCCCCTTATTGACCGTCCGTTCTCTGAATATCTCAGTGAGGAAATGCATATTGCAGTTCCTGCTCATCAACTTATTACAGACGATTCCTTTGAGGCTGACTTTGCTGTAAGCATGGGGGGTGACGGCACTTTCCTCACAACTGCAATGAGGGTCGGAGACAAGCAGATTCCTATTCTTGGAATCAATACAGGCCGTCTTGGCTTCCTTGCTGACTTCTCGCTCGATGATATTACGGAAACCCTTAAGCATCTGCAGGAAGACTTGCTACGCAAAGAGAAATGTAACGTGCTTCAGGTTGAATGTTCCGAAGGACAGATGCAAGGTTATCCTTTTGCCCTCAATGAGGTTGCAGTACTCAAGCGTGACAATAGCAGCATGATAAGCATCCGTGTTGACCTTGGTGGTGAATACCTTACCACCTATCAAGCTGATGGCCTTATCGTTAACACGCCAACAGGCAGTACAGGTTATGCACTAAGCGTTGGCGGACCAGTAATGCTGCCTGGTAGCCAGAATCTTGGCCTTGTTCCTGTTGCACCTCATGGACTTACCGTTCGACCCTTGACTTTGCCTGATGATTTGGAGATAACATTGACTGTAGAGAGTCGCAGCCACAACTTCCTTGTGGCAATCGATGGCCGCAGCGAATCTTGTCAGGACTCGACGAAGTTAGTCATTCGCAAGGCTCCCTATCAAGTTGTTGTACTGAAACGTCCAGAGACGACGTTCCTGCATACATTGCGTAGCAAACTCCTTTGGGGTAGCGACACGAGAAACCATTAATCGTTGTACATTATGACAACATCCATTCGCGACCTTTTCTGTTGGCTTTGGCGTTCCTCTCGTGGATTGCGGCTGCAGGCGTTGCTCAATGCTCTCATTGGCATCCTGTCTGTTACCCTTGACTTTGCATTCATATATGCCACGAAGTGGACGATAGATATTGCTACAAATCGGGCAGAAGGCAGTCTTCGGATGGCAGCATACGCTCTTGTTGTCATAATGGTCAGCAAGATTCTGTTGGGGTTTGCCCGCAAATGGGTGAGTGCATTGCTTGGCGTTCGTTCCCTGAACATATTGCAGCAACGCTTGTTCTCGCATCTCCTGAAAAGCGAATGGAACGGTCAGGAAGACCGTCATAGCGGTGACACCCTGAACCGAATGGAACAGGATGTGCGTGATTTGACGTCATGCATCACGGAGACGTTCCCCGCTTTGCTTGAGGTGTCATATAGATTTGTTGGAGCCTTCCTCTATCTCTTCCACATGGACGGGCGTTTGGCTTGCTTGATTATATGCATTGTGCCTTGCTTCCTTATTCTTAGTAAAGTATATGTTCGCAAGATGCGAACCATCACTCGCGACATCCGTTCTACGGAAAGTAAAGTGCAAAGCATCCTTCAGGAAAGCATTCAGCATCGTGCTATCCTCAAGACATTGGAGCGCACAGGAACAATGATTGAGAAGTTGGAACAGACACAGAGCACGCTTCGCCAGCATGTCCGTCATAGAGCAGTCTTTAGCAGTTCTTCTTCCACATTGCTCAGCATCGGTTTCGGAACAGGTTATTTGGTCACATTCCTATGGGGCGTGAACAGTTTACAGGCAGGTATCATCACCTATGGAATGATGATTGCCTTCATCCAACTTGTCGGACAGATACAGGGACCATTCCGTGATATGACTCGCTTCATTCCTGTTCTCATCAGCACTCTGACTGCAAGCGAACGTCTTATGGAACTCGAGGAGATGCCTTTGGAAGATGATGCCAATCCTATTACCTTCAGGGAGGGTGCAGGTGTGCGAGTTTCAGATGTCTCCTTCCATTATAAGGAGAATGGACGCGCCATCTTGAGTCATTTCTCCTGCAACTTCCCCAAGGGCTCCACAACAGCCATCCTTGGTGAAACAGGTGCGGGAAAGACAACACTCATACGACTTATCCTTGCTTTGCTTAAGCCCAAGGATGGACTGATTGAAATGTACGACGAGACGAAGGCAGTTGCGGTTTCTCCTCGAACGCGCAACAATCTTGTTTATGTTCCGCAGGGAAACACTCTGTTCAGCGGAACAATTCGTGAGAACCTTCTGCTTGGCAATCCTGATGCGACAGAAGGTGATATGCGTGAGGCTCTTGAAACGGCTTGCGCAGGTTTCGTGATGGATCGCCCGGATGGCCTTGATGCCGTTTGTGGAGAGCTCGGAGCAGGTCTTAGCGAAGGGCAGGCACAACGTATTGCCATTGCCCGCGCGCTGTTGCGTAAAGGTTCGGTATTGTTGCTCGATGAAGCGACAAGTGCACTTGATATGCAAACAGAACAGCAACTCTTAAAGAACCTAAGTAATCGTGATGCTGGTCAAACTGTCATTTGTGTTACACACAGACCAGCCGTTATTGCCTATTGTTCGCAGGTTATTGAGATGAAACGTGTCGAAAATTGAGCAAAATGTGCAGGAAAGTAGGCTAATTTGCCTTGCGATGTTAAATTATTGCAAAAAATGTTTGGAAGTTATAATAATAAAGAATAAATTTGCAGGAAGAAATAAACAAAAACTAATACATACACGTTATGAACTTATTGAAAATATTGCCCGCAGCAATGCTGTTAAGCGTGAGTCTTGGTGCGTTTGCTCAGGATGATGAAGAATTGGATGCCGTTGCAGAGGATGAAGTGGCAGAAGTTGTTGTCCCAACTAATCCAAGCGATGGGAAGTTCTTCCATCGTGTACAGCTCGGTTTTGTCGGCACAAATGCTAAATATATAAATAACTGTGAGACACGTCCAGCTAGAGTGCCTGCAAGCGAGAAGTATTTCCTGAAAGGCTTAAGCCTGGGTTGGATGGGTGACTTCAGTATCGCAAAGCGTTTCCCCCTCTATCTGGAACTGGGTGGAAGTCTGGCTTGGGAAACAGGAAGCACCACAGGTAATACCGTGACACACCGTATGAATACAGGCGAAGGTGTGGTTAACGAGTATAAATACAGAGTTAATGCTGTCACGTTTACTATTCCTATTAGTGTCAGCTACCAGTTCAGGGATGTTGCCAATGTTAAGGGACTGACGGTTGCTCCTCTGGTAGGTCTTTACGCTCGATTCAATATCCTTGCGAAACGTAAACAGACGCTAACACAGACGGAATATAGCGAGAGTGTTGATGGCAGGGACGTTATTCAAAGCGTTACTGTCACAGAGGAAAACAAGAGTCTGATGGAGTATAAGCAAGATGGCGGCTGGATGGAAGGACGTGGACATACAGGCAAGCTGCTGCAGGTTGGTGGGCAGATTGGCGTGAATGCTTTCTACAAGCATTACAGCTTCGGACTCTCCTATATGTGCGACTTTATTCCTTTTGCTAAGCATAACAGCCCGCTTGGCTTGTATGAAGTGGAGAAGAGTGTAGGTGGTGTTGATCCGAGAAGCGGCACAGGCTGCGACATGAAGATCTCTACAACACACAACTTCGCTTTGACAGTTGGTTACATATTCTAATTGAATTTAATACATAGCTAATATAACACCGCCTCGAAGAAACTTCTCTTCGAGGCGGTGTTCTTATTGTGTTGACGTGATGCCTTTGTCAACATGGCACGTTAAGTTTGCAAATTAGGCACGTTAAGTTTGTCAACTCGGCACGTTAAGTTTGCGAACTACCCGTGTCTCATTTCCTTGAGGTCACTTATTCCTGCGTCAAGTTAGGCACGATGAGACGGTATCCTCTGCCGTGTACATTGTTGATTTCAATGTCTGGATCTGCCTTGAGGAGCTTGCGAAGCTTCGTGATATAGACGTCCATGCTACGAGCATTGAAGTAATTATCGTCCATCCAGATGGTCTTAAGCGCCAGGTCACGTTCCAGCACATCGTTGACATGCACGCAGAGCATCGTCAGCAGCTCACTCTCTTTGGTAGTCAGCTTGGTCTGCTGGTCACCAAGTATAAGCACCTGACGCTGTGTGTCGAAGATGAACTTTCCGAGCTGGAAGCGTGTCATATTCTTCTGCTCCTTGCTCTTTACGCGTCTGAGGATTGCTTCCATACGATAGACGAGTTCGTCCATTGAGAAAGGCTTGGTCAGGTAGTCATCTGCTCCAAGCTTGAAACCCTCGAGGATGTCCTCCTTCAGATTCTTTGCCGTAAGGAAGATGATGGGCACTTCTGTATTGACCAGTCGAATCTCCTTTGCCAGAGCAAAGCCGTCCATCTTTGGCATCATTACATCGAGCAGACACATGTCATACTTCCTTTTCATGAAGGCGCGATATCCAGCTTCGCCGTCAAGGAAGAGTTCAGCGTCGTAACCTTTAGCTTCGAGATACTCTCTAACAAGCATTCCGAGGCTCTCTTCGTCCTCGCAAAGCAAAATGTGAAGTTTCTGTTCCATAGTTTTATCAGTTAAAAGTTAGTAATTGTGATTAGTCTTGTGAAAGAGGAATTGTTATTGTGAATTTAGTTCCTTTGCCAGGTTCGCTGGTGGCCTTGATGGTGCCGTGGTGCAGCTCCACCATCTTTTGCACGTATGCTAAGCCAAGGCCAAAGCCTTTGACGTTATGTTTGTCGCCTGTATGTACGCGATAGAACTTGTCGAAGATGCGCTTCAAATCGTCCTTCCCAATGCCGATGCCGTTGTCGGAAATGCTGATACAGAAGTGTGTCTCACCTTGATTGTACGTCCGAACCTGAATGGCAAGCGGCTCGTCCTCGCGTCTGTACTTGAAGGCATTGTCCAGCAGGTTGAAGATGACATTTGTGAAGTGCATCTCGTCCGCGTTGATGAAAGGATTGAAGGCTTCGAGCTTCATGTCGAGCGTACCGCCGCTTTGTGTCACCTTCAGCGAGAATGTATCGACCACGTTCTCTGTTATCTCGTTTGCATCAAGTTCTTGCATCTTCAAGGCAATGTTGTTGTTGTCGAAGAGGCTCATCTGCAGGACTTTCTCCACTTGATAGCGAAGGCGTCGAGTCTCGCCGTCAATGACGTTGCCCAGACGTTCGTAAGTCTCTTCACTCTTGTTCACACTCTTGTCTGCAAGCATCTGCGCAGCGATGGAGATGGTCGAGATTGGCGTCTTGAACTCGTGTGTCATGTTGTGCACGAAGTCATTCTTCATTTCGCTGATGCGCTTCTGTCTTACAACAAGATATATGGTGATGAGCGATGTAATAAGCAGGATGATGGTAAAGCCCATTGCAGGAGCCACATAACTTGCAACACCCATGATGAATTGCTTCTGGTCGGGGAAGTGTACTACGACAGTGCCCATTTGTCCCATCGGGTCACTGCGGAAGAGTGCCTGTTGATAGCTCGGGTCGATGCCCTCCTCTGTGTAGTCTTCACATCGATAGACCTCTCTGCCATCGCTTGTATAGACAATGAAGTGGAAGGGTAGGGTGATGCCGTTTGCTTGCAGGGCATTCCTAAGGCAACCATCCAGTACGGCGGGGTTGAGTCGGTCCTGGAACCTCTGTTCGCTGGCTGTGTACATGACTGCAAAGATGACCTCGTCGAGCACGCCTTGTTCATAGATGAGAGCCTCGCGCGCTTGCTTTTGCAGGTTGCTGATGGTTTCTGCCAGTCTATTGTATTTGCTCATTGTCAGCGAACCAAGTGGCATGCTTCTCCTGTTGGGCGATAGCGTGTCGAGTGGCAGTATGTGGGTAATGCGGAGGCTGTCTGGATGAACCATCTTCGTTTTTCCGTTATCGTGCTGGTTAAGCACTTTCTGCAAGTAACGGAACGTCTCAGCTTTCTCCAAATCACGTGAAGCCTGGTCAAGGCTGCGCCAGACATTCTCGTCGAATTGTTCTTGTCGCATCCTTATCATTTCCTTAGCATATCGTCCCTGCAAGTAAAGCAGCGAGATGAATGCTATGCAAACAACAAGGCAAATGAGCCAAATGTAACTTCGTTTCATACTGCAAAAGTATTCATTTATGTTAAAGAATAAAGAAAAACGTCAGCACTTTCGTACTGACGTTTAACTTATTTAAGATTTGGGGTTTACTTAAGTTGTCCTTTTGTTAATTAGGATGTGTCTTAATCTTCCTTAAGTGTTGCTTGGTACTCAGCAATGAGCTTCTGCTGAACGTCAGCAGGAACGAGTTCATAGCTTGCGAACTTCGTGTTGAAGCTTGCACGGCCACCTGTCAGGCTGCTCAGAGCGGTGCTGTAGCTTGCCATCTCCTTAAGAGGAGCCTTTGCAGTAAGCTTCTCGTAACCGCTTTCGCTGCTCATGCCCATAATCATGGCACGGCGTCCCTGCAGGTCACTCATCACGTCACCCATCTTGTCGCTTGGAACAAGAACCTCTACGTCGTAGATAGGCTCCAGAATCTTTGGACCGGCCTCCTTGAAGGCTTGGGCAAAGGCCTGACGACCAGCAAGCATGAATGAGAGTTCGTTCGAGTCAACGGGGTGCATCTTGCCATCGTAAACGATAACGCGAACGTCGCGAGCGTAGCAACCTGTCAGAGGACCTTGCTCCATACGCTGCATTACACCCTTCAGGATTGCGGGCATGAAGCGTGCATCAATTGCACCACCCACAACGCTGTTGATGAAGACGAGCTTGCCGCCCCATTCGAGGTCGATAGTTTCCTCGCTCTTTGCATTGATGCGGAACTCCTGACCACCGAAGCGATAGACTTCCTGAGTGGGAGTGCCTTCTACGTAAGGCTCAACGATGAGATGTACTTCACCGAACTGACCGGCACCACCAGACTGCTTCTTGTGGCGATAGTCGGCACGTGCAGCCTTTGTGATGGTTTCGCGATAAGGAATCTTAGGCTCGTCGAAGACAATTTGAATCTTTTCGTTGTTCTCCATACGCCACTTGAGGGTGCGAAGGTGGAACTCGCCCTGACCATGAACAAGAATCTGACGAAGCTCCTTGCTCTGTTCGATCTGCCATGTCGGGTCTTCCTCACGCATCTTCTGAAGAGCGTTCATCATCTTCTCGGTTTCGCTCTCATTGACGGCACGGATGGCACGAGAATACTTGGCATTGGGGAACTTGATGAAGTTGAACTTATTGTCGCAGTCCTTGCCGTTGAGGGTGTTGCCAGTCTTGACGTCCTTGAGCTTCACGCTGCAACCGATGTCGCCAGCTACAAGTTCTTCCACCTTGATACGGGTGGCACCTGCACAGACAAACATCTGAGCAATGCGTTCCTTGCTTCCACGATCGGCATTGGTGAGGTCGTCGCCTTCCTTGACCGTACCGCTCATCACCTTGAAGTACTGTACTTCGCCAATGTGAGGCTCAACGGCGGTCTTGAAGAAGAAGAGGCTTGTTGGAGCTGTAGCGTCGGGAGCAATCTCCTCGCCGCGAGAGTTGAATACCTTGGGCATCTCGTCAACGAAAGGAACAACATTACCAAGGAATTCCATGAGGCGACGCACGCCCATATCCTTCACTGCATCTACGCAGAAGACGGGGAACATACCGCGACTGGCCAAGCCCTTGCGGATGCCTTCGCGCATCTCGTCTTCGGTCAGGTCTTCGCTTTCGAAGAACTTCTCCATGAGGGTTTCGTCGTGTTCTGCAGCAGCCTCGATGAGTGCCTTATGCATTTCCATTGCCTTGTCCATCTGGTCAGCGGGAATGTCTTCGATGGTGGGAGCACCGCCGTCGGGGCCCCATGAGTACTTCTTCATAAGGAGCACATCGATGAGGGAGTTGAAGTTCGGGCCTGTCTCAATGGGATACTGAACGGGCACAACTTTCGGACCGTAGATGCTGGTGAGCTGTTCCAGAAGTTGGTCGAAGTCGCAGTTCTCATCGTCGAGTTGGTTAACGAGGAAGATGACGGGCTTGCCCAGCTTCTCTGTGTAGCGGAAGTGGTTCTGTGTACCTACCTCAACGCCTGCAGCTCCCTTGAGCAGCAGGATTGCTGTGTCGGTAACATTCAGGGCTGTGATTGCAGCACCTGCGAAGTCATCACTGCCAGGGCAGTCGATGAAGTTAATCTTCTTGCCGTTCCATTCTACGTGGCAAACGGTGCTGAAGACGGAATAGCCGTACTCGTGCTCTACGGGGAAATAGTCGCTGACGGTTGTGTGCTGACTGACTCTACCGCGACGCTTGATGACACCAGCCTCGTAGAGCATGGCTTCAGTCAAGGTCGTCTTGCCGGCTCCATCATTGCCAAGAAGGGCAATGTTCTTAATCTCATTAGTCTTGTAAGTCTTCATGACGTTTATTGTTTATGTTGATTAATACAGATTTTGGGCGTAAAGTTACTATTATTTCCTGTAATGACAAGGGCGGACAAATATGTTAAACAACATAAAAGCCTATTTCATCATGTCGCTTATGATGTCATTCGAGGTAAATATGCCTTCTTTTGTGAGGCAAAGGTGCTCGTCCTTGATGGATAAAAGGCTGCGTTCCAGGTGTGGTTTTGCTTGTGAAAGACAATAATCTCGGTCTTCTTGGGAGAGATCCTTAAGCGGAATGCCAGCAGAGGTTCTGAGGCGTGTCATGATAAACTCGTTGTAGAGGGATTCATCGTTCAGCGTCTCTGTTTCGTGCGGTACATCTTGCCCCTTGCCCCTTGCCCCTTGCCCCTCAACACTTTCAATATAGGCTTTGATGTCTGGCAGGTTGGCTCGTCTCGTACGCTCGCCGTCGTAGGAATGTGCTCCGGCTCCAAGTCCCAGGTAGGGAATACTTTGCCAATAACTGCTGTTGTGACGGGAGTGGTATCCGGGCAAGGCAAAATTCGAGATTTCATAATGAAGGAAGCCTGCCTTGTTTGTTTCGGACATCAGGTAATCGTACATCTGTCGCGACAGTTCCTCGTCTGCTTCCCTGACGAGACCTTGTTTCAGCATCGCATCGAGCCGCGTTCCTTCCTCATACGAGAGTGAATATGCGCTGAGATGCTTGATGCCGAGGCTCAGGGCAAGTTCCACATCATGTTTCCAATCATCAAACGACTGCCCTGGAAGTCCATAGATGAGGTCGAGGCTGATGTTCGTGAGCCCAGCTTCTTTGCAAGCCTTCACAGCATCAACTGTTTGCTGACTGTTGTGGCGGCGCCCAAGAAAACTCAGGAGTTTGTCGTTGAACGTCTGTGCCCCCATGCTGATGCGATTGATGGGTGTTCTGGAAAGATTCCTCAGCCATTCGGGCGTAACGTCGTCGGGATTGGCTTCGATGGTTACCTCCGCATTGGCTTCTATCGTGAAAAGTCGGTCGATTTCATTGAAGAGTTCGTGAAGCAAATGTGCGGGCAAGAGGCTGGGAGTCCCGCCCCCTAAATATATAGTATGTACGCGCGTACCTTTTATATAATGTCTTCGCAGAAGCATCTCCCTTTCGAGGGCTTTGACATACGAAGCCATAACGTCCTTCCCAAGGGTAGTGGAGTAGAAGTCACAATAGATGCATCGCGACTGGCAGAAAGGGAAATGAAAATATAAAGAATTCAAAATTAATAAATTCAAAATTCAAAACAAGAAAGGGTGAGTTAATTCAAAATTCTTAGGCGAAGGCTCACGGCATAGCCAATTTTGAAATTTGAATTTATAAATTTTGAATTAACTCTAGTCTCTCATCTTCTGGAAGGTGAGCTCGTAGAAGCAGGGATAGACATTGCTCGAGGCGCTGACGTGACCTTCACTGTGGGGCACGATAAGTCGCACCTTTGCAATGCCATCTTCGGGGCTGTCTTGTCGTCCGATGCGAATATAGCTGAAAGGAATGAGCCAGCCGCTTGGCACGCTGGTGCTGCCATATTGGTTGTACATAGCGCCGCCACCGTTTATCTCCTTGTCGAAGTCGGCCACAAAGGTTCCCGAGTTGTTGGAGATCTTCATGATGTCAGGGCTTGGGTGCCAGTAGTTGGTGTTGTTGCGGAGCTGTATGCTGTCGCCCAAGATGTTGAATTCGATGAAGCGGCAAATGACGCGAGCCGTCTTGCCCTTTTCGAGCTTTTCGCCTGTGCCCTTCCTCACAATCTGCATATAGACGCCCGAGTTGCTGAACAGCACATATTCGTTCTGGCTCAGGTCGGTAGTCGAGTCCTGGGCAAGGAACGTCTCCTCGCTGATGGTTTTTATCTTGCCCACGTTGCAAACGACGTTGCCGTCCCTGTCGCGCACCACGATGTCGCGACTGAGGAACGAATTGATGGCTTTGTATTCCTTGTCTTTCTGTTCGGCATAGGTCTCAGCTTGCGAACAAGACGAGAGAAGCCCAGCCAGGAACACAAAAAGTGGCAGTATGAATAGTGATTTCTTCATATGAATGTCAGTGTAGTATAATCATATTTATTAGAATACGGCAGCAATCCTTGAGATTTTCTTGAGTTGTTCAAAGAATGACTTGTCACGTTTTGCCGCTATGAGATTGTATTTCATTTGCAGTGAAAGCAGGGGAGCCGCGTCGAGACCAAGGGCTTGACCAATGAGTAAAGCCATTTCTGCGCTCAAAGGTCGTTTGGCATTCAGTACCTCGTTCAGTTGGCTTGGCGGCACACTAATCTCCTGTGCCAAGCGCCGCTGACTAATGCCACGAGCCTCCAACTCATCTTTAATTACCTCGCCAGGATGCGTGAGGTAATATGGTTCCAGGTTGTTGGCAATCATTCTGTCTTCAGTTCCCTCTACAACCATTATTGTCTGATAATCTGCTGCAAAGTTACGAACATTATCTGAAATTCACAAATCTGAGAATATATTTTTTCATATAAGGCTCACGACGACTTGCAAAAAACCTCACAAGGATTCGTTATAATCGACACGTCAATTGGGGTAAATCGACACGTCAATTCGGGCAAATCGACACGTCAATTTCGTTCCAACACGACTGCCCGCATATATTAGGGCGGCCGCCCCAATATATTAGAGCACACGACCTGATATGTTGGAGCGCCCGTCCAAACCTGAATTTTATACTATATATGTAGGCTGTCTTCGAAATTTTGATTAAGTAAAGACCTCCAATGGAACAAGCAAACGGCAAGGTAAGATCTCCTACACATGTCCGGTACATGTCCGGTATATGTCCGGTATATGTCCGGTAGAAAAGCGGACATGTACCGAACAAGTACCGAACACATAGCGGACAACAATAGGAGGAACATAGGAGCTTCCCGTGAGCAGCTATATGGATAGAATAGAGGTCTGTACGAGAAGTACTAGAGGTTGACATGAGAAGTACTAGAGGTTGGCGACCTCATGGAGAGCGACCACATTTGTCCGCACATCGACGTAGCCCTCCAAAAAGCCCGTAATTCCTCGAGAAATAGAATTACGGGCATCCGAAAAAAACGGCCTGCAAGGCCATCAAGCAATCAGCCCAAGGGGTGCTGCCCTGGGTTTATGACGCAGAAGGTGATTGCGCCCTGAAAGGGCAAAAGCTCGTGCTCAGTACGTGATGTAGTTTAAGCCCTTCGGATTGTTCACGAAGTCATAGTCGTCGTACAACTCTAACAGACACAAGCCTGCTCGACATACATTGGAGCCAGGCAGAGCCCAAAGTCCGTAGGTCAACTCCTTCGGTTCGCTCAAATCAAGGCGAATAGCAAAAGGCTCCATCATGGGCGGGACACTGAAGCGTTTTTCCATGCCCTGCACGCCAAATACGACAGAGCAAGCACCTTTCTCGTCGTGGGCAAACGCGACGACCGAAATCAGATAGGTGCCAGGCTCAAGGAGTCGCTTTTGCCCCAACAGCAGCCCAGGCTTCGCTGGCTTGTCGCTCTGGTACTCCAGATAGATTTCGGAGTCTCCAAAGCCACGGCCTACATCGCTCTTGTGGACCAGACGGCAACAACTGGTGTCCTGTTCCGTCATCCAACCTTCTGGCAACGGTTCCTCATGGCCTTTCCACATGTCGGCAAATATACTCCATTTCGGAGGCTGCTGTACATTCTCCGCAATCTGCGCACTGTCCCTTAGTGCTACCAGCTCTTTAATATCTGTTTCAGTCTTAGCTTTTCGTATTAGGAAGAGGCGGAAGTCGTCAGCCTTCGCAAGGCAGTACCATGGGAAATTGCGACTGGAACGAATCCCAATGCGTACCGAATCGTCCAGGACGACAAAGCGCAAAGCATTGTCCCACTTGCCTTGTTCTTCCGAAAAATAATTCTTCACACGTTTTGAGAATGGCCCGGCATAGATTTCTACGTTGGTGCCAAAGCAGCCATCCATCTTGTCTTCTGCTTGTTCGTATTCGTAGCGCGCGGATTCTCTGTCTTTTGGCAGTTGCCAGGCCTTTGCCCGCAGCTCATACTCTCCGGCAGGCAAGCCATGCACGACCTGATAGACATCAAAGTCCTTCATGTAGTACGTCAGTGTGCTGTCTTCAGCCAACGTCACGCCTCCGTGCTCGAAGGTCCAGGCATCCAGCTTGTCTGGGTCAAAACCAGGATTGCTCAGCAAATGTGTCATATCCTTCGCACCACGAGGCAAACCCTCTTCCAGAGGAGCACGAAGGAAGAAGTGCCACAAAGCAAACCCGAGCACAACGGCAAGCAGGCACAGCACCCCGGCCCTTATCGGAGTAATCAGAACTCTTCTAGTATTCCGATTACTCTGTCCTATCTCCTCCCCTTTAAGGGGAGGTCGGGTAGGGTCTTCTTCTTTAAAGGGAGACTTTTTCTCCTCCCCTTTAAGGGGAAGTCGGGTAGGGTCTTCTTCATCTGCCAAACCTCTTTCCTTGAGGAAATGTGCATAGTCCTCGCTGCCGACAAAGCGAGAAAGGATGTCGAGCGTGGAGCGTCGCGCATTCACCGATTCCCTGTAGCCCCATAGACGCATCAGCGTGTTGGCGCTCACCGTTTCGTGCGTCTTAGCCAGAATCTTCTCCGACAGATAGTCGAAGTCCGTACGCACCTTTGGCTTGAATTGCAATTGTCGCTCTACTTCCCTACATAATTCTTCGTGCTGCATGTCGATAATGGTTTTACGCTGCAAAGTTACAAAGAATGACACAACTTTGCAACATCTTTGGCACACAAAAGCCCATCAAATAGCCCCTTCCAATCAAATGGCACGCAAATGGCACATTTATGGCACACCGCACATTATTATATATGCATATATTTGCGGTCGAAATATATAATTATTAAAAATAATACGCAAACAACAAAACTGAAAACAAATACAATTGTACAACCTTCACATCATGTAGAAAGATGCTGAAAGGCAAATATTATCTAAGTGATTGAACGGACGAATGAATAAAAGTATTAATATAAACTATAACAATGACATGAAAGCAAGAGTAATTAACGTTTCAAAGAAAACAAATCAAAAGTATACCAAGAAAATAGTATGCAAAAAGAGTGTGACGATTCTTGTAAGTGTCCTTCCTGGGAATCTTCGAATCGGGGATACATTTAAGTCGGTCAGCGAAATGGCAAAAACTTTTGGTGCAAAAGTTCTGCCGCGACACGGCTTCGGATACATTGGCAAGACAGCATCGAATGCGGATGTTGCCGTATGGACTGTCAATATGGGTAAAAATCCTTACTGGAAGAACAAACTTCTTGACCACGGGAACACCCTTACTGAAAGGAAAATAAAGGGAGAGTCAAGAGCTGAGTTCCTGAATCGCGTCCGCAAAGACCTTGATTACGACGCCGATCAGCTTCGCCTGACATTTGCCAAAGACCAGAAAGGATTGCATTTCATTGGCGTTTTCCGACTGTCAGGTTTCGATGTTGACAACCAAACGACCACCTACAAGAGAGTGATTAACAAGCTCCTTCCTGTTTATTACAAGAGAATGACAAAGACTCAAACGATAACCATCGAAGAGAGCGTAGAGGCCACAGAAGGCATGGTATTAGTCTAAATATTAAACAAAAAAACATAAATAATAATGAAACACAATTTCTCTATCTTGGGCCTTTTGCTGTTGCTGGGAGCAATGGCGATGCCGGCATTCTCGCAAGTTTCGAACGACAACGAGGATGAAGTGAACAAAGTGGACCAGCGCCTTGGGCAAGACTTTGTGCCTGGACAAGTTCTGGTCAAGATGAAAGACAGCTCGCCTGCTAATGTGCGACGCGTAAAAGGCAAATTCAAAAGCGCTGGCATCAGCCAGCTCGATGCTGTGCTTCAGGAGTTTGGCGTGGAGGGAATGGAGCAATTGCTTCCACATGAGAAGCCTGGACGCACGTTGCGTAAGGCTAAAGCATTCAATGGCAACATCATTCAGGAACGCGACCTGTCGCAACTCTACCTCTTGCAGATGAAGGAGGAGAAGCAGATGGAGACACAGCAACTCGTCGAACGCCTTGCCGAATTGCCCGAGGTGGAGTTTGCCGAGCCCAACTACAAGGCATACATCATGGCAGATGTCGATGACTATGCTGCCGAGCCTCTCTACAACCAACAATGGGGACTTCCAGCCATCAATCTGCCTCAACTTTGGGGCGCAGAGAAGATTTCGCAGAAGCGTCCTGTCATTGCCATTCTGGACACAGGTATCGACATTTCTCATCCCGACCTCGCTGCAAACATCTGGACCAACACGGCTGAGGCTGAGGGCGAAGAAGGTTACGACAACGATAACAACGGCTTCAAGAATGATGTTCATGGCTGGGACTTTATCAACCAGACAGGCAACATTCGCGACTTCAACGGTCACGGCACCCATTGTGCAGGCATTGCAGCTGCTGTTGGCAACAACGGTGTGGGCATCACGGGTGCCAACCCCGATGCCCTCATCATGCCCATCACCATCATGCAGAGCGATGGCACGGGCGACCTTGCCACCATCATCCGTGGCATTGACTATGCCATAGCTATGGGAGCTGACGTTCTGAGCATGAGTATTGGTACCTATGCCACTTCTGCTGCATTCGAGCAGGCATTGGGAAGAGCTTACCAGAATGCCATCCTCGTGGCTGCTGCTGGCAATGATGGCCGTTGCTTGACTCATCGTCATCCAGGACGACCAGCACCCTTGCCTATGTTCCCCGCCGCTTACAACTTTGTCTTGGGCGTGCAGGCATCAACATCATCCGGAGCAATGGCAAGTTTCTCTAACTTTGACGACGATGGGGCTTTCTTCTCAGCATACGATGAAGATAAACTCTACAACTATGAGTTGCGTGCTCCAGGTGCAGGCATCCTCAGCACCTGGCCAGGCGGCAATTACAAACAGCTAAACGGCACATCAATGGCCTGTCCGTTGGCGGCTGGTGCATTGTCACGATTGATTCAATGCAAGGAAATTGACAGCAAAGAAGAACTGTTCGGAGACCTCATTCACTCCACAATGCCAACTGGCGACCTTGACATCTATGCAGCCTACCAGATGAGTGATGCTAATCGTCAACCTACGCTTTCTTTTGTCACTTATACTATTGATGACAGCGAAGGAGATGGCGACGGATTGATAGATGCAGGAGAAATCATAGCTATCTATCCTACACTGCGCAACGATTGGGGTATTGCATCCAATATCCAAATAAGTGTAGAACTGGACGCACTGGAAGACCCAAATATCGTAGAATTTTTGGATGCTGATGTTGCTTTTGGTAATACATTAAGTGGATATGCCAAGAACACTGCAAGCACACCTCTCCGAATTAAAATTAGCGAGACATGCGCAGACAACCGTCATATTAAACTCCTACTCAAAGCAATATGGGACAATAACACCTCAGGCATGCAACAGTCCATTGTCATTGTCGCAAATAATATGGTTAAGATAGGAGGTATGATAAGTGAAAATACCACTTTGACTGCCGACCATGTTTATTATGTAGATAATGACTTAGCCATTATGGAAGGTGCAACACTTACTATCGAACCTGGTACACGTTTGGAATTTGCTGCTAACAAATCTCTTTCCTCATTTGGAAAACTTGTAGCAAAAGGAACACCCAAAAATCCGATTGTGTTTGCTAAACATATAGGACAAAACGGATGGGGATTTATAAAAAGTCACAAACCGACAGGGGTATTAAAAAGCGGTACGGGTATATATACCAATAATGATATGACTCTATTTACTTTTTTAAGAACAGATGATACGCCTAAAGCTTATAATTATAATTATGTTGTTAGTGCATATTATAATCCGTCCGAAGAAGAGAATCCGGGCAAGACATTTTGGTTAAGAGACTATATGAGTGGATTTAGGGATGAAAATAATACATATAGTCTAAACATACCTTCCCAGAGTTTAGAAAATCCTAATTTTTTGACCCCATTTGTTCAGAACGCATTGGAAGATCTCAACAACTACATCAGCCAATGGCCTTCAGAACGAGATGATTTACATACTCAAGTATTTAACTGTGTATTGCGGACAGATTTTGGTTGGACTAGTTATGCCTATCCGCGTGATAGCATTTCATATTGCAAGATAGAAGGATGCGGTAACTTTTCTGATCCGCCTTTTATGTATGATTGTATATTGGAGCCCAATCCTGGCGTAAATATTAATCTTGAAGAATTAGCGGGAGAACGTAATGTTATACAAAATGTTGTTTGGAATGGAGGAAGTAATGGAGCTGGCTCGAATAATGCCACACAAGGACTAAAATTTACTAATATAATTAATAATGACTGGAGTGGTCGTATCGGTGATTTGCCAGACTACAGTATGATGTATAATAATAACTATTTTAATAGTAAAACAACATGGGGGAAAACACCGTTTATGTTAAGGACAATGAATAAAGTTCCTTCTGTTTCCCATGCAGAGCACCCTTCTTATTTAGGCACGGCACGTGAAGATTTAGTGCGTCCGTATTTATATGAGTTTGGCAACATAGGCAATGAGAGCTATATCACCTATGCAACTATTGATTTAAGTAACATGCCTTCTGAACCTATCCATGAGGCCCACGGCATCGTTTGGAAAGTAGTCGTCAACGGCTATGATGCACAGGATGAGTTTGAGCAACTGCCACCACTCGGTGTAGGACGCCATAAGTTCGAGGTCTATTTCAATCGTCCGATGAACAAGGAAGTGGCTCCGCAGATTTCCTTTGGCGTACGAGAGCCTTACACACAAAACGCTGTTGCTGAAGATGGCAGTTGGAACGAGGAAGGAACCATCTACACCGCATACAAGACTATCACTGGCAAAACCAAGAGTGACGGTTTGAACCGTATCTACGTCTATGGCGCTGAGGATGATGAGTTCTTCGAGATACCCTACGAGAATACCCGCTTCAACATCAACATTCAGGCTGCAGGCTCCATGGCTACAGGCTTTATGGCAGAAGCAGGACTAGGTCGTGTGAACCTGACCTGGAACAATGACGAGAACAACTTCGACGACGCCATGGGATTCAATGTCTATCGCTACAATTATGTGGAGAAAGACTCGCTCGACCGTTATGGACGTCCGACTGGAGTGAAGATTATCGTTCCAGACACTATCCGTATTAATCAGGATATTGTCGATGTTGAGGCCACTTCGTTCATTGACTATGATGTGAAGCCAGGCGAGACCTACTACTATTATTATAAGGTACTCTCTACGGACCTCCAGGAGTACGACATTTCGAACGTAGTGGCAGCTACACCACAGACAGGCGAATTGGGCGATGCCAACGGTTCTGGCGATGTGGATGTGGCAGACGTCATCACAACCGTCAACTACGCTGCAGGCCAGCAACCCAAGCCCTTCATCTTTGAGGCTGCCGACATGAACACAGACCTCAGCATCGACATCCTCGACGTCATCGGTATCATCAAGAAGATCATGAACCCAAGTGCCGGCACACAGGCATTTGAAGAAGCCACTGCAACCTATACCATCGAGAATGGTACGCTCTATGTGGAGAGTCCCGTCGCTCTGGCTGGCGTGCAAGTACAGCTGGCATTAGATGGAAGAGGGAATAAGGAAGATGTCAGAGTAGCAGAAGACCTTAACGGATTTGAGCACACATCTGCCTGGCTCAGCGACAACGACTACCTTTTCCTCGCTTACAACATGAACGGAAAGACGCTGCCCGCAGGCAAGCACGCTCTGCTCCACATTGGCAATGGCCTGATTGCCCAGATGCGTCTGGCCGACAATGCCGGTCACAATGTAGAGGCTATTGGCGACGATGCGACCAGGATAAACCGCATGGCAGGCGATGTGATGACCGTTCCCGGCATCTACGATTTGCAAGGTCGTAAGATTACAGGCAACAGCCAGTGGCAGGGCCAGTTGCCAAAGGGTGTGTACATCATCAATGGCAAAAAGGTGGTACGATGAGAGTTCGTAGTTCATAGTTCATAGTTTATAGTTCATAGACGAAGAAATGAAAAATGAAATGCTTTCCATATTGTCAGTCCTGCTTCTGTGCTTTGGCATGGGAGCACGGGCTGGCAATATCGTGACAATAGGCACGGCAAGCGGGGCGTCTGGCGACGAAGTGACTGTCAGTGTCAGCCTTGCCAATACAGATGCCGTATCGTCGTTGCAGCTGAGCATCACCATGAATGAGCAGTTGTCGTTTGTCGATGGCTCGGCAGTGCTCGGCAGTCGATGCACAGACCATAGTGTAACGGCTGGTGTGAAGGACGGTGCTCTGAACATCATGGTCTATTCGATGGGCCTTGCTGCCATCAGTGGCAATGAAGGCGAAGTGATGTCGTTCCGTCTGAAGCTGGGCAACCAGCCAACGACGGTTGCACTCACTGCCTCGAAACTCATCCTGACCGATACTGATGGCAACACTGTCTCTGGAAGCACACAAAACGGAAGCGTTAGCATTCGCTGTGCCAAGGCGCAGTACAGTTCGATGACTGTTGACTTTGGCAGTGTTCCCATTCGCAGCACATACACACGAAACGTGACTGTAACGAATGTAGGAAACGAGCCTCTGGAGGTCACAGGTCTGCAGTTCAGTAAGTATCCGACGGACTTCTCTTCGACAACATCGTTCCCCTTTACCGTCAATGCAGGCAGCAGCGCCAGCATCAACATCACGTACGCTCCGCAGGAACGTGGTACAATTAATGAGACGGTGAAAGTGGTGTGCAACAGCATCTCCAAACTGAACAACATCTCCCTGAAGGCTCAGCCCTTTGCTGTGAATGAACTGCATGTGCAACCCACATCGGGCATTGCAGACGAGGTGGTAACGGTTAGCATGACGATGAACAACATGGATGCCATCAGTGGCTTCCAGTTTGAATTCACATTACCAGCGGCATTGACTTACATAGAGAACAGCTTCCAGTTGTCCGACCGCAAGCAAGGGCATTCTGTCGTGCAGACGCTGAAAGATGGAGTCTTACGCATCATAGGCTATTCATCGAGCGACACACCCTTCACAGGAAATGATGGTGAATTGGCAGCCATGCAGTTCCGCCTGAGCGGTCGCAACAGCGTGACTCTGAAGGCCAGCAAGGTAATCCTAACTGCAACCATCAACGGCCAGACGGAAAATGTGTGCTCGGCCGATTATGGTGCAACCGTCACCATCAGAAGCCCACGCCTCAGTGCAAACAGCACACTGAACATGGGGGCTACGCCCGTTACGCAGGATGCGGCAAGCAGCTTCGTAGTCCGCAACTATGGCAATGCCCCATTGACCATCAACCGAGTAACGTTCAACAAAGAGGAATTATACGTCAAGCAGGAATTGCCACTGACCATTGCTGCCAATGGGAATGTTACGCTCAACGTCGTCAATCCAGGCATAGAAGAAGGCGACTTCAGTGCCCTTATGCAAATCTACTCGAACGACCCGGAGCAACGGCTATGGAACGTCAATATCACTGGCAATCGCTTTGCGCCGAACTATCTGTCGTTCACTGCTCCTGACATCTACACAGACGAAGACCTGGCAGTGAATGTCTCCATGAGTAACTACGATGCAATCAATGGCCTGCAGTTCGACGTGGAATATCCCTCAACTTACTATGAGCCTACAGACGAACTTGTCACCACAGCCCGCTCTGCAGGACTGAGCGTATCGCAACGCAGCATAAGTGCCAATACTGTCCGCTATTTCTTCTACTCGCTCTCCGATGCAGAGATTTCTGCAGGCGATGGAAACGTACTGACATTCAAACTACAGGCAAAAGGCGATACGCCAGCAGGAAGCTATACACTCCGCATCACTAATGTCAAGTTGGGAACAGCTGACATGGTGAACAAGTATGCAGGAACAAACATCACGAGCAGTTTCAGTGTGAACAACTACGCCCTTGGAGATGTTAATCGAGATGGCAATGTTGACAGTGGAGACGTGATGGCCATCTATTCATCAATGGCCGGAAATAGCAATCCTGAGACACAGTCAAGATCAGACGTAAACAGTGATGGCCAGGTGGATAGCGGTGACATCATGGCCATATACAGCATCATGGCAGGTAACTAACTGACATAAAACAATTAATCGCATTTGAAACTATTAATAAATATGAAAGAAAAGATTCTATTACTATCATTCTCTTTCTTGTTTGCATGGAACATTGGACTACATGCAGACAACATCATTTCAGTGAACGAGGTGAGCATCAGGCCAGGAAGCACAGCAGAACTGATAGTCAGTCTGGAAAATGATGCCGACTTCAAGGTATATGCATACGACTTCCGTCTGTATCTGCCCGACGGAATAGAGGTTGACACAAAAGCCAACGGCTCATACAATTTCACGCTTAAGGAACGTAATGAAGACCATTCCACTAATGTGCAGATGACTTCGGACGGTGCCATACAGTTTGGTGTCAATAGTCCGACACTCTATCTGACTGGTAACTCTGGGCCTGTCTTGGGCATTATACTGAAAGCATCTGCAGGGCTGGCGGAAGGTACCTATCAGGCATCCATCGAACGCATCACATATGCCAACAAGGAAGCACAGACCGTTCATCCTGTTAACATCACATTTGATATCGAAGTGAGAAACTTGGTTGTCCTCGACGAGAACTCTACTATTATGCCTGAAGCCACCAATGGAACAGTGGATGTCAATGTACTGCGAACAATCAGGGGCGGAAATTGGCAAACCATCGTTCTGCCTTTTGCCATGACTGAAGAACAAGTAACAGATGTGTTTGGCGATGATGTAGAGCTCGCAGACTTCGCAGGCTATGAGACTCAAGAAAACGAAGACGAAGAGATCGTTGGCATAAAAGTTAACTTCAACACTATCACATCCATAGAAGCAAACCATCCTTGCATTATTAAAGTCAGTCAAGACATCTCGTCCTTCTCGGTTGAAGATGTAACAATCGAAGAACCAGAAGTAGAGCCAACAGTGGCTGCTGTCAAAAGAAACAGAAGACAATGGAGCGAACTGATTGGAACTTATGTGGCACAGACAGAGGTCCCAGAGAACACTTTGTTCCTAAACAGCAACAAATTCTATTACTCAGATGGCACTATTAAGATGAAAGGCTATCGTGCTTATTTCGATTTCTATGATCTACTAACAGAAATAGAAGAAGGCGCGGGTGTGAAGATGTTCTTCAATATTGATGACGAGGAAACCGGCATTAAAGGAATAGACCAGAGGCAACGGACAAAGGATGATATCTATGACCTCAGTGGCCGCAAGATTGCTCAAAAACAACAAAAAGGCATCTATATTGTCAATGGAAAGAAAGTAGTCATCAAATAAGGATACAACTATGAGAAAGACATATATTATACCCTCAATAATGATTGTGCGCATGCAGACCGTCCATATGATGGCCGGCAGTGTATCATCAGACAAAGGCATAGATTATGGCGGGAAAGTGGGTGAAGACGATAACATAACCC
>ONSR01000072.1 GCA_900320565.1 uncultured Prevotellaceae bacterium
CAGAGCAGACTGGAACCTATGACACAAACTCAGCAGAAGCTGTGGGGAGAAAAGTATTTCGGGACTTGGCTGTCCGAGAGAGCAATTCAGCAGATGCTCATATTCCCTTCATTCAGCTTCCCCTCTGCACTGTATGTGTATTACGGTTATGGGGAAAGCGAACGGTTACAGGTGAAGTGGTGCGAGGTGAAGGAGGCAAGGCCGGATGAGCCGAGACTGAAGTTGGACTCTATAGAGGTCAGGACAGACAAGGCCACGGCTGTGATGTTTTCCGACTTAATAAAACATGCCGTCGCCACATGTATGTTCAATGATGAACGACTTGGATTCGACGGAACCACATACTTCTTTGGGAACAGTATTCGTGTTGCCACGATATGGTCGCCCGATAGCGGAAGCAACTGCAAGAGGCTGACAGATGTGTTGGAAAAAGCCATGACGGCCGTCAGGAATCAGGACGAGGAGGAGCTGAAGGCATTGCTGCCAGAGGTGGAGTCCCTGACAGAAGTCTTCAAGAAGCTTTACCCTAAAGACTGATATCAGGAAAGACTTGTTAGTTAGTTTTAGAATTAATATCGACACCATGTAGCTCCTGCGTTGTGAAACGTGGGAGCTTATCGTATATGGTCTCCCTATCCTTGTTTGTTACCGACCTTGAACTGTGTTCGAGATCGGCTGCACTCGGTAAAGCATAAACAAACTATTGGGTTCGATTCTGCTTTACTCTCGTTTATTGCCTACCTTCATCAGGGCGATGCCGATGATGATCCAGATAATCTCGCGGACACGGCAGATGATGCTTACAAAGAAGCCTTGCTCGACGGTCAGGCCCATTGCTGCCGTGGAGATGGCAAAGCCACCTTCCTGTACGCCGAGCTGCATGGGCAGGAAGCCTATCAGATTGGAGAGCAGCGTGGTCAGCGAGACGATGAGGATGCTGTGGAGGAAGGTAAGTGTGATGCCATCGAACCCTCCGCCACCATCTATGCCGAAAAGGAGGAGCATGAAGAGCACCTCGGCACTCTGCACGATACGTGAGAGATACTCAAGGCCCAAGGCTGCATAGAAGTTCTTGCGGTTCTGCTGATGCAACGCGGCAATTTGCGCATCAACCTTGTGCAGGGATTCTGTGTGCGCTTGTAGGAACCTGTTGCTCCATCCTCCGAGTCCCGGCAGATGTCCTATCCAACGAATCAGCCTCACGACGAGCCCGTACTTGTATCCCCTATAGAAGAGGTAGAAGGCTATCAGGCAGAAGACCACGATGATGCCCAAAACGATGCCGACCGTCGTATCGAATGGCAGGTCGCCCACCAGTGCGAGGGCAAGGTAGAGGAAGACGGATGTGAACCAGAACCAGAAGTGCGCAAAGACGTGGAACATCGCATAAAGGATGACGCTGGAGGTGGCGTGCTGCTTCGAGATGTCCTTGCTCAGCTCCATGATGCGGTAAGGTTCTCCGCCCAAGCCGCCGACTGGAGTGGCATAGTTGAGCGCGTAACCAGTGATGGTTAGCTTGTAGATTCGCCAAAAACCAACGGTTTCATCGGGATCGGTGTTGCCTTTGATGACCGACATCCATGCGAGAGCATTGATGCCATAGATGACGATCCAGATGCCCACGATGGGGATGAGCCACAGACCAGCACGGCAGATGTGGCCCCAGAGTTCGACGAAACTGACGTCGAACGTGAAGAGCATCACCACGACACACACGATGCCGAGGAAGAAGAAGAAGTTATTCCAGCTCCACTTCATGCTTCAGCTTTCACTTTTGCTGCAACTCTTTTGCAGAACGCCTCGTGGCGACGGTTAATATAATATGTAAGGAGCCCCATGCAGACTATCTCAAAGAGGAAGTTGCAGACGGGCAGGTCGATGAGACAGAACAGGAAGAACATACCCGAACGGAAGTTGAAGGTGAGCATCGCATTCCAAGGCATCACTCCCTTCGACTCGCGATGCAGTTCCTCGCGAATCTCGTCGGGCATATTGCCGGCGCTTCCATATTTCTCGCGAAGCGTGGCAATCAGCTTCTGGAATTCTGGCGTCGATTGCTCTTGCTTACGGGTATAGTCTATATAAGTCTTGAGGAAGTACTTCCAGAGGCGATTGCCTTCGCTGGGAGTCTCGTCATAGACTTTCTGCTGCTGCTTGGAGTCATCCAGCTCGCTGCCCTTCTCGCCTTTCAAGAAGAACAGGTGAATCTGAATGTAATAGTCGGCAAGCCGCTGCTGGCCGCCCATTCCTGCAAAACCTGAGATGAGTGCCAAGACCACAACTACAGCCGTTGCGATGAGCGCATTCTGCTCCGTGTCGGCTATTCCGAGCCATCCGAACTCCAGAGAATGGTGGTTGTAGAAGCGGAACATCAAGGCGATGTAGATGGGGATGAACCACACAAAACCCGCCATTCCATCGAGAATTCTGCCCAAGCGGCTCTTCTTTCCAGTCATGCGGGCCAACTGTCCGTCGGTACAGTCGAAGATGTCTGCCTGGCAGAGTAGCAGAACACCGATGATGTTCATCAGGAGTCCCTGCCAACCTTCGTAGTAGAAGCTGCCGTGCATGAAGAAGACGCAACTTGCAGCACCGATAATCATGGAGATGATGGTAACTGTGTTGGGATGGATGTCGAGCTTGGCAAAGAGCAAAGCCCATAGATAACTGAGTGGACGCACGACACGATAGTCGAGCCAGTCTTCTGTCTCTGAAGACTTTAGCGTCGCCTGTACTTTCTTCTTGAGTTCTTTTATCATCTTTCTTAATATGTCATTTATTCCCCTATAGGGCGTTGGTCATTCCTCTATAGGGCGTTGGTCATTCCCCTATAGGGCGTTGAACGTTCCCCTGTGGAGGGTTTACTATTCCTCTATAGAGGATACATCTCTTTAGTCTGCAAAAGTACAACTTATTTCTCAATTATACCACATCTTCTGCATTTTTTTTCATTTTGCTTTGCAGTTCATGGGAAAAGTTGTACCTTTGTGCGCTAAACTATAACATTATTGAGATAATGAACTATCTTGACAGAAACGAATTTAATTTTGAGCCTTCCGAGAAGGTCATCGAAGCAATAAAGAACTTCGACCCCCGTACATTGTGCTTCTATACACGCATTTACGACCAGGGAAAAAAGAGTGTAATCAGCGTAAAACTGAGTGAAATCTACGGCGTCCCCGAAGAGCAGGTTCTGCTGGGTTACGGCGGCGAGGAGATGCTCAAGAACGCCATCCACTATTTCCTGATGGAGGGCGACAACAAGACCATCCTGATTCCCGAGTTCTCCTGGTGGTACTACAACCGCGTTGCTGGCGAGTGCGGCGGTTCGTTCGAGATGTATCCCCTCTACGAGACAGGCGACACGTTTGCCTACAACGTCGATGAAGTCATCGCTTACACCAACCGCATTCATCCCAGGATGCTGCTTCTGGCTTCGCCCAACAACCCCACCGGCAACAGCCTCACAAGCGAGGAGATTGGTCGCATCATGGAAAACATTCCTTCCGACACGATGGTGCTCGTCGATGAAGCCTATGCATCTTTCATCACGACCGACGTGGACTACATCGCTCCCCTCGTGAACAAGTACAACAACCTCATCATCTCCCGCACACTCTCGAAGTTCTACGGACTGCCCGGACTGCGTGTCGGCTTCGCATTCATCGGTGCCGGACACGACCAGTTCCTCAGCTACTGCAACAAGTATCTCGGCTACAACCGCTTCTCCGAGGCAGTTGCCCTGGCAGCCCTCGACAGCGACGACCACTATCGCCGCGTGGCAGACGAGATGGAATGGGACCGTCAACTCTTCCAGAAGGAGTTGGGCAACAAGCCTGGCTTCAAGGTATATAAGAGCGTGGCCAACTTCATCCTCATCAAGTACCCCACCGCCATCAAGGAGAAACTGCAGAAAGCCCTCGCCGATCAGGACTATAAGATCAAGTTCATGGGCGACAAAGGCCTGGAAGATTGCCTGCGAATCACCCTCGGCCGACGCGAACAGATACAAACCGTCGTTGACACCATCAAGTCAGTACTCAATTCACAATTCATAATTCATAATTAGGCTACGCCCTAAGTTTGGTGAAGGAAATAATTATGAATTATGAATAAAAATTATGAATTATGAACTATGAATTATGAATTGTAAAAAGGCCATTATCCTTGCTGCGGGCACAGCCTCGCGACTTCGTCCGCTCACGCTTCATACACCAAAATGCCTGCTTAAGGTTGGCGAACGCACCTTGTTAGAGCGCTCAATGGACGCACTCATCAAGGCTGGCATACGCGAGTTCGTCATCGTGACGGGTTACCTGCATGAGCAAATCGAGAACTTCGTCCAGCAGACTTATGGCAACCGCATCAGCGCATGCTTCATCCACAACAAGGACTACGAGACGACCAACAATATTTATTCGCTCTGGCTGGCTCGTCCAAAGGCTGACGGAGAAGAGGTACTTTTGCTCGACAGCGACCTGCTCTACGACGGACAAATCGTCGAGCGCGTCCTCGCAGACAGTCACGAAAACGTCCTCACCCTCATTCGTCACGAACTTGGGGAAGAGGAGATGAAGGTCGTGATGAACGAAGACGGCGCCATCACCGAGATAAGCAAGACTTGCGACCCTGCTTCGGCAGCCGGCGAAAGCCTCGGAATCGAGCGAATGGGCAAGGCATACACGACGGCTCTCTACAAGGAGTTGGACGGCATGATGAACGAGGAACACCTCGAAAACACATTCTACGAACTGGCCTTCCTGCGTCTCATTGCCAAAGGAAGCACCTTCAGCGTGCTTGACGTCACCGACCTCTTCTCATGCGAACTCGATACGGTCGAAGACTTCGAGAATGCCAAACAACGCATCCCCGCACATCTTTACTAAACTCAATACATTTATATAATGAAAGAGGGAAAGCTAAATTGCTTTCCCTCTTTCTTATTATACATAGGATGTCGGACGTTATTCCTCATCCCAAATGTCCCAGGCATCATTTTCCTTTGCAAGAGCCTGACTGCCGTCAACTGTTGTGTCACTGATGCTCAGGCTTTCAGCAAGCATCTGAGCTGCCTGAGCCTCACTTATTTCAATAGATGGTTTCGTGTACTTCATGATTACTTGAGTATTTTCTTGTTACCAATGATGTTGATACCCCTCTGCATCTTGCTCATGCGCTGGCCGGCAATATTGTAGATGGGCTCGTTCAGGTTAGCATTTGCATCAAGGTCGTTGATGCCGGTAGCATTGTCGTCGTCGAAGGTGAATGCCTTCACGCCAGAACCCGTGAACTCGAGGTAGCCCTTGCCCGCTGCAATGGTACTGCCAGTTGTTGCCTGATAGAAAGCAACTCCTTCTGAGCCATCTGCAAGGATGTACTGACTGCCATCTGCTGTAATATCAGCCAGGGCCGGCTTCAGCAAGTTGCCTGCAACAGCAGCAGGTGTAGCACTGGCTGTTGGCACAACGTAAGCACCCTCAGCTGCCTTAACGACAATAGCTTCGCCGGCAGGAGCCTCAGTGATGGGAGTCAAGTGAACATGACCTTCCTCTGTTGACTCGGTCACAGCAAATGCCTCGACGTCTGCCTCCGAGAAGTCCCAATTGTTCTTTGCGACACAAGTAGAATAACCTACAGATGACACGAAGACAACATTGCTCTCTGGCAGAACTTCTGTACCCTCGGCACCGAAGTCGTCGAAGCAGAAGTACGCCGGCGTGTTCATGCCCCAGCTGCCATTGTCGGTGCTGGTGAGTTCGAAGCCTATCTTTGTCACCTTGCCGAGGCAGGAGAGGTCGACATAGCGCCAATCATTGATGATGAAGGCTGTCTTCTCGTCGCGCAGGTCGGCGAGGTAGTAGTCCTTTGTGGCGGTCACATTGTCGCCGTCGTAGCCTGTAATGGTCAGCTTGAACCAGTCGCCCTTCTCGAACTTCTTGGCCGAAGCGTCGCCGTTGCACATCGAAGTGTAGGCATAGCTGCTGTTGGTAATGTAGAAGCCAGGCACTGTGGCGGGCTCGCTACCGAGCAGTTCGACGTAGCACGGGCCGTTGAAGGCTGCTGCAAAGGCAACGCCATAATTAGCCGAGCCATTGTAGCCACCGCCCACAATGTTGTTCCACTGGTCGTCGAGGGTCTCGTACTTGGTTTCTGTATGGTTAGCATAGCCAAACCAGTACCAGTAGCTGTAGTCGTGCATGCAACCGCTATTGAAGGCATAGTCGCCGCTTGTGAAGAACTCGCGGTCGTCGTCGTCCTCTGTGCCGACGCTCATGTGGCCGTCAACAGGCTCGGTGATGTCCGTCACATCCTCGAAGGTAGCAACGAGAGCAGGTACGTCAACAGGCAGTACGATTGCTGGCACGCGACCGAAGACAGCGCTCTGCGAGATGGCGGTGAAGTTGGGCGCACGTCCTGTGAGCTTCGACGTGGAGCGATGGTTGCCGATGGGGTCGCCGAAACCGCCTATGCACATCACGCCGTCGTTAATCTCGATGGTCTTAGCTGTCCAGTCGGCAGGAACGGTGAAGCTGACAGCCTGAGCCGTGGCACTTGCCGCCATCGTGTATTGATTGCCTTTGCCCTTGGTGACGCTTACGCCCTCGGCAGGCTTCTTATAGTCGAGGAAGGCATTGAAGTTATGGATGCCTGCGAGCTTGCCTGCGGGATGATAGAGTCCTGTGTACTGCACCTTGACGGCATCGCCGGGCTTCACCTTCGTCACGGCTTCGCCGCCAACGGTAATGTCGCGATGGCAAGGCTTGGCAGTCATCACCTGATAGATGCTCTTTCCATCTGCGCCAGTGAGGCAGACGATGTTGCGACCTTCGGTGAGGCGCAGGGTGTAGCTGCCGTCGGCATTGGCTGTGACGCCTTCCGACGAGAAGCCTGTGTAGGAAGCCATTTCCTCGCCGATAACGGGGCGGGCAAGTGTGACAGAAGCGACGCCTTCGGGCGTGAAGGTGTAGTCGAAGCCTGCTTCCGTGTCGAGATAATAGAGCACATCGAACTCTGCATCAACATTCTCCATAGAGAGCTTGGTGTCGATTGGGGCACCGCCGCCCCAAGGAGTTACGGTTGTCAGGTAGTCCTTATTTATGATAATGTTAGGAGTGATGCCTGTGGCTTGTTCGCCAACGGTTACGACGAAGGCTCCCGTGTTCTCGGGCCAGATGGCACCCCAGTCGTTGCCGCCAATGAAATTGCTCGAAGTGGCGCTGCCGTTGTAGTAATCGAGGTGGATGGCGTCGTAGGTGACAAGCACAATGGCTGTTCCTTCGCCTACTGCCGTCAGCAGTTCGTTCTCAACCTTCACGACGGAATTGTCTGCCTCGCCGTTCAAGTTGACGACGGTGAAGTGGAAGTCAGGCTCGATGAAGTAGTTAGCAGTGATGTTGTTGGTAAGCTCCCAGTTACGCATGGGCAGGATGTCGTAGGTGTCGCCCACGCCGTTGAGCTTCAAGTGGCCTGCTGCGTTGATGTTGAGGAAGAGGTCGCTCACATTATAGCCACCGTTGGAGGTCACGTCGTGGTCGATGGCCTTGGGGCTACGCGCTTCCATGTCGGCATCGGTGAAGGCAAGCGTCGGGCGCTTTGTCTCGTCGCCGCTCATGGTGAAGATGCCGGCTTGTGTCAGCTTGCCTTCCTTCATGACGCGATAGTTATAGACTTGCTTGTCGGCAAGGATGTAGTTATAGACCGTTCCTTCGTTGGTAACGCTTTCAGGCACTACCTCCTTGAACTTCACGAAGTGAGCCGTCTTGGTGCCAATGGAGAAGGTTGCCCCTGCAGGAACCGTGACGCTGTAGGCGTAGCCCATCGGAGCCTCGGCATTGACGGTAGGATTGAAGTTGACGGTGCCCGTGTAGCTTGCCGGCAGGTAGCCTTCTGCCTGGCGGTTGGCCGAAGGAACGACGTCGAGGTAGTATGTGTTGCCGTTGAACACGAGGAACATCTTGTGCCCATTCGTGTACTCGCCCATCGTGGTGTTCACTACGTTGCTCTCCCTATCAGTGACTTTGAGGTTGAGGGTGTAGTCCGTGCCATACGTCCAACCGCTGTTCCTTACGTTCACTTCGGGGGAGTAGATGGTGAAGGCGGTGTGGTCGGCATCGATGTCGAGCTGGATGGTGCCGCTCACTGTGCTACCGTCGCTTGCGGTGGCAGTCAGCAGGTAGGAACCGTCGAAGGCATCAAAGGTATATTTGTTGCTGGTAGGTTCGCCCACCTCGACAGTCTCGTTAGTCGCCATATTGACGAGGCTCTTGATGAGCTTCGACTTGGCATTCATCGTGACTGTAACCGTCTGGGGAAGCTCGAAGCGAACCTTGATGTTGTCCAGCGCCACATAGCCTGGCGTGTTGAGTCCATAGTCGCCCTCCAAGTCACTGCTGCCCGTGACGTAGGTGCGAAGGGACTTCACCTTGCCAAGCGGCGTGAGGTCCACGCTGGTCCAGTCTGTCACGAAGTTACGGCCGTCGGCCAGCAGGAACGTCACCTCGCTGGTTGTGCCGTCCTCGTGTGTTCCCTCAAAGTGAACAACGAACTGGCTCGCGTCGGTAGCTGCTGGTGCAAAGCCGTCGCCGTTGGTGAGGGAGTTGAGCACATAGGCTGTGTTGATGACATCTACCGACTCGATGACACGTGCCTTGCCGTCGGAGAAGTAGAAAGGCGTGCAATTCGCCCAAGAAGGATAACCATTCATGTTCTCGAAGCAGAACACAACGGCAAACTGATTGTCGCTTTGTGCCAAAGGGATGCTCAGCTGGCGCGTGTAGTCGGCCTGGCTGAAGTCTGCCTCATAATAGTTAGAGATGGCAGCGCCACCACTCCAGAACTCCACACCTTGCAGGCCGTCCCAGGCAAGCTCTGTGTTGCCTTCGTCGTACCACATGTAAGTGTCCTTGCCGTCGCCATAAAGTAGCGTGCCGTTGTACTCGGCATCATCAATGAGCGACGACCAATCGTTTCCACCCACCACGTTGCCTGAGCCACGATAGTCGGCGTCCTCGAAGGTGAGAGTCCTCACCTCGTAG
>ONSR01000050.1 GCA_900320565.1 uncultured Prevotellaceae bacterium
CGACCGCGAGCTGCTCCTCGACAACATGCCGTCCTACATGGTGAAGGACATCCGAAGCTACGAGCGGACGCCCGACAATGTGAAGGGCACAATCCGCGAGAAGACGACACAGAAAGAGATGGTGATGGACGTGCGACTGAAGCGCGACTACAACACGGCGTGGCTCGCGAATGCGGAGGGCGGCATAGGCAAGCGCTTCGGCAGTCAGGAGGACTTCGGAGAGACGACGAAAGCCCCACCCTTCCTCGGCCGTGCCTTTGCCATGCGCTACTCCACGAACTCGCGCATCGCACTCTTCGCCAACGTCAACAACCTGAGCGACTACCGCACGCCAGGCGAGAAGGGCGAGTGGTCGCCACTGAGACAGGAGCGGGGAATCACGACGAGCTACACCTTGGGAGCCAACGGTCTCTACGAGAAAGGCGAGGACTTCCGCTATCAGGGCAGCATCAAGGGAACCTACGCCGACACCAAAGAGGCCAACCACACCGCGAGCGAGACCTTCCTCCAGGGCGGCAACACCTACGGACGCTCGTTCTTCACGCGCCGCAGCTACGACGCTCGTCTGAACACAGACCACTCTATACGTCTGCGAAAGTCTGGCTCATTGTGGGAAACCTTCAAGGACATATACCTCGACAACAGCGTCTCGCTGGAATACCTGCATTGGTCGAACTACTCCAACTCCGCGAGTGCGACGCTGGCAGAGGACGTGGCAGAGGGCTGGGGCAAAGCATGGATGGACAGCCTGATGACGCCATACGCGGGGGACCTCCTGCGCCGCTATGCCCTCAACCGCGACACATCGCGTCGGCACGGAACGGGTCGCCACATCGACATTAACGACAATGGTCTCTTCTATGTCAGTCCTGCCCACAACGACTACATTGGCTTCTCGATTGACTACAGCTATTCCTTCCGCGACAGATACGAGGATGTCTTCGAGCACTACCTGCTGGACTACCCCAAGACGGCAGCGGCGTCCGACTTCAGGAACCGTTACCGTCCCAACATCGACCGCACACACGACTTCAGCCTTATTCCCGAACTGACCTTCGCCCTCAACCAAAAGCACAACCACAACATCGAGATTGAAGACAAATTCACTTATAATAATAATGAAAGCAACAGAAGCCTCTACCTGCTGAACAAGATGGAGGAATGGGCAAACACAGAGCTGCATCCTCTCGGCACATTGCCCTCGACTGAGGAAATGCTGCGGACTTTCGATGCCGACAACAGCCAGCGCTCGCACAGCAAGTCCGTCACCAACTCACCAAGCATAAGCTACGGCTTCTACCACCACAGCGACTCAACAGGAACATCGAACAACTTCAACGCCAGCCTCTCGCTGCCCATCACACATGAAACGCTCGATTACTGGCAAGGGACACAAGTCGATACCACAATGAGCCGCCGCACCACCAGCCTGTCGGCAAACGTGTACTTCTATCAATACCACAGAAAGACCAACCGCAGAATTTATGCCGGTTATTACACCAATGTTACACAGCCTTCCATGCGCAGCCTACTCAACATTCGAACCGACAGCGACCCGCTCAACATACAGCTCGGCAACCCCGACCTTCGCCCTTCGCGCAGCCACTCCCTCTTCGGCAACTACAGCGAGAAGCTGCGTCGAACCTTGGTCAATGCCTCGTTCAACTTCGACGCCACGCAAGATGCTGTTGCCACAGCCGTGCTCTACAACAAGCAGACAGGTGTGCGGACAAGTACGCCGCAGAACATCGACGGCAACTGGAACACCAACGCTTCTGCCGGTGTTGACTTCCCGCTCGACCACAAAGAGCGTCTGCGCCTCAAGCAGACATTCAGGCACAGACACAATCACAGCGTTGATTTGATGAACAATGCCCGAAGCGTCGTGGCCTCCAACTACTTCGACGACGAGCTTTCTCTCTCGTGGAAACCCACCGACAAGCTCGACCTCACGGCAAAAGGCGACCTGCACTATCAGCGTTCCACCAGCGCTCGGGCGGACTTCACGCGAATCAACGTCTTCGACTTCGACTACAGTCTTGCCGGACAGATTGAGTTGCCATGGAACTTCCAGTTCGCCACAGACCTGACCATGTACTCGCGCAGAGGCTACAGCGACGCGACGATGAACACAAACGAGCTGGTCTGGAACGCCCGCCTCACCAAGCGACTCATGCACGGCAACCTGCTTTTGCAGCTCGACGGCTTCGACATGCTCGGCCAGCTCTCCAACGTCCGCCACAGCATCAACGCGCAAGGCCGCACCGAAACCTTCTACAACGTCCTGCCCTCCTACGCCCTCTTCCACGTCACTTGGCGCTTGAACAAGAAGCCAAAGGCAGAGGAGAATAAGGAAATAAGATAATAAGAAAATAAGAAACAAGAAGGATAAAATGAAACAAGCAATCATTATCCTGCTTGCCCTCGCTGCAATAGCAGGAAGGGCACAAGATGCAATATTCAGATTGGAGGGTGACATCGGCAAGCCGGAGTATTCGGGGATAGTGCATATCATCGACTTGCTGACGAGCGACACCATTGCTGCAGTTCAAGTGGAAGATGGCGTGATACAACCTGTCGAAGGGAACTTTGATGCAATACGAATGTGCAGAATTGTGGCAAAGGGCGGAAGCTTCATGCGATACACGCTCTTCATCGACAAAGGTACGACGCGCATGGACGGCTTGGACGAAGACGGACAACTTCGCCTGAGCGGAACGCCTGTTACCGATGACCTCAACCGCTTTAACCTTGCCATCAGGCAAAATGTGGAGGAACTGAGATGCGGCAAAAGGAGTGGTGCAGAGGCAGACATCGTGGCAGACAGCCTCATCTGCGACATTATCAGTCGCCACGCAAACGATGTGCTCGGCCTGAAGATACTTACAGAAATAGCAGAAACGTCGCTTCCGCCAGACGTTTGGCTCGAGTTGCTCGGCAAGTTTAACCGGCAGTTTTACGAGAACCCGAAGCTTGCCAACTATCTTTCAAAAAAGAAGGACGAGATGGAGAAACGTGCCAGGACTTGGGTCGGGAAGCGGTTCGTGGACTTCTCCGTCGAGTACGATAGCAAGACTTCTCGCCTCAGCGACTATGTTGGCAAAGGCAAGTATGTGCTCGTTGACTTCTGGGCCTCGTGGTGCGGGCCGTGCCGAGAGCAGATGCCCGACATGATTACTCTGCATCACTTGTACGAGAAGAAAGGGCTGACGGTGCTTGGCATCGCAGCATGGGACAAACCAGAAGCCACGCTGAAAGCCATCGAGGAGGAAAAGATTCCCTATCCGCAAATCATTAACTCGCAGGACATTCCTGCTTTGCTCTATGGTATCAATGCCATTCCACACACCATTCTCTTTGCTCCCGATGGGACAATCATCGCTCGAAACCTTTATGGCAACGACCTCAAAGAGAAGCTCAAAAGAATCTTTGGAGAATAAAAATCTTCATCCCCCTTTTACCCTTGCCAAGATAAGGGAAGAAACAGAAAAGCTAGTGAAGTAAAACTCACTCCGAAAATAATTAATCTATAGTAGGACTCTAGTCCCACGGTGGGACTGACAACGAGACTGCCTTCCTTATTCCGGATACTGTATCCTGGTGTGATAGACGGTGCGGAGGCGGGTGCTGAGCACTTCTTTGGCTTCAGCTATCTCGCGGAAGGTGATGGCGCATTCGCTGAAACTGCCGTCGGCCACCTGCGCTCCGATTATCTTCTCCACCAATGCCGAGATGCTCTCCTCGGTGTATTCAGTCAGGCTTCTGGAAGCGGCTTCCACGGCATCGGTCATCATCAGGATGGCTTGCTCCAAGGTCTGCGGCTTGGGCCCAGGATAGGTGAACGGACGCGGGTCGAGCGAAGTCTGTGCCTTTTGTGCCAAGACATAGAAGTACTTGGTGAGGCTCTTGCCATGATGCGTGGCAATGAAGTCGCGAACCACCGTTGGCAACTTGTAACGGTCGGCCAGCTTCAAGCCATTCTCGACGTGCTGAACGATGATCTGTGCGCTCCTCTCGTACGAAAGGCCGTCGTGCGGGTTCTGCCCGTTCTGGTTCTCTGTAAAGAAGACGGCATTCTCGAGCTTGCCGATGTCGTGATAGAGGGCACCGGTACGGACAAGCTGTGCTCTGGCTCCCAGCCTGTTGGCCACTTCTGCAGCAAGGTTTGCGACCTGCAGGCTATGGTTGAAGGTGCCGTTGGCTTCCTCGGAGAGACGTCGGAGCAAAGGATTGTTGACGTTCTGCAACTCGACAAGCGTCACGATGCTCGTGAAGCCGAAGATGCGCTCGATGGGAATGAGCAACAGATAGACGAGCATGGAGAGCACGCCAGCCACCATCAGATAGATGTAGGGCCAGCGACTCATCACTTGTCCGCCGTCGGCAGTGCCTCTCACGAACTCGAGGCAGAGATAGGTCAGCAAGGTGGCAAGGGTGACCCAGACTGCTGCACGGAAGAGCTCCGAGCGCTGGGAAAGTTCTCTCAGGGAATAAATGGCGACGAGTCCGGCTACAAGTTGCGTCACGATGAACGGGTAGGGTTGCGTCAGGACTATCGAAGAGGCAAGTATGGAGATGACATGCGTGACGAAGGCTGTCCTAGAGTCGAGGAAGATGCGGAGCACTATCGGCAGCACGCAATAGGGCACCAGATAGACGCTGGCCCACATGTGCGTCATGATGGTATAGGTGATGATGGGGAAGATGAGGAAGAAGGTCATCACGAGCAAAACGGTGCGAAGGCTGTCGAGATAGTCGCTTCGGAACTGCTGGAAATACAGCAGAAGCAGGATGACCAGAATGGTGGCAAAGACGATTCGACCTCCAAAGCGAGACAGACGTTCCTTGGCCGTCAGGGTATGTTCCTTTTGATGTTGTTCCCATGACCGCAGGATGCCCATCACTTCGTCATCTACTATCTGTCCGCGGTCCACGACTTTCTGTCCTTGCAGCACAACACCTTTGGTGCGAACCAATCGGCTATCGACTTCCTGTCGCTGCTGAGCACTCTTATCGGCATCGTAAGCGAGGTTCGGCTGAACGTACTTCATGAGGTCGAGCCCATGCAGTCGGCTATGGTTGAAACGTGCGCTATCCTCTTCGTGGACGAGATATTCGTAGGCGGTCTTCTCGGTAAAGAGCTGGCTGAAACTACGACCGTCTGACTCATTATCGTGATAGACGCGCACCCTTTGCGGCTTCTCTGCCTCGAAATGCGACAGTTCCTCACCCGGAAGAATGCCGATGGAATAGATGTGCTGAAGTTTTTCGCGCAAATGTGGCTGATAGTAATAGGGTGTGCCTTGCATGGCAAGCGAGTTGAAATCCTGGCGGAAAGCCTCCAGCTGCTTCTCCAGAATGTCTGCATCTTGCCGGAAATATGGCTCGTAGAACTGCTTTAGGCTGTCCTGCTCGCGAAGAATTTGCTCTGCCGACTTCAGGATGGGGAAGCTGTCTTGAGCAATGAAAGCATCCTCTTCCCAAGGCTCGCCCTGCTGGTAATGGTAGGAAGCGCTGTTCCCTCGCGGCATGAAGATGACCAGAATGGCTATCGCGATTAGGGAGAAAAGCACGCGATAGAGGTAAGCCTTGAGGCTCAGTTTGTGTTTATGATTGTATCGGCTCATTTCTTCAATTCATAATTCATAATTCACAATTTATTCAATGTTCAATGTTCAATTTATTTCGTACTTTTGCACAGATTATTCAATTATGAATTGTGAATTATGAATTGTGAATTGAAAAAAGTGCGCGTCCGTTTCGCTCCAAGCCCTACCGGACCGCTTCATATCGGCGGTGTTCGTACCGCGCTCTACAACTACCTCTTTGCCCGTCAGCATGGCGGCGACCTCATCTTCCGCATTGAAGACACCGACTCGGGCCGCTTCGTGCCTGGAGCAGAGGAATACATCATCGAGTCGTTCAAGTGGCTGGGCATCAAATTCGACGAGGGCGTGAGCTTCGGAGGCAATCATGGGCCGTATCGCCAAAGCGAGCGTCGCGACATATATAAGAAGTATGTTCAGCAGCTTCTCGACAACGGGAAGGCCTACATCGCCTTTGATACGCCCGAAGAACTCGATGCGAAACGTGCAGAGATAGAGAACTTCCAGTACGATGCAAGCACCCGAATGCAGATGCGCAACTCGCTGACTCTCCCCAAGGAAGAGGTCGAGAAACTCATCGCGGAAGGCAAGCAGTATGTGGTTCGCTTCCTGATTGAGCCGGGTCGCGACGTTATCGTGGACGACATCATTCGCGGAGAAGTACGCATCAACAGCAGTATCCTCGACGACAAGGTGCTCTACAAGAGTGCCGACGAGCTCCCGACTTACCATCTCGCCAACATTGTGGACGATCACCTGATGGAGGTGACGCACGTCATCCGCGGCGAGGAATGGTTGCCAAGCGCACCCCTTCACGTCCTTCTCTACGAGGCTTTCGGTTGGGCCGACACGATGCCCCGCTTCGCACACCTGCCGCTCTTGCTCAAACCTGTCGGCAACGGCAAGCTCAGCAAACGCGACGGCGACAAACTGGGCTTCCCTGTCTTCCCGCTTGAATGGCACGACCCGAAGAGCGGAGAAGTGAGCAGCGGTTATCGCGAAAAGGGTTATCTGCCCGAAGCGGTCGTGAACTTCCTCGCTTTGCTTGGCTGGAATCCTGGAAACGATCAGGAAGTGATGAGCCTCGACGAGATGGTGAAGCTCTTCGACCTCAGCAAGTGCTCCAAGAACGGCGCTAAGTTCGACTACATCAAAGCGGCGTGGTTCAACCACCAATACCTCCTGAAGCAGCCCGACGAAGCATGGGTGCCCAGTTTCGACAAGGTGCTTCGCGAGCAAGGCATCGTTTCGACTCCCGAAAAGGAAGCCGAAGTAGTCCGCATGATGAAGCTGAAGGTCATCGAGTACACCGACGGCCAGGGACAGAAGCACAAGCGCAACATCAGTTTTGTCAGCGACCTCTGGCCTTTGACGCGCTTCTTCTTTGTCGCCCCGACTGGTTTCGATACGGAGGACAAGTTCGTGCGTAAGAACTGGAAGGAAGAGACTGGAGCCGAGATGCAACAACTGGCCGACGTTCTCGCCACGGTTGAGGACTTCACAGTCGAGGGCATGAAACCTGTCGTCGATGCTTGGGCAGAGCAGACTGGCATTAAACCTTGGAACGCTTGGCGCATCTGCCTCGTGGGCGAAGGGCAAGGTCCTGACATGTACGAACTGGCTGCTTTCCTCGGCAAGGACGAGACGCTCCGCCGCATGAAGTTCGCCATCGAAAAACTCGGCTAAGGTAATTGCGAAACTTAACGTGTTAAGTTGCCCAATTTAACGTGTTAAGTTGACAAAGATAACGTGTTAAGTTTAGGAAGATGACTGGGGGAGTTTGAAACTCCAGTTGAAATAAAGAAAAAGAGAGGCGCGATGAGCGTCTCTCTTTCTTGTTTTGTTCAAACTGGTTTGGCTTAGCCGAGGTAGGAGCGAAGCAAGCTGTTGCGGCTTCCAGCACGAAGTTTGCGGATAGCTTTCTCGCGGATCTGGCGGACACGTTCGCGGGTGAGACCAAAGGTCTCGCCAATCTCTTCGAGAGTCATTTCTGGCTGGTTGTTGATGCCGAAGCTACGTTCAATAATCTGCTTCTCGCGTTCGTTCAGGACGCCCAAAGCACGGTCTATCTCGGTCGAAAGGCTTTCGCTGACCAAACCTTTGTCGGCCATAGGTGAATCGGTATTGACCATCACATCCAAAAGGCTGTTTTCTTCGCCTTCGATGAAAGGAGCATCCACGCTCACATGACGGCCACTTGCACGCAGAGAGTCGCTGATTTTCTCAGGCAACTCGTTGACAAGTTCCGCCAATTCATCGGCACTCGGCTTGCGCTCGTATTCCTGTTCGAACTTTGTCATTGCCTTCGTGATCTTGTTCACGGCACTAACCTGATTGAGGGGCAAGCGAACGATACGGCTCTGCTCAGCGAGGGCTTGCAGGATGGTCTGGCGAATCCACCAAACGGCATAGGAGATGAACTTGAAGCCTCTGGTTTCGTCGAACTTCTCGGCCGCTTTAATCAGACCAACGTTGCCCTCGTTGATGAGGTCAGGAAGGGAAAGTCCCTGGTTCTGATACTGCTTGGCCACACTGACGACGAAGCGCAGGTTGGCTCGCACCAATTTGTCGAGAGCACGACGGTCGCCTTTTCGTATCCTTTGCGAGAGCTCTACTTCCTCTTCAACGGGAAGCAGTTGCTCACGTCCAATCTCTTGTAGATACTTGTCGAGCGACGCGCTGTCACGACTGGTGATGCTCTTTGTAATTTTAAGTTGCCTCATATACCTTAATGTTTCTTTCAAAGAATTAGCGGGCAAATATAGGACTTTTTCATAATATAATTAATGTAAAAGTGCTAAAAGATGTAAAAATGATGCAAAAACGCACAAACTTCTGCAATTTAGCCCTTAATTTTTCACTTTTCACTTTTCACTTTTCACTTTTTGTTGTACCTTTGCCTCGAAATATGACATTATAGTTCGCAAAAGGTTTAACACTAAAATAAAACTATTATGAGTACAGTAGCTATTATCATTATTGCGGTCATCGTACTGCTTGTTCTTTGGGTTATTGGCATCTACAACAACCTGGTAACTCTGCGCAACAATCGCGAGAATGCCTTCGCTAACATCGATGTTCAATTGAAGCAGCGTTACGACCTCATCCCTCAACTTGTGGCTACCGTGAAGGGCTATGCCGCTCACGAGAAGGAAGTGTTCGAGAAGGTGACTGAGGCTCGCACTGCAGCTATGAGCGCAACTAACATCAACGACAAGATTGCAGCAGAAAAGGAACTGACAAACGCTATGCTCAACCTTCGTGCTGTTGCTGAGGCTTATCCCGACCTGAAAGCCAACCAGAACTTCATGCAGCTCCAGACCGAGATTAGCGACATCGAGAACAAGCTTGCAGCCGTTCGCCGCTACTTCAATAGTGCTACGAAGGAACTCAACACTGGCGTACAGCGCTTCCCTGCAGTCCTCTTCGCTGGCATGTTCGGCTTCCACACAGAGCCCCTCTTCGACGTAGGCGAGGGAGAGCGTGCAAACATGGACAAAGCACCGGAGATTAAATTCTGAATTCATAATTCATAATCCACAATTATTCCTTCCGCCCATTTTTAGGCGCAACATAATTATGAATTATGAATTGAGAATTATGAATTGAACTATGAATTACGTCGGCATCCACACGCAACAGGTTCGCAACAACTTCAAGAGCATGTTGTTGCTCATCCTCTTCCCGTGCATCATACTGGCCATCGTGTATGCCTTTCTGGCATTTATGAATGTGCAAGAGGTGTACGACGGATACGGAGGCACATCATTGGCTTTCAATGCAATGGCGACCAACGAAGCCTTCCTCTACACCATTCCCTGGGTAGTAGGAATCGTGGGCATTTGGTTCATGATTTCCTACTTCTCGAATGCCAGCATGGTGCGAAGCGCAACAGGAGCCAAGCCTTTGGAACGTCGTGAGAATCCGCGCATCTACAACATCGTGGAGAACCTCACCATGACCTGCGGAATGCCAATGCCCAAGATAAACATCATCGACGACCCACAGCTCAATGCCTTTGCCAGCGGAATAGACGAGAAGAGCTACACCGTAACAGTCACAACAGGCATCTGCAATCGCTTGAACGACGACGAGTTGGCTGGTGTGATTGGTCACGAACTGACGCACATCCGCAATCGCGACACGCGTTTACTCATCATCAGCATCATCTTCGTGGGCATCATGAGCACAGCGCTCAGCTTAGCTGTCCGCATGCTTTGGAACACCTTCATCTATGGAGGAGGCAATCGCCGTACCAGTCGCGACGGCAAAAACGGCGGTTCGGTCATTGCCGTCATTCTTGTCGCCATTGTGCTGGCTGCGATAGGTTACTTCTTCACCCTGCTCACCCGCTTTGCCATCAGCCGCAAACGTGAGTACATGGCCGATGCTGGAGGTGCAGAGCTTTGCGGCAATCCTCTTGCTCTGGCTTCGGCTCTGCGCAAGATAAGCAGCGACCCAGGCCTCGGACAAGTGGACCGCGAAGATGTGGCACAGCTCTTCATTGTGAAGCCCATCGCCTTCAAGAGCGAGTTCACCAACATGATGAGCAAACTCTTCAGCACCCACCCAAGCATAGAAAGCAGAATAGCTTACCTGGAGCAATTCTAATTGTCAAAAACATAAAAATAAATTAATAGTAAATAGTCAATAGTAAATGGCTAAATTGAATTTTGTAGAAGAACTGAAATGGCGAGGCATGATTCATCAAATGATGCCTGGCACAGAAGAATTATTACTGAAAGAACAAGTATCGGCATACGTCGGCATTGACCCGACGGCAGACAGCCTGCATATCGGTCACCTCTGCGGCGTGATGATGCTTCGTCACCTGCAACGCTGCGGCCACAAACCCATCGCCCTCGTTGGCGGTGCAACAGGTATGATTGGCGACCCAAGCGGAAAGAGTCAGGAGCGCAACCTCTTGAACGAAGAAACATTGCGTCACAACGTGGAGTGCATCAAGAAGCAACTGGCACGCTTCCTCGACTTCGAGAGCGACGCGCCCAACAAGGCCGAGCTGGTCAACAACTACGACTGGATGAAGGACTTCACCTTCCTCGATTTTTCCCTCGACATCGGCAAATGCATCACCGTGAACTACATGATGGCGAAGGACAGCGTGAAGCGTCGCCTCAATGGTGAGTTCCAGGACGGCATGTCGTTCACCGAGTTCACATATCAATTGCTGCAGGGCTACGACTTCCTGCACCTCTACCAGACCAAGAACTGCAAACTGCAGATGGGCGGCAGCGACCAATGGGGCAACATCACCACCGGCACAGAGCTCATCCGCCGCAAACTTGGTGGCGATAACGAAGCCTTTGCTCTCACCTGTCCGCTCATCACGAAGGCCGACGGCAAGAAGTTCGGCAAGACCGAGAAGGGCAATATCTGGCTCGACCGCAACCGCACCACGCCCTACACCTTCTACCAGTTCTGGCTCAACGTAGCCGATGAAGACGCAGAACGTTACATCAAGATATTCACCTCTTTGGACAAGCCAACCATCGACGCCCTCATCGAGGAGCACCGCCAAGACCCGGGACTGCGCGTCCTGCAGAAGAAGTTGGCAGAGGAACTGACCGTCATGGTACACAGCCGCGAGGACTACGAACAGGCTCTCGAAGCCAGCGGCATCCTCTTCGGCAAGAGCACCAAGGAGAGCCTCGTCAAGCTCGACGAGCAGACGCTGCTCGATGTCTTCAGCGGCGTGCCTCAGTTCGAGATAAGCAAGGACCTCTTGAAGGGCGAAGGCACGAAAGCCGTTGACCTCTTTGCCGAGCACACCCAGTGCTTCCCCAGCAAAGGCGAGATGCGCAAACTCACTCAGGGCGGCGGTGTCAGCCTCAACAAGGAGAAGCTCGCTTCGTTCGACCAGATGGTGACCGAAGCCGACCTCCTCGACGGCAAGTACCTGCTCGTACAGCAAGGCAAGAAGAAGTACTTTTTGCTCATTGCAAAATAAAAAAGTACGGGTAAACGAATAATTTTGAATTTTGAATTTTGAATTTTGAATTATTTGTCTTACCTTTGCACCCGCAAACGTGAAAAGCGTTTGATTTTGGATTGGGCTATGGTGTAATGGTAGCACAAGAGGTTTTGGTTCTCTTAGTCTTGGTTCGAACCCAGGTAGTCCAACAATTCGATTAAGCGAGAGCAATATTAAAGCTTGTTGAATATTGCCGAGCAAGAGAATTGTCGAAGAAAACAAAGTTTTATTCAACATAGCGAAGCGCGATACACAATGTGTGTCGCGCTTCGCTGTTATAAACAATGAATAAGATATGAAAGGCACACTCCGCTGAGGGAATTCTTTGCCTCTCGCTCCGCAAAGACACAACATATAAGTGAAAAACGAAAGGTGAAAAGTGAAAAAATAATATCTCACAGGAGGATTTACTAAAATCCACAGCAGGATTTGGCAAAATCCACACGAGGATTTCACAAAAGGAACACGTCGTTCTCCCGAAAGGGACGTGTCGTTATCGCGATAGGGACACGTCCCTATCGCAAACGGGACGTGTCCCTTTTTAGCCTTTCTGCAAGCGACTGAAATACAGTAGCATGGAAATCCACAAAAACTTCTCTGCAGAAGTTCGCTAACTTCTCTGCAGAAGTTCACCAACTTCTCTGCAGAACTTCGCCAACTTCTGCAGAGAACCGACAGGTCGACGCCAGTCAACCGACAGGTCGACGCCAGTCAAGCTTTAGCTCGACGAAAGTCAAGCTTTAGCTCGACGCCAGTCAAGTTGACGAAGTACTCTTGAGCCTCCCTTTCGCGGGCGTGGGCGCAACGCGCACATACCTATATAAAAATGAAAGAATGAAACAATGAAAAAGTGAAAAATTATGGGGAAAATGCTTTTTTTCTATATATATAATGTGTAATCCCAAAAAAATGACTTACCTTTGCAGCCGCTAAATCATTGAAAATTGAACATTGAACATTGACCATTATTAGACATGAAAGATAATTTGGTGATTGTGGAGAGCCCGGCAAAGGCTAAGACCATCGAGAAGTTCCTGGGTGATGATTACAAGGTACTGTCCAGCTACGGACACATTCGCGACTTGAAGAAGCGCTCGTTCAGCGTGGACGAGAAGACGTTCGCGCCACAGTATGAGGTGCCTTCCGACAAGCAGAAGGTGGTGGCCCAGCTGAAGAGTCAGGCCGATCAGGCACGGATGGTGTGGCTGGCTTCCGATGAAGACCGCGAGGGAGAGGCCATCAGCTGGCACCTTTATGAGGTGCTCGGACTAAAGCCCGAGAACACGCGTCGTATCGTCTTCCACGAGATTACAAAGCCTGCCATCTTGGATGCCATTGAGCATCCTCGTCAGATTGACCTCAACCTGGTGAATGCTCAGCAGGCTCGTCGCGTTCTGGACCGCATCGTGGGCTTCAAGCTCAGTCCTGTGCTCTGGCGCAAGGTGAAGCCAAGTCTCTCGGCTGGTCGCGTGCAGAGCGTGGCCGTGCGTCTGATTGTAGAACGTGAGCGCGAGATACAGAACTTCAAGTGCGAGGAGAACTACCGTGTGACGGCCCTCTTCCTCAATGCCGACGGCAGCGAGGTGAAGGCTGTACTGGGCCGTCGTTTCGCTACCATCGACGAGGCGAAGGCTTTCCTCGAGAGTGTGAAGGACAGCAAGTTCACCGTTCAGGACATCCAGACAAAGCCCTTGAAGCGCACACCTGCTCCTCCCTTCACCACCAGCACTCTGCAACAGGAAGCGGCTCACAAGCTCGGCTTCACCGTGGCTCAGACAATGATGATTGCCCAGCACCTTTACGAGAGTGGTCGCATCACATACATGCGTACGGACAGCGTGAACCTGAGCAAGCTCTGCCTGGGTGCCAGCAAGGCTGTCATCACTGAGCAGATGGGCAAGGATTACGTCAAGACGCGTCAGTACCATACCAGTTCGAAAGGCGCTCAGGAGGCTCACGAGGCCATCCGTCCCACCTATATGGATCAGCAGACAATCGAAGGCAATCAGCAGGAGCGCCGCCTCTACGACCTTATCTGGAAGCGTACCATCGCCAGCCAAATGGCCGATGCTGAACTGGAGCACACCAATGTGACCATCAGCATTGACGGTAAGGAGGAGACCTTCGTGGCCGAAGGTGAGGTTGTAAAGTTCGACGGCTTCCTCCGTGTTTATAGCGACCAGAACGGCGATATCCTCTTAGAGAACGAGGACAACGAGAACCTGAGCACGCTGCCCGTCATGAAGGTGGGCGAGACCTTGAGTCGCGAACAAATCGTTGCCACTCAGCGCTTCTCTCAGCGTCCTGTGCGCTACAACGAAGCCAGCCTCGTCCGCAAACTCGAGGAACTCGGCATCGGTCGTCCAAGCACCTACGCTACTACCATCACCACCATTCAGCAACGCGAATATGTGGAGAAAGGCGACAAGCCAGGCGAAGAGCGCGAATACCAGACCCTCACCCTGAAGGGCGACAAGCTGACACAAGCTTCGCACACGACCATCGTGGGTCAGGAGCGCGGCAAACTGTTGCCAACAGATACAGGTATCGTGGTGAACGACTTCCTCATCGAGAACTTCCCTGAAATCATGGACTACAACTTCACAGCCGACATCGAGAAGGAGTTCGACGAGATAGCCGAAGGCAAGATGGCTTGGGACGGCGTCGTAAAGAACTTCTATCAAGGCTTCGAACCGCTTGTGGAGAAGTCCGTCAACACTCATACAGAACACAAAGTGGGCGAACGCTTGCTGGGCAAAGACCCTGCAACAGGCGCCACCGTCACCGTCAAGATAGGTCGCTTTGGCCCCGTCGCTCAGATGGGCAACAACGAAGATGGTCAGAAGCCTCGCTTCGCACAACTCAATGCAGGCCAGAAGCTCGAGACCATCACTCTGGAAGAAGCACTCGAGCTCTTCCAACTGCCACGAAAACTGGGCATGTACGAGGGCGAGCCCATCACCATCGGTGCCGGCAAGTTCGGTCCCTACGTCTCTCACAAAGGCTCGTACGTCTCCATTCCTAAGGACATTGACCCAATGGAGATTACCTTCGAGCAAGCCGTCATCATGATGCACAGAAAGCATCAGGAAGAGGCAGAACGTCACCTCAAGACTTTCGCAGAGGATGCCGAACTGGAGGTTCTGAACGGCCGTTATGGTCCATACATCGCCTACAAGGGCGACAACTATCGTCTGCCCAAGAACATGCACGAAAGGGCTAAAGACCTGACCTACGAGGAGTGCATGGAAATCATCAACGCACAAAGCGAGAAGCCTGCAACAAGGCCTGTTCGCCGTCGCTTCACTCGCAAATGAAAAGCATCATCTTAGTCGGCTACATGGGCTCGGGCAAGACGACAGTCGGTCGTCAGCTCGCCCTTGCTCTTGGTCGCACCTTCTACGACCTCGACTGGTACATCGAGATGCGCTACCATCGCACCGTAGCACAGCTCTTCGAAGAGAGAGGCGAGGAAGGTTTCCGCGAACTGGAGCGCAACATGCTTCACGAAGCAGCGGAGTTCGAGGACATTGTCCTGAGCTGTGGAGGCGGCACACCTTGCTTCTTCGACAATATGGACTACATCCGCAGCGTGGGCGAAAGCGTCTATCTGAAAGCGACGCCTGAAGTGCTGGCTCAGCACCTCAAGATGCGAAAGGTGGAGCGTCCTCTCCTGAAAGGGAAGAGCGAAGAGGAACTGCTCGACTTCATCCGCACCTCGCTCGAACAGCGCGAACCCTTCTACCTCAAGGCAGAACATGTCATCGACGTTACCTTGCTCGACAACTACGACAAGTTGCAGATAAGTGTTCAGCTCATCCGAAAGGAACTGAATTTGTAAGTGAGAATAATTATGAATTATGAATTGATAATTATGAATTGAAATGAAGAAGTGGCGTATTGAGGACTCTGAGGAGCTCTACAACATCAAAGGCTGGGGAGTCAATTACTTCGGCATCAACGAGAAAGGACACGTCTATGTCACGCCCAAGAAGAACAGCGTGCAGGTGGACCTCAAGGAAGTTGTGGACCAATTGGCGACGCGTCATGTGACGGCTCCTGTCCTGCTTCGCTTCCCCGACATCCTCGACAACCGAATCGAGAAGACAGACGAGTGCTTCCGCAAGGCGACGAAGGAGTACGAGTACAAGGGCGAGCACTTCATCATCTTCCCCATCAAGGTCAACCAAATGCGACCCGTCGTTGAGGAGATTATCAGTCACGGCAAACGCTACAACCTGGGACTGGAAGCGGGTTCAAAGCCTGAACTGCATGCTGTCCTTGCCACCAACATGGACAGCGACAGCCTCATCATCTGCAACGGCCACAAGGACCAGAACTTCATCGAACTGGCTTTGCTGGCACAGAAGATGGGCAAGCGCGTCTTCCTCGTCATTGAGAAGCTACCAGAACTGGCAGTCATTGCCGAAACAGCAAAGAAGCTTGGTGTGCACCCCAACCTGGGCATCCGCATCAAGCTGGCAAGCAACGGCAGCGGCAAGTGGAGCGAGAGTGGTGGTGACGCCTCGAAGTTCGGACTGAACTCTTCTGAGCTCTTGATGGCGCTGCAGAAACTCGACGAGCTGGGGCTGCGCGACTGCCTGCGCCTCATCCATTTCCACATCGGCAGCCAAATCAACAAGATACGCCGCATCAGCACCGCCCTTCGTGAAGCGGCACAATACTATGTGCAGCTCCATTCGATGGGCTTCGACATCAAGTTCGTCGATTGTGGGGGCGGCCTTGGTGTCGATTACGACGGCACCCGCAGCAGCAACAGCGAGAGCAGCGTCAACTATAGCATTCAGGAATACGTCAACGACTGCATCTATACCTTCGTCGAGGCAGCCAACAAGAACGACATTCCCCACCCCAACCTCATCACGGAAGGTGGTCGTTCACTAACGGCGCACCACAGCGTCCTCATCATTGACGTATTGGAGAGCGTCTCGGCTCCTCAGATGCCCGAGGACTTCGTGCCTGGGCCTGACGACCACAAGCTCGTGCACGACCTGACAGAGATATGGGACAAGCTTTCATCTCGCTCGCTTCTCGAGGACTGGCACGATGCTGAGGACATCCGCGAGGAGGCACTCGACCTCTTCCGTCACGGCATCATCGACCTCAAGACGCGCGCACAGATTGAGTCATTGTATTGGGCCATCAGTCACGAAGTGGCAGAGCTGGCACACCATCAGAAGCACGTGCCTGACGAGCTGCGCAACCTTGACAAGCAGATGGCCGACAAGTACTTCTGCAACTTCTCGCTCTTCCAAAGCATGCCCGACTCGTGGGGCATCGACCAGCTCTTCCCCATCATGCCGATTGCGCGGCTCGAGGAACAGCCTACGAGGAGCGCGACCCTGCAGGATATCACTTGCGACAGCGACGGCAAGATAACGGCATACGTCAACGGCGGACAGCAGACGAACTACATCCCTCTGCATCCCGTCCGCCAAGGCGAACATTATTATATAGGTGTCTTCCTCGTTGGAGCTTATCAGGAGATACTGGGCAACATGCACAATCTCTTTGGCGACACGAACGCCGTGCATATCAGCGTGGACAAGGACGACTATACCATTGAGCAGTTCATAGACGGCGAGACCGTTGCCGACGTGCTCGAATACGTGCAATACGACCCGAAGAAACTCGTGCGTCGCCTCGAGATTTGGGTGAGCAAAGCCATCAAGGACGGCAAGATTACTCCAAACGAAGGCAAGGAGTTCATCAGCAACTACAGGGCAGGGCTATACGGATACACGTATCTGGAATAATTCATAATTCTCAATTCATAATTCATAATAAGGCTTCGCCCACCGAATTGGCAACAGAATAATTATGAATTAAGAATTATGAATTAAGAATTAAGAACAGATTATGAATTAATAATTGTGAATTATGAATTACATCAAGTACATCGGTGTCGATGACCTCGACATTGACCTCTTCGAGAGCCAATACATTGTGCCGGAAGGCATGAGCTACAACTCGTACCTCATCGAGGATGAGAAGATTGCCATTATGGATACTGCCGACCGCCGCAAAGGTGACGAGTGGAAGGCAAACCTCACAGCAGCCCTCGCTGGCCGTAAGCCAGCCTATCTCGTGGCGCATCACATGGAACCTGACCATGCTTCGCTCATTGCAGAGGTGCTCGAAGCATATCCTGAACTGCAGCTTGTCTGCAGCGCTCAGGCTCTGAAGATGCTCCCCAACTTCTGGCATGGCTTCCCATTCGACGGTCGCGTCATCACCGTCAAGGAAGGCGACACGCTCTCTCTTGGTAGCCACACACTCCACTTCATTGCGGCTCCAATGGTGCATTGGCCCGAAGTGATAATGAGCTACGAGGACAAGGAGAAAGTTCTCTTTGCGGCTGACGGCTTCGGAAAGTTCGGAGCTTTAGTCAACGAGACGGACGATTGGGCTTGCGAGGCGCGTCGCTATTACTTCAATATCTGCGGTAAATATGGTGTGCAGGTGCAGAACGTGCTGAAGAAGGCTGCCGCTCTCGACATACAAGCCATATGTCCTCTGCACGGTCCCGTCCTCGAAGGCGAGGCGATGAAAGAGGCCATCAGGCTTTACGACATCTGGAGCCGCTACGAACCTGAGAGCGAAGGCGTGCTCGTGGCATACGCCAGCATCCATGGCGGCACAGCAAAGGCAGCCGAACGACTGGGCGAACTGCTCCGTGAGAAAGGCGCAAAGAAAGTGGTAGTAAGTGACCTGAGCCGCGACGACATGGCCGAAGTCATCGAGGATGCTTTCCGCTATCCCAACATCGTGGTGGCAGCAGCGAGCTACGACGGCGGCGTCTTCCCCGTCATGCACGACTTCCTCTACCATCTCCAGATAAAGAACTACCAGAAGCGCCGCTTCGGCATCGTCGAGAATGGCAGCTGGGCTCCCTCGGCAGGTCGCGTGATGAAGGAGATGATAGAAGCCATGAAGGACTGCGAGATAGTAGAGCCTATGGTGACCATCCGCTCGCGCATGAAGCCGGCCGACGAAGCGCAACTTGCCCTTCTCGCAGATAACTTACTAAACTAAGCACGCCTAATTCGCAAACTAGGCATGGGTAAATTGAAAAGTTAACGTGTCACGTTTGCAAACTTAACGTGTCGAGTTGACAGACTTAGCATGTTAAGTTTGCGATTTACTTGTGGTGTATTTCGTTGAATGCAACTGAATATCAAAAACACTCTGCACTCTACACCCTTGCATTTGTTTGAGACACAATGCATTAAGTGGCATTGGTGTAGAGTGCAGAGTGTTTTGTATTTTACTCGTCACTCATCATGTCTCGTCCTAATCGTTTGACAATTAGAAGGAAACACCCTGATGAGTGCCTGACGACTCATCATCACTCATCAGGTCACTCGTCAGGTTGTATGTTGCTGATAATCTTTGCATTAACCCATAAACCTGACGAGTGACGGGTGTTTTTGATTTCATTTGCAATTCAACTTTTCCCTGCAAATCCTTTGTTGGTACAAAAGAAAATGCTAACTTTGCAACCGAGAACAAGACGAACTTTTAACTCATAACCTATTTGCATGGCATAAAAAGGAATTTAGACATATAGACAAAGAAGCGTTAGCTTAGATTCATGTTCATCGAAAATTCGCCAAAAATAATAAGAGAACAGTCTTGTATAGAAGTTAATGCTCACGTCGTTACGGCGTGGGCTTTTACTCGTAAAGACTGTTGGGTGTTTGGCGATACCTCAATGAACGTAGACGAATGAAGTCCACGTTTTTTTGTTGTCCTAACCAAAGCGTTATCGAATAACAAACATCTAAAATATAAGATTATGAAAAAGATTCTACTACTTAACTTGCTCCTTGCAATGCTTCTGGGAGCAACAAGTGTGTGGGCAGCAGATGGTGATATATTTACTGCTCCGGTAACCGTAATCCAAAATGGCGAAACGAGTCAAGAGGAGATGCGATTTCAGGTTTTGAGTGAAAGCGCTAAGACATGTGAAACATATGGAACTTATGATGAAATTTCCGATGTTGTCACCCCTGCTTTTAACTATAGAACAGAAGGCGATGTGATTATTCCAAATACAGTAAATGGTTATATCGTAACAGGTATCGGTGATTATTCTTTTTGTAGATGTTCCATGGGGCATATCATGCTTCCCGAATCAATTAACTATGTCGGTAAATTAGCATTTAATGAATGCTTTTCCCTTTTAGAGATAGATTTACCGAGTAAAGTGTCAACTATAGGAGTTGAGGCTTTTAGACGATGTGAGAATCTGCGGCATGCCACCATATACTGTAAAGAAATTCCATTTAATTGTTTTGCTTATTGCTATAATTTATCGTCAGTAACAATAAAGTCTCCTGTTACTTCCGTTGGTGTTGAAGCTTTTTTATGTTGTTATAGGTTGGAATCCATCACTTTTCCTGCTGGTTTGGAATATATTGATAGAAAGGCGATTTCAGATTGTAAAAATCTAAAATCTGTCATATTAACATGTAGTCGTATAAATGCTTCTGCTTTCTCTGGTAGTTGCGAGAGGTTGAAGGAAGTAATCATCACAAGTGAAACTCCACCCACAATAACAGTGCCATCTTCTTCGGGTTGGACTGAGGCTGCTCTTTTCAGCGGAGTTCCAAGTAATGCTGTCCTCATTGTTCCTGACAGGACAAAGTATCTGCAAGAGCCTTGGACATCAAGCTTCTCTGAAATCAAGTCTTTCCTGCCGACCAATGAGAAGACATATGCCTTCTACAATCTTGGCGTTTCAGGATGGGGATGGCCTGTTTATACAAACGACCCCAACAAGGTCTTGAACTTCAAGGTTGATGGCGAACCGAAAGCTCCAACTTTCCATGGTACTGACCTCATTGTCTCGGACGATCCCAAACAGATACCTTTAGAAGTTTCTTTCTTGTTGAAGACCGATGAAGGCATTCAACCCTACATCATACACTACGACCTGTTTGACTACGGCTTCAGCATCGATGGCAAGGCAATGACCTCTCGCGACTTTTACAATGTGCCTGGTGTCGTAAGCGGCAAAGCATACATCAAAGACGAATTTGTTTTAGGCGGCGAAAACCATCTTCACTGGAAAAAAGAGCCGACACTTGTCCTCGACAACGCCACGCTCGAGTGGGACGGAAATAATTATGGCATCTATAATAATAACAACTATTATTTCACCATCAAAGTCATTGGTGACTGCTCTATTACAAGCAAGAACGATGCCGCACTTGAACTTGCCCCCGTTACCCGTACAACGATAGAAGGCGGAGGAACTCTAAACATACTTTCTAAATATTGTTGTATTGAGAGCTTTGCCCTTACGGAACTGACCATTCAGGACAATACTAAGATAATAGGGCGGAGCACAGATGGCAGAGGCTATTACGAGGGAGATGCAGCAAAACTTGAGATAAAGGACGGAGCCGTGTTCGCAGTTAACAGTAAATATGAGCCGCTCTATCTCGACAAGGACAAACCCGTCTTTGGCGAAGGCATCGACATACGCTATCCTGAAGGTGCTTATTTTTCTGGCACTTACAATAATCTTTATTATGCCGACGGCACAGAAGTTAAGAACGATTGGGTTGTCATCGGTCCTGAAAATCTTACTAAAGGCCTCGGCTTCTTCATCAACGACAAGGAAATGACCCGTATGGATATGCATGATTTGCTGGACGATGTGCCGGGAGTAGTAAGCGGAAGCGCCTACATCGAAGAAAACGAATACGGTGTACCG
>ONSR01000026.1 GCA_900320565.1 uncultured Prevotellaceae bacterium
CGTCAGGGTGACGTGATGCCAATTGCTATCATTGATCTTCGTGGTAGAAGTGATTGTCGAACCTGTTGGCGAAGTATAGGTAACGGTTCCATCTTCATTTACACGAACGACAGCTTGCTCTGTGCCAGAAGCCTGAGTAAGGCAGACAACCTGTCCCTCTGTTCCTTTGAGTCGAACTGTGATGGTGAAGGAATGAACTGTTTCTTCAGGTTCGAAGTATATCTCGTTACCAGCTTCGATAGTCATGCTCTTTGTCTGGTTGCGAACCGGCTGAGGTTTGCCCGCTTTGAGAGCGTCAAAGAGCGAAGGCACCATTGCATACATGAATTCTGCATGGCCAGCCGTGTTCTGATGGTAAGTGTCGGCAACATATCCGTCAGCCCATTGTCCGTTACCCTTATCGATAGAACCGAGAACGTTGGTCGAGGGAACATCCCATTCGTGAATGAGCAGATTGAGTTGTTTCACATAATAGTAGTCGTCGTTGTTGTAGTCGCTACGAGTATAGTTGTTCATTACCATCGGAATCTTCCCGTCTGCGCGAACCTTCCTTATTAACGAAAGCATGTTGTCGCGCCATTGATTGAAGACGGATTGCTGGTTGCTCGCTCCATGAATGCCTTCGTTGCCAAGCGAAAGGCCGAAGATGACATAACGGCCAAAGTCGCGAATCAGGTCATCGTAGCGATTCAAGAGGTTGGTTGTTGTGTTGCCTCCGATAGAGACATTAGTGGTATAGAAGGGGTTCGCACTCCTGCCTTCATTATGACGAGCGATGAGTTGCTGACCATAAAGGTAGCGATAGCCCTTCCAATCGGTAGCGCCTTGACCGTTTGCAACAGAAGAGCCGAAGACGGATATGCGGTACTCGTCGATTGGGGCCGATATGTCGTACACCATATCCTTCATATTGACGGTGATGGTATAAGTGCCAGAGTTCTGATAGATGTTCTCCACGCTTTGTCCCTTCTCGACTTCTCCGAGCACATATCGTGTGGCTGCTCCTTGCAAACGCTTGATGGCATAGGCATCGTCATTGTTGAGGGCGAAGTACATCGTCTTGTCAACCCATTGCTGAGAGGCTGTTTCCTGAAGTGTAACCTCTCCCTCGAAGACGCCATCACCCTTGTAGGGAATGACGGGACTGCCTGTTCCCATATTGCCACGAATATTCATCGTGACAGGAAGAACAGTGTAAGTGTTACCGGCAGTATTGACTGTGATACGAGCCACACAGTTTTGAGCGACAGAGAATGGCGTGCTGCCTTCCACACTGAAAGTGCCGTTGCCATTGTTGGAAAGCGTAATCGGTTCGCCATCCACTGTGCCAATCAAGTTGAAAGTGCCAGCATTGAGACGGGCATAAGCCTCATAAACATTATCTTCAAGCTTCTTGAAGGTCACATCTTCCGCATTTCCGCTAAGAGAGAGGCCACTGAATACGAGCGGTTCTTCTGGGCGAGTTCCGCCCTCGTACTCTTCTATCCGCATCGCATTGATGTGTGCCATACCAAAGACACGCTGGTAGGTGATGAAGATGTTGCCATCCTTGTCCGGATAGATGTAGTCGCTCTGGAGGATGTTACTCAGGTTGCCGTGATAGCCTTCGCCTCCTATGTCGGAGCCAGAGGTTGTTTGCCCGCCAGTCCATGTATGCTGACCCTTGATGTTGTAGAGTGTTGCGCGATTGTCGGTATGATTTCGCGAACCATAAATAAAGAAGCGATAACAATGGTTGACGTTAAGCTTTACGATCTTGAAGGAACGGACTTCGCCATTATCCGTAAAGACATAGTCCTCAGTAGCGGTCTTTATGGCGAGGTCTCCGAGGTCGTCTGCAATAGGATTATTATTGCCTCCAGCATCGACACCATTGGTGTAGGTCTTCTCCACAACATAGAATCTTGCCCCTGTAGCTGTGTATTCACTGTTCCTGATGCTGACAACCTTGTTTGCTGCGATAGCATTGCTGGTAGAAGAACCTGAGGTGATATTGTTCCAGCGATTGCCGTTAGCATCTGTTCCGCTTGTTTGATGTCCGCGAGTATTGTTGCTGGTCTCACCGAAATCGAAGTACATCTTCTGCGTCAAGGTGAGTTCCTGATTGGGACGCTCCACACCAGACACCTCCTCTATCTTCATGCAATTGAGATAGACCATGATGCCTGAGCTACGCTTAATGATGGTGAGGTCGATGTTGCCGTTCTTGTCTGGGAAGATGATATCTGAGGTCAGGACATTGTTATTGTTACCGTTGTAGCCTCCATTGCCTATTCCTGTGCCAGACATCGCCATTTCTTCTCGCCAACAGTTCTCGCCAGTCAAGTCGAAATAGGCTGCTCTGGTATCTGTTGCAGTACGAGAGCCGAACATATAGAAGCGGTAGCCCTTGCTGAGGTCGAGTCCCTTGAAATGAATCACGCCATAGTTCTGACCGCCTTCCAGGAAGATATAGTCTTGCGTTGCACTCTCGATGGCAAGGTCACCAAGCAGCGAAGCCGATGGATTCTGCAAGCCGCCATTGGTATAGCCATTCGTCGAGAAACGCGACGAGAGCTGCAACTTGCAATCCGTCGTCGTGTTGCTGGAGGTAACGAGAGTGATAGTCTGGGGATAGGCTTTGTCTGGAGCGCCCGTTCCCTTGCCGAAGATATTGTTCCAATAATGTCCGTTCTTGTCGGCTCCGACAGTCTTGTAGCCCTGACCCGACACGTTGTTCTGTCCGTAGTCGATGTAGAAGGTGCGTTCCACGGTCTGTGCCTTAGCACTCAGTATGCTTGCAAACAAAGCGAGTACCAACAATGTGTGATTCGTTTTCATTGGTTTGAAAAGATTGTATCCTGTTAATAATCGCTGCAAAGATAATACTATTTTTTGTAACCTGCAAGCAATCCTCAAAAAACTACGCTAGTGAAGTTGCAAAACTTAACGTGTTAAGTTGACAAAGATGGCACGCCATCTTTGCAAACTTGGCACGCCATCTTTGCGAACTCGGCACGCCATGTTTGCGAACGCGGCACGCCGTGTTTTCAGAGTCACTTAACCTTGAACTTCTCGCCAGCTGTATTCGACTGGAATTCAGGTGCATAAAGGCAAGTCAGACGAGCTGGAGGCAAGAGGAAGTTGCCGTCTCGACTCACAAGCCAATCCTCTTCGATGACATAGGTTCCTCTTGGCAGTCTGTCCATGAAGTACTCTGTGCTGGCATCGTGCATCGCTTGATAATAGCCCAAACCGCTTTGCCAATGATAGCCCGAAAGTTGCTGAGCTGGCTCTGTTGCTGCAGGACGAGGAGCCCTCAAACAAACATATTCGTAATCCTTATCTGCAGTAATCGTGTAACGAATATGGACTCTGTCACCCATTGACCATTGACCATTGGCCATTGACCCATTCCTTTTCTCTATAGATATTTCTCTGCGAATGGTCATACCTTCGCGATGATTCTCCACTTCAGTTGCAGGCAATTGGTATTGAGCAAATACAGAACCCCAAGCAAAGCCTTTCCCTTCAGTCTTTTGCACAATAGAAAGTTCCTTTGGCTTCGAGATGGATTCAATGCGTTCGCGAACATAACCTGTGAAAGGCTTGGGCGGCTCGAGCTTTTTCACTTGGTTGTTGTAAGAGACTTGACCGCTAAAAGTTCCTCCTTCACTATGGAATCCGCTCTGCATCAAAGCATAAATCGCATCAGCCGATTGTATTGGCTGCTCCCATTCCTGAGTTCGTTTCTGCTGGATAAGCCATTCTGCCATCTTGGCGAGCAAATCTGTCTCCTTCGGTTCGACAGTCTGAACGGCCTCCATCAAGTTGACATGAGTCTGGACTTTGCGGTCAATACTGGTAAAGCTACCTCCTGGATAAGCCAGATACATACCGTCGGAATGACGAAGCAACTCGTGAATGCGAGGCATCAAAGCCTGTGCCTTCTTCTCCTCTCCTGCCCTCTTCAGAACGATTGCAGCAAGGGCTCGAGGTTCTCTGTCGAGGTCTTCGGCTTGCTTCTTCAAGAGAGAAAGCAGATATTGGGCATCGTCGTTCAGTTTGTTCCTATACATTATATATATATATAGGTAACGAAGTTCGGAGAGGGATAAGGTCGGATTCTTCTCTTTACGCAACGCTTCCACCTCTTTATGCATGTCTTTTTCGAGGTAAGACATCGCTTTGTCGAGGATTTGGCTTTCTGGAATCGACCATTCACCCTTGATAGCTCCAAGCCTTACCAACAGCGAAGCGACCTGCGAAGTCATCCAAACACTGCCACTCATGCCTGGGAACCAACCGAAGGAGCCGTCTTGGTTTTGCCTTGCAGAAAGGGCTGAAAGCATCGTCATCCTGCGTTGTTCCTGATCCATCTCAGCGAAGAGCGAAGCCAAACGTTGCCGACTTGCCTTTTGTTGCTGTGCTTCGAGCATCCAAGGCGTCTCGTTGAGAAGGATGTCAGCCAGTTGTTGGTTCTTGACAAGCGGACTCTCCAAAGCCAATGACTTCTCGTCCTTTGCCCAAGTATCGATTGCTTTGCGAACATTCGGGTACTTATGAGCGATATGATAGGCTACGCTACCACCATAATAAGCCGTAGCAACCGAGAGAACATCGTTATGAACGGGAGCCGTCAACGATGGCAAAGCCTGCATAGCAAGGTAAATAGGTTCTGCAACATGCTCAACGGTCAAGGTCTTGTTCCTTGCTTTCGGATTGCCATTAGCAAAGAGACCATCGAGGTTGAGGGTCATTGTCGTGTCACCTTTGAGCAGATAAGTTCGCGTCTCTGTCACGTTTTGCATATCGGACAGGACTGGCAAGTAACGCACTTCGCCATCGCTACTGCCCTTGCCTTTCGCAATCCATTGAACAGCAAGGACAGGATGGTCGAGGGTTGCAATGAGTGGCATGTGATAGACTGCCTCTTTGCCTGGTTCGAGGTCGAACTTCACCTTCATTCGCTTGACGCCCCAATTGTCCTCAGCACAATAGACGTCGAGGATGGCTTCGCCTTTCTGATGCTTATCCGAAGCATTTCGAATGCTTGCCGTCAAGGTGGCTTCATCACCATTACGCAAGAATCTTGGCAACGTCAACTCTGCCATCAATTCCTTCTTCGCCACAATGGTCTCTTGCCATTCTGCAGTCATCATGTCCTTTGTATGAGCCAAACCATGCAAATGCCACGAAGTGAGACCTTCTGGAAGGGTAAACTCAATCGAAGTCTGACCCTTACTGTCTGTCCTCAATTGCGGGTAGAAGAAAGCAAGTTCGGACAGATTGGAACGCACATAAGCATCGCCCTCAATCACAGCCTCCTTAGCGTCTTCAGCCATCACCTCGCCCGTAAATTCCTTTGCTGCCAAATTCAATCCCACAGCACTCTCTTCCGCATCAACAGATTGGAAGGCAAGATTGGTCGCCTTAGCCATTCTCGGAGATTCCACCATGTCGAAGACTCTTTCCTCCAACCTGTTTGCTCCCATACCACGCAAACGCATAGTCTTGCCGCCACGACTCATGACACGACCGCCAAACAACTCCTCGTTCCACCTTGCAAAGTCATAACCTTCGGCTGACAAGTACTGCAAAGGCATATCCAACCAAGCCGTGCGTGTTCTTGTGAACCTGTCGAAGCAATTCGGATAAAGTGTCGCACTACGATTGCAGCCACGATAAATGCCCAAATACATATTGTAAGGATAGAGCGCGTCGAGCGAAGCATCGTACATGCCAACCATGACATTTGCCGAAGCCGGCTTACCGTCAGGTTGCGTCAAAGTCAGTTTCCAACGCTCTTTCTGACCTGGTTGCAACTGGTCTCGGAAAGTGTCCCAACGCATCGTGAGCTTCGTATCGGGCTGTTCCAAGCTGAAATCAATTGTTTTTTGATGCATCTCGCTTTCGTTCATGAGCATCAAAGTGACTGAAAGATGATGGCGGAATCGCTCTTCGTAAGGTACTTCGAACATCGTTGCCTCATCGGAAAGATGCAGAATCGTGTCGCGAACTATGCCGTTTTCGCCCGTCAAGATGCAATAGATCCAAGCATTGGGTAGTGTTGTACCGACTTGGAAACGTGCTGGCTTCTCTGCCGACATCACATTGCTTGGCGTGTAAAGCCAAAGGTCGTGCTTGCCGATGAGACGCTTATCGGTGATGGAGAAGATGGTGAAGCTGGCTTTATAAGATGCCGTATCGCCCTTCACTTCGGCTTTTGCTTTGAGTTCGTAATGACCGGAAGGAAGGCTTCGGAGCACTTCGGGAATGGTGTCGCGGTTTGCTGGAACGAAGAAGTTCTTCACTTCCTTGCCATCTTGAGTGAGCATGCAAAGCACGTTGCCATCAACTGGCTTATCGTTGCTTGAATAGAGGTCAAAGCGCCACGGCTTGAGTGACTCGCGGTTCTGCTGCTCTGGAACATTTCCCTGCATCCTGAGTGGCGTGCTACAAAGCGGAACACGAATGCTGCCCTGCTGTGTCTCGCCTTCCATGCTGAGCACATCAACCGAGAGCTGAAGCACCCTGCCCCATCGTAAGTCTTCGTTTGTGAGTTCTTTCGAGACTGGAATACGAACGCTGAACTTGCCTTCTTCATCCGTATAGAGCGTATCGATGCTGTGCTGTTCGCTTGGACTGATGCGCTTCCACCACCAACTTTGCTGCCATTGATAAGTGCCTGTGACTCGAGCATTTGCTACGGGCCACTGACTATAAGTCAAAGCCTTGCCAGTCAAGATGATGCTATCAACTGGAAGCGTGATGGCTGGAGCCTCGTCCATCTTGACTTCGAAGGTTGGTCTGCGATACTCTTCGACACGGAAACTGTGCCAGCTATTGCCGACACGAAGGCTGTAATGCCCTGGCAAACCTGTCTTGGGCAACTGCAGGCTGTCCTGCAAAGTGCCGAACTCGTCGGTCTTTACGGTGTGGTTCATGACTTCCTGACCATTGGCATCAATGAGTGTGAGAGCGAACTCTGCCCCAGCCTCTGCCTTTGGTGCTTGGTCGTGACTCTGGGTATAAGCAATGCCGCCAACATAGACCATTTGTCCTGGACGATAAATGCTGCGGTCGGTATAGATACTGAGATGGTGAGCAAGTTTGTCGTCGTTGTCGTAATAAGCACGCCAGCCTAGACTTTCCTTATCGAAAGCGTTGTCCTCGCCTTTCGAGAGCTCAACATAGATATAGTTCCGCTTGCCATCGCAAGCGATCTCGGCAATGCCACGCTCATCGGTCAACGTCTCTTCGAGCAAAGTGTATTCCTGCCTCTCTCTCCGATAGAACCTGACTTTGACGCTTTGCTGCGGTTCGCCCGTCATAGCGTCCGTCACCATCACTCGCTCTTTATTGTCGGGCAAAGCAACGGACATGAAGGTGAGGGCCGACACATCGAACTGGCAAACCTGAGGTTCGTACTTCTCCACCTTTTCTTTCGAAGTGCCATCCAAGATATAGGCATAGCATCCGAAACCAGGAGAGTGCCACTTCAAGGTGTCGTTCTTTGTTTCGAGGGCTTCCACGCCTTGAATTGGAATGGTCAGAGTCTCGACGAGAGTGCCAGCACGTTTCACTTGCTCAGCCTTCGTGCCGTCCTTTTCCTCATCGCTGAACTCAAAACCTTTTGACAAACGATAAACGGCGAGACTTCCCGACTGCATGTTCTTGATTTGGAGGGGGATGTCGTAGTTCTTGTCGGGATAATACATTTGGCGGAACTTGGCTGAGAGGCTTGGACGCCGCAACTCAGCGATTCTGTTCCGCAACTCATTGGCTTGCCTACTTCTGGGATAGCGCTTCAACGCTGCATTCAAGAGGTCTTCCTTCTCCTGATTCGTCTTGTCGGGCAGACCAGCCAGCAACATATAGACCTCGGTACAAGCATCCAAGTCAGCATATTCGTCGCGAAGCCTCAACAAAGCGGCCTCATCCTCTCCCTTTAAGGGAGAGTTAGAGAGGGTCTCCAGCCTGAGCATCAATGTCGCTTCTCTCAGTCCATGCCTGCGATACACATTGATGATGTCCTCATAACGGGGCACACGCTGGTTTCGCCTTTCTTGTTCTGTCAAGTCGCTCACACAAGTCTGCCAAACGAGGTGTAGCACATCGTTTCCGAACACACCATCGTCCTTGCCTTGCTCTGTCAAAGGCTTTGTGTCGGGCAGTTTGACGGCATGGAGTGCCTCAACATCCTGCAAAGCCTGACTGTAGAGATGGGCTGAATGACGACGATATTCTTCGTGCGTCCACTCCTGAATACTGTCGGGATGGCTCTTCGTCTTGCTGTCAAAGCTTTGCGAACGCCAAGCATTACCAATGAGGAGATGTGCCATTGCAGCACGATAAATAGCCTGTGCCGTCGCATCTTTCTCGCTCTGCATCTCTGCCTTGAGTGCTCGCCAATCGTGGAAGAAACTATCGGGTGTGATGTCTTCGCGCTTCTGATTCTCTTTCAGGACGGAAGCCAACCTTTGTGCCGCTCTCTGACTGGCCTTGCTGCGCTGCTTGTCACTTTGCAGCACGCCTTGCCAAACGGCTCGTTGCAGGTCACCCTGTTCGTTGTCGTCGGCATATTCCCAATACATCGCGCCTCGCAAACCTTGCTCCTTGATGTAGGCACATTTCATGGCAATCGACCTCGGACTCTCAAAGCCGATGACCAACTCGCCGTCCTCATCAACGAGGAACGATGCCTTCGATGTGTTGCTCCACACCTCTGTCTCTGTGTGCTTGTCGCGGTCGCGATACTTCATATACACGCCGCTCTTGCCTCTACCATAGAAAGGCATACCCAGCACTATCTTCTCGTCTGGTACTCCAGCTTTGCGATGCGCTTCCACAGCATCCGAAGCACAAAGCCAGCCCACTATCTTCGAGCGATAGAGTGCGGAGTGATGCTTGGGTGCGTTGCCCATATCGTAGGCCATGACGTTGACCACATCGAGGTATTGCTGACAGCTCCTGAAGTCGATGAACTGTGCGCTGCCCACGCTGGCCAGAGTGAGCCAGAGCTTCTTGCCCAGAGCCTCTCTGAGGTCGCGCATCAACAGGGTGAAGTTCTCCGTGTCGTTTGGCGAAGCGCTGATGCCGGCACTGTTCTGCGTGGGATATTCCCAGTCGATGTCAATGCCGTCCAGTCCCAGCTCATTGCACACTCTGCGACAATCTTTGGCGAAGGCTTTGCGATTCGTTTCGCTCCCAGCCATCTCGCTGAACCTGCCACTGCCCCAGCCACCAATGCTGAGCATGACGCGCAACTTGGGCTGCTTCCGTTTCAGACTGACAATGTCGCGAAGCCGTTGTTCGTTATCGATGCGGACACCATTGAACTGCTCATTGACATGTCCGAACGCATAGTTGATGTGCGTCATCACCGTCGGATCAGGCATCACCCTCGTCCACGACGTCACATACGCCACCACCACCGGCTCAGCCTTCTTGGCAAAAGCCCCAACCCAGCCGCACAAAACGACAAGCAGTACAAGCAAATTCTTCATCGAACCGAACTTTGAATTATTCAACCACGAATTACACGAATTACACGAATTATTCTTCACTCTTGACCCTCGACTATAAATTTTCAATCTTCAATCTTCAATTTTCAATTTATATCTCTTCTAAGAGCGCTCTGAGGAACGTCCAGAACTTCGCCACGCTTGGGATGTTGCAGCGTTCGTCTGGGGTATGTGGGCTGCGGAGTGTAGGACCGAAGCTCACGAGGTCCATGTTGGGATAGACGCCGCCAATGATGCTGCATTCCAGTCCGGCATGACACACTTCCACCTTCGCTTCCTCGCCCAAGACATTGCGATACACCTCCACCATCTTGGCCACGATGGGGCTGTCGAAGTTGGGCTGCCAAGCACCATAATGACCACCGTACTCTATCTTCATGCCAGCCATCGAGAAGCAGCTCTCCTGCATCTCTTGGATGTACTCCATCATCGTCTCGTTGCTCGAGCGGGCAAGGATCAGGATGCTGGCCTCGCCATTACCGATGGTCACGATGCCCAGGTTCGAGCTGGTCTCCACTACGGACGGGATGCTGGGGATGTTCCTCAGCACACCATCGTGACAAGCCATGATGGCATCGACCAGGTTGTCCTGTATCTCTTCCGGAACGCGACCTGCTGGCATAGCGGCAGACTCCACGGTCAGCGTGATGCCTTCTTCCACTCCACGGAACTCGTCGTTGAAGACATCCTGACAGTACTGAGCCAGTTCGCAGAAGTCATCGTAGTTCTCCAGAGGTACGGTCATCACGACGCTTGCTGTTCTGGGAATGGCATTGCGCATGTTGCCACCTTGCCAAGAGCAGAGACGTGCCTCGTCGTCGGCAATGGCTTGACGCACAAAGCGAGCCATCAGCTTGTTGGCATTGCCGCGGCCCTCGTTAATCTCCAAGCCGCTATGACCGCCACGCAAGCCCTTCAGCGACACCTTCACTGCAATGTCGCCTTCCTCCAGCTCCACCTCTTTGTACTGCATCGTAGCGTTGATGTTCACACCACCAGCCGAGCCAATCACGAACTCGCCCATCGTCTCATTGTCGATGTTCAAGAGGATGTCGCCCTTCAGCGTATCAGCAGCGAGGTGGTTCACACCATACATGCAGGTCTCTTCGTCAGCCGTGATGAGGGCTTCCAGCGGACCGTGCTTGATGTCGTTGCTCTCCATGACGGCCATGATGGCAGCCACGCCAATGCCGTCGTCACTGCCCAGCGTCGTACCCTTCGCCTTCACCCAGTCCCCGTCGATGTAGGTCTCTATGGGGTCTGTCTCGAAGTTATGGTTGCTCTCGTCCACCTTCTGCGGCACCATATCCATGTGAGCCTGCAGCACAGCCGTCTTAGCATTCTCGCGACCAGGAGTGGCAGGCTTACGCATCACGATGTTCTCAGCCCCGTCCTTGAAGGCCTCGATGCCATGTTCCTTTGCCCAGTCGAGCAGGAACTGCTGCACCCGTGCCAAGTGACCGCTTGGGCGTGGCACCTGTGTCAAAAGATAAAAGTTCTTCCAAATGATTTGCGGATCAAGGTCCTTGATAATTGTTGCCATAGTCTTTATAGTTTTATTATTAGTATTGTTTTCGCGCAATTGCAAAGCAAAAATACAAAATAAATTTCAATCCCCAACCCCCAAATCCCAATTATTACCGGCGAATTAGGATTTATTTAACTTTTTTGCCTGTAGTTTACAAAAAGAACTGCTCCGCTGAGGTTCAGCACACCCGCAAAAGTTGGCTATATCAACACGACACGTCCTTCCCCCAAGAGGGACACGTCCCTATCGCCAACGCGACACGTCCCTATCGCCAACGCGACGCGTCCCTTTTTTTACTCGACGCGTCGATGTTGTAAAATCCTCACGTGGATTTCCCCAAATCCTGCTGTGGATTTCATCAAATCCTGCTGTGGATTTACCCAAGGCCTCCTGTAGAGTTTTAGCACGCCACAAGAGAAGTTGACTGACTTCTCTGCAGAAGTTGGCTGACTTCTCTGCAGAACTTTGCAAACTTCTCTGCAGAAGTTAGCAGACTTCTCTAGAGAAGCTTTAGCTCGACGCCAGTCAAGCTTTAGCTCGATGCCAATCAAGTTTTATGACTTTTCCAAAGCTGTTGTTGACAAGAAAAGCATGATTTCTCACGTTTCAGTTCCTGTTCGGGAATAAAGTATCGAATTTTCTTTGTATTTCGATCGCTTTTTCCTACCTTTGCCTTATACATTATTATATATTATGCGCGATGAGTCTGATTAGAGACTTGAGGGAACTGTTGCTGCCGAGGCTCTGTCCGGTGTGCGGGAGGCTGCTGATGGGGAGCGAGGATGTGATGTGCGCTTTCTGCGCGATTCAGCTGCCACGACACTATGTGCTGGACTTCGACGACAATGCGCTGCTGCGCTCCATCTGGGACAGGGCGGACATCAGGCGTGCCACGACGCTGCTGCGCTACAACCACGAGTCGCCCTACCACAATCTGGTCATTGCGTTCAAGTACCACGGCAAGAGCGACTTGGCTGTGAAGCTGGGCAGGTGGGCTGCGACGGAGGCTGAGCGGCTGGGCTTCTGGGAGGGCGTGGACGGACTGGTGCCCGTGCCACTGCATTGGTGGCGACACCTCAGACGCGGCTACAACCAGGCAGAGCGGCTAGCTCAGGGCATGGCGGACGTGACGGGACTGCCCGTGGTGGACCTGCTGAGGCGGACGAAGTACCGCAAGCCGCAGTCGCAGCTGAGGGGTGCGGCTCGCAGGAGGAACGCTGAGGGCATCTACGAGGCTGCTATCCCCCCAGAATGGCAGGGGAAACGGCTGGTGCTGGTGGACGATGTGATGACGACAGGCTCCACGCTGGCGAACTGTGCCATCGCCCTGCAAAAAGCCGACAAAAATGCAGAAATATGCATCTTCCCGCTGTGTTATGCAGGATAATTTGACAAAAAGCGACTTTTTTCAAACTTTATCTTTCAAAAAGTTGCGAAATTCGACATTTTGGTGTAACTTTGCACCCGGATAACGAAAAAACATTTAATTTTACATAATCACAAAAGTAGGTAGTTAAAGTAGTAAAAGGAGTTAAAGGAGTTAAATGACGATAGTTTTGGGCAGCTTCCATCAGTATTGTCCTTTACTCCCAAGCGAACAAAGTGAGCGATAACTCCATTAACTCCCTTAACTCCCCCAAAAACAAAAAAAAAACTCTATGGACGCAAAGAAAGTCTTGGAAGATCTGAAAAGACGCTTCCCCAATGAACCTGAGTATCATCAGGCAGTAGAAGAGGTGCTGGGCACTATCGAAGAAGAGTACAACAAGCACCCCGAGTTTGAGAAGGTGAACCTCATCGAACGCCTTTGCATTCCCGATCGTGTATATCAGTTCCGTGTGACTTGGATGGACGACAAGGGTCAGATTCAGACCAACATGGGTTATCGCATCCAGCACAACAACGCTATAGGCCCGTACAAGGGCGGCATCCGTTTCCACTCGAGCGTGAACCTGGGCATCCTGAAGTTCCTCGCTTTCGAGCAGACCTTCAAGAACTCGCTGACCACTCTGCCAATGGGTGGTGGCAAGGGCGGCTCCGACTTCAGCCCTCGCGGTAAGAGCAACGCTGAGGTGATGCGTTTCTGCCAGGCCTTCATGCTGGAGCTGACACGCCACATCGGTCCTGACACAGACGTTCCAGCCGGTGACATCGGCGTTGGCGGTCGTGAGGTAGGCTACATGTTCGGCATGTACAAGAAGCTGACTCGCGAGTACAGCGGTGTGCTGACTGGCAAGGGTCTTGAGTTCGGCGGCTCGCTGATCCGTCCTGAAGCTACTGGTTACGGCACAGTCTATTTCCTCCGTGCCATGCTGAAGACGAAGGGCGAGACCATCGAGGGCAAGAAGGTGCTCATCTCCGGAGCCGGCAACGTGGCTCAGTATGCTGCCGAGAAGGTGCTGCAGCTGGGTGGTAAGGTGATGACGATGAGTGACTCCGACGGTTACATCTACGATCCAGACGGCATCGACCGCGCTAAGCTCGACTACATCATGGAGCTGAAGCAGGTTTATCGTGGCCGCATCAAGGAATATGTCGATAAGTATCCGACAGCCAAGTATGTTGGCGACGGTGCAAAGCCCTGGTTCGAGAAGGCCGACATCGCTCTGCCTTGCGCCACTCAGAACGAGCTGAACGAAGAGCAGGCGAAGGCTCTGGTAGCAAACGGCTGCATCGCTGTGGCCGAAGGTGCCAACATGCCCAGCACTCCAGGTGCTATCCGTGTCTTCCAGGAAGCCAAGATTCTCTACTCTCCCGGTAAGGCCAGCAATGCAGGCGGTGTGAGCGTATCAGGTCTCGAGATGAGCCAGAACTCAGAGCGTCTGAGCTGGAGCGCCGAAGAGGTGGATGCCAAGCTGCTCTGGATCATGGAGAACATCCACGAGAACTGCGTGAAGTACGGCACACAAGCCGACGGCTATGTCAACTATGTGAAGGGCGCCAACGTGGCCAGCTTCATGAAGGTGGCAAAAGCTATGATGGCGCAAGGGATTGTGTAATAGTTCATAGTTCATAGTTCATAGTCCATAGTTCATAGTTGACTTACGTCGAGCTAAAGCTTCATAGTTCATAGTTAACTCTTGACTATCTATAAAATAAGGAAAGCCTCCACGATGTGGGGGCTTTCTTATTGTGTCTGGTCAGTAAGTCTCTCTCTTAACTCTTTTCCGCGCATTAAAAGCGCGCCTTTGCTCTAAAGAGTCAAAGAAGGCTGCGAAGCAGTCTCGACGCAGTCAACTCTTAACTCTTAACTCTTAACTTTTTTCGTACCCATCCGTCTTTCCCTATTTCTAGGCGGAAAAGAACGGCTTTGCGACCTTCTTTGTAGCGATTCCAGTAGTAGGCGTGGCAGAGGTAGTACATCTCACCTTTTGGGGTGCGGACCATCGTGCCATGACCGCAGCTCTGGAGCCCCCTCCCCGCTCCCCCTTTGGGGGAGTGCTCTTTATTCGACGAGGCGGAGTCGGAGAGAGGTTCTCCTTCCAGGATGGGGTTCCCTTCGTACTTCTCCCACGGTCCTTCGATGTTATGGCTACGAGCCACGCTGACAGCATAGTCGCTCTTTGGCGAACAGCAATCGCGGATGCTATAGAGGATGTACCACCAATCGCCTTGACGGAACACACACTGCCCCTCCATTCCTTGCCGCTCATCGTCGCGAAGCAGCATGAATGGCTCGCCTTCAAGATGCAGACCATCGGCACTCAACTTCTGGCAAAGCAGTTCGATGGGACGTTTGCTGGGGTCGAGTCCATAAGCCTTCCAAGTGATGTAGAGCTGCTCTCCATCGCGAAAGACAAAAGCATCGATGGCCTCGTTGGTGGTGCGGACAAGCGGTCCGTAATCGACGAACTTACCTTCTGGTCCGTCAGCCATAGCCACACCAATGCAACTGGTGCTGTCGCTCTTTTGCCGAGCCGTATAGTAGCACATAATCTTACCATTGAGTTCGAAGAGTTCTGGAGCCCAAAAGCTGCCGCAAGTCCATTCGGGCCACTCATCGAAGATGAAACCCATCGGCTCCCACATCCGCAAGTCCTTCGAACGGTAGCGCTGATAGGCTTGCCGTCTATTGCCAGAAGTGGCTGCAGCATAATAGGTCTTGCCAACACGAATGACAGACGGGTCTGGAGCATCGGCATCGATAACGGGATTCTTGATCTCGGCTTTGGCAGCTTTGCGAGAGCGCGAACTGGCCGTGGTTGGGCATAGCAAACCGGAAACCAAGAGCAATGCGAAGGAAAGAAGGTGGAGGTGTCTCATTGTTGTGCGTTTTGAAGTTATTCCTGTGCAAAGATAGGAAAAACATTGAACATAAAGATTAAAGATGGAAGTTTTTTCGTATCTTTGCACAAAATATGCATCATGACGAAGCATCTCACTCTCATTGCTTTCATAATAGCATCGCTTCAAGCCTTTGCCATCGACACAAAAGTGCCCGAACTGCATTGGACCTTGCCGACAACACTTGAAGGCATTCGTCAGGAACGCGCTAACCTGAAGATAGAGGAAGAGCCAATGCCCGTCTCGATTATGTGTCAGGGAAGGGGGGAGCAAGGAGTTCAAGTTGATGTGGACAAGCCCGAAAGGTATTGGACGGTGAAGCGCGACATGACCCTTGCCAGCGTGCCATACATTGCGCTTGGTATCGCTCTGCATGCAGTAAAGCGAGACGTGAGGAAGGTCAACAGCGACATCAACGATGGCTTCAACAACAAGGTTGACGACTATCTTCAATATGCACCACTTGCCCTCACCTATGGTTTGAAAGCGACAGGCTATCAAGGGCGCTCACAATGGGGACGGCTGTTGGTGAGCAATGCCTTCTCCGCCGCCATTATGGCCGCTCTGGTCAATGGCATCAAGTATTCTACAAAAGTAGAACGACCCGATGGTTCCACTTCGAACTCCTTCCCTTCAGGTCACACTGCAACGGCTTTCATGGCTGCCACAATCCTTCACAAAGAGTATGGCTTGACGCGCAGTCTGTGGTATAGCGTTGGCGGTTATGCTGTAGCGACTGGAATCGGTGCTTTTCGCGTCATGAACAACAGACATTGGGTGAGCGATGTGATGATGGGAGCCGGCATCGGTATTCTCTCAACAGAACTGGGTTATGCCCTTTCCGACCTCATCTTCAAGGACAAATATACTTTGCGCAAAGAGTTGGAAGACCTGAACGATGTGAGTGAGCATCCATCATTCTTCTCGCTTCAAGCTGGAGTAGGCATCATGCCAGGCAGGAAAGACCTTCCCAACGAAATTGTCAGCGAAGGCGGCCCAATCCGCATCAAGCACGGCATCAGTTCTGTTATTGCCACCGAAGCCGCCTACTTCATCAATCCGCATCTTGGCTTCGGTTTGAGGGCTCGCATCAACAGTACAGCAGTCACGCCAGAATACGAAGCGTCGGATTCGGGTTCTGACCAGCTTTCCAGCTTCGACGTCATGGGTGGCGTCTATGGCGGACTACCTTTGAACAAACGGATGAGCTTAGGAACAAAACTGCTCTTCGGTCGTCGTCATCTTGGAGACATTGAGGATAAAGAAAACGATGTGACGATAGAAGGCGGCAACAGTTTCATTTTCGGAACGGGCTTCTACTTCTCCTATGCATTGAAGCACAACATCGTTTGGCGGGCTGAACTCGATTACGACTTTACGCGCACAAGCCAAACGTGGCAAAATCGGAGTTTCAAACTTCCCTTGCATCAACTGACACCAAACTTCGGCATCTGCTTCAGCTTCTGATGCAAGTTTCGGAAGGTCTTATTTTTTTGTAGTTAAGTAGGCAGTAGTTAAGTAGTTAAGCCCATACCAATTTCGTCTGCTTTCTACTTCCAAAGCATTCGGCATAACTACTTAACTACTACCTGCTCTTGACTTTAGTACGACTCCTCTTCGTTCGGGAAATCCTTAGCTTTGACGTCGGTAATGTACTGACCGACAGCATCGGTAATGACGGTTGAGAGGTCGGCATAACGACGAAGGAACTTGGGCGAGAAGCCTTTGTTCATGCCCAGCATATCGTGAACGACCAAGACCTGACCATCAGCCTGACCTGCACCAATGCCGATAATGGGCACTTTCACCATCTCGCAGACCTTCTTTGTCAAGGCTGCTGGAATCTTCTCCAGCACGATGGCAAAGCAACCCAAATCGCTGAGCAACTTAGCATCGCTGAGCAACTTCTCAGCCTCTGCCTCCTCTTTAGCACGAACGGCATAAGTGCCGAACTTGTTGATGCTTTGAGGGGTCAAGCCCAGATGTCCCATTACGGGAATACCGGCATCCAAGATGGCACGAATGGTGTCCTGAATCTCAACGCCACCTTCCAACTTCAGAGCATCGCAACCGCTCTCTTGCATGATGCGAATCGCATTCTTCACACCTTCAGTCGCATTGACCTGATAAGTTCCGAAAGGCATGTCGCAGACAACGAGAGCACGCTTCACACCACGAACCACGCTACGAGCATGGTAGATCATCTGGTCGAGCGTAATGGGCAAAGTCGTCATGTTGCCCGCCATCACATTGCTGGCACTATCACCAACCAAGATGATGTCGATGCCAGCCTGGTCCACAATCTGAGCCATTGTATAGTCGTAGGATGTGAGCATGGCAATCTGCTGTCCCTGCTCCTTCATTTCAATGAGACGGTGAGTCGTCACCTTTCGTGTATCGCTTACTAAATAACCACCCATTATTAGTTTAAAGTTTAGTGTTTCGTATTTAGAGTTCTGTTTTTTTGATGCATTTCTGCATAAAGCGCTGCAAAGGTACAACTTTTTTTAGTATCTTTGCATACGAAAGAGCGAAAAACAGCGTTTCATGAAACAACTTCTCAGAATATACAAGGCTTCAGCAGGTTCAGGCAAGACATTTGCTCTGGCTGTGGAATACATTATGGAACTCCTGCAACCGGATGCAGGAAAAGGGTTCGAGCAAACACTGGCCGTTACGTTCACGAACAAAGCGACAGCCGAGATGAAGAGCCGCATTCTGGAAACACTCTATGGGCTGAAGATGGGGCTGGAGGATGCTAAGCCCTACCTCGATGCTATCATGGAACGCTTCGACGAGATGGGTACTCCCATTACAAAAGAACAAGTCAGCATGCAAGCCGGAGAAGCCTTGACTGCCATTCTGCATGACTACTCGCATTTCCGCGTCGAAACCATCGATTCGTTCTTCCAGAGCATCCTCCGCAACATGGCTCGAGAGTTGGGCTTGGCTGCTAACCTGCAAGTGGAACTTTCGCATGACGAAATCATTGAGAGTGCTGTGGACAGCCTCATCGACACGATGGATGGCAGGCATGATGTGAAGGATTGGGTGCTGGGCTACATCCGCGAACAATTGGACAGCGGCGACAAATGGGACATTGCAGGGCCGCTCAAGGACTTTGCCACCAATATCTTCAAAGAGGAGTATCAGCGCAGAAGCGAGGCTGAACTGAAGCGCATCAGCGATGCCGAGGTCATCAAGGACTTCAAGAGCAAGATGATGGCTATCAGGAATCGTGCCAAGAAAGAGGTAGAAGAAGCTGTGGACGAGGTGATGAGCCAAATTAGCGACTACAGCCAAATCAGCTACGGAAAGAACCTCTATTCGTTCCTCTTGAAGGCTCGCGAAATGGAAAGTGAAGGACCGGGAAAAACAATAGAGACGATTAGGTTTAAGGGGCAAGGAGCAAGGAGCAAGGAGCAAGAGGTGGCTTTACAAGATGCTTACTCCCGATTGCTTGCTCTCTATCCCAATTGCCGCAAAGAATACCTCTCCGCAACTTTGGCGTTGCGGCATCTTGGACCGCTTCGGCTCTTGGAATACATTGACCAGCGAGCTCGCGAAATTGAAGGCGATGCAGGTCGTTTCACGCTCAGCTCTACCCCAGCCCTTCTCAGCAAAATGATTGAGGGAAGCGATGCGCCATTCATCTTCGAGAAGATTGGCACATTCATCAATAATGTGATGATTGACGAGTTCCAGGACACCAGTCTGATGCAATGGGAGAACTTCAAGAAACTGCTCTTCGAGAAACTCGCTTCAGGCGGGAAAGGCTTGCTGGTTGGCGACATCAAGCAAAGCATCTATCGTTGGCGAAACGGAGATTGGAAGATTCTCTACGGCATTGAGAGCGAGCCCGAACTCAGACGCTTCAATATCAAGCCCAAGCCACTCGACATCAATCACCGAAGCCATCAAGTCATTGTCGATTTCAACAATGCCTTCTTCCTTATCGCCGCTCAAAAACTCGACGAGATAAAGCCCGATGCCCCCATCAAGCTGAAAAGCATCTATTCGGATGTTGAACAAAAGCCCAAAAAGAAAGACGGGAAGGGATTTGTAAGGGTGAAGCTCTATAAAGAGACGGACGATTACATCCAAGATACCGTCGTGGATATGGCAGAACAGATTCGAAGGTTGCAGGAAGGCGGTCTCGACCTCGGCCAAATTGCCATTCTGGTCCGAACAAACCTGATGGCTCGGCAACTCATCGACGGATTCAGCCTCTATGCTCCCAACATCAATCTTGTCAGCGACGAAGCATTTCTGCTCGAAGCCTCAACCTGCGTTCAGATGATTGTGGCAGCCCTGAGATTGCTTATCGACAAGCAACACACAGACAAGATTTCCGAGAAATACCTGATGCTTCATTATCTACGAGATGTGCTCGGAAAGGAAGATACAACCATCCAAGATGTTGCCAGAAAAGAGGCCGATGAAGTCTTGCCAAAGGAATTCACGGAAGGCAAAGACGACTTGTTGCAATTACCACTCTATCTGCTTGCAGAGAGGCTGTGGCGCATCTTTTCGCTTGGCAATATAGAGAACGAAGATGTCTATGCGCTGACCTTCTTCGACGAGTTGCAGAACCACCTTCGCAGCGCCGCTGCTCCCGACATTCAGACCTTCCTCACGGCTTGGGACGAGAAGCTCAGCAAATGTTCCGTGACCGGTTCGACAGGGAATGGCGTTCGCATCCTCACCATCCACAAATCGAAAGGGTTGGCGTTCCACACCGTTATGCTGCCTTTCAGTCATTGGGACATCGAGAGGGACAGGCAAGGCGACGTGCTTTGGTGCTCGACAGACAAGGCTCCTTTCAATGAACTTGGTGCCCTGCCCATTTCCATTCAATCAAAAGCAGTCAGGACGTCTGTCTTTGCTCCCGATTATGAAGAGGAACACCTGGAACGACGCGTCGATGCGCTCAACACGCTTTATGTCGCTTTCACACGCGCCATCGCCAATCTCTATGTTTGGGGTAAGACGAAAGCCAATACCGCTGGCGAACTCATCTACTCGACACTTAGCAATGACGAGAATGACACGAGCGAAGAGGTCTTCTATTACGAGACAGGCTCTCCTCTTACAGAAATCAAGCATGAGGACAAGAAGAACCTGAACCGACTGCACCTCGAACATCAAGAGAAAGATGCCATCGACGTGAAGGTCGTGACAAGAAATCCTGCGCTCTACTTCCAGCAAAGCAACCTGGCTCAAGATTACCTCAAAGAACAGGCCAACGAGGATGGACAACAGACGACAGACATCAAGATTTCTGGGCGAGAGGTTGGCAAACGCATGCACGAAGTGCTAAGCCGCATCAATGATGTTGGCCAATTCGACGAAATGCTCTTGCAAGCTCGTCAAGAAGGCATCGTTGGTGAAGACAAGGACTGGGATGTCATCGTCGAGAGCATCAAGGAAGGCTTCAGCAATCCTCTCATCGCATCATGGTTCAAACCGGATAACATCATCTATAATGAATGTGCCATTGCAAGCATTGACGAAGAAAAGGGGCTGCCTCAAGTGCTTCGTCCTGACAGAGTTGTGATGAAGGACGGCAACATTACCGTCATCGATTATAAGTTCGGACATCCCAACCACCTCTATTACGACCAGGTAAAAGAATACATGAACCTCATGAAGCAAATGTATCCAAAGCATAACGTGCAAGGCTACATCTGGTATGTCATGAGGAAAAGAGCGGTACAAGTCCATAGTTCATAGTCCATAGTCCATAGTTAAGAATGAAGAGTTTTCTCAATATAATCGCTGCCGATATGCTTGCGCATTTCTCGAACGATATGCGTGAAGTGACAGTCGTCTTCCCTGGCAAACGTGCTGGTATGTTCCTCAGTCGTGAACTTGCCCTCCTGAGCGACAAACCAGTTTGGGCTCCCCGCTATTGCATGATGGGCGACCTCTTCCAGAGTCTTACCTCCATTCAAATTGCAGACCAGCTCGAATGTATCTGCCAACTTTACGGCGTGATGCAGGAAGTGCTTGGGGCTGATTATATCGAAACCGTCGACGAGTTCTGGAGCTGGGGCGAAGTGCTGATGGCAGATTTCGACGACATCGACAAGCATCTTGCCAACGCCCAAGCCATCTTCACCAACATCGCCGACCAAGAGCGTCTCAAGAACCTCGACTATCTCGACGACAACCAACGAGAAACGCTGAAACGCTTCTTTGGTCATTTCTCTTTGGCTAGCAGCACTAAACTACAAGAGAAGTTCCTGAAAACATGGGAACACATGTTCGAGATTTACACACTTTTGCACGAGAGGCTTCTTGCTGAAGGAAAACTTTGGGAAGGTGCACTCTATCGTCATGTCATCGAACAAATGCAGACTAACGATAGCATGGTACAGAAACTCTTGGAGGGCAAGCGAGCCATCGTCTTTGCTGGCTTCAATGTCCTGAACAACGTGGAACAGGGCATGATGAGCCTCATCCAACGAGAAGGCAAGGCTCGTTTCTATTGGGACTACGACATCTATTATTGCGATCCGAAGAAAGACTTCGAGGCAGGCTACTTCATGAAGCAGAACCTTCGCAACTTCCCCAACGCCATCAGCGATATCGAGGAGTTCGACAACTTCAGCCACTTGAAGGATGTTACCTTCATTGCCTGCTCTACAGACAATGCCGCAGCAAGATATGTCAATACATATATAAATGAAGAATTAAGAATGAAGAATGAAGAATTAAAAACAAAGAATCCTCTCTCCACTCTTCACTCTTCACTCTTAACTCTTAACTCTTCACTTTCCGTCGTCCTTTGCAACGAAGCTTTGATGCAGCCCGTCCTGCATGCCATTCCCGAATCGGCAAACGAGGTGAACGTGACGATGGGCTTCCCTATTGCCGACACACCCGTCTATGGCATCATCATGGCTTTGCTGAAGTTGCAGATTGACGGCTATGATGCCAACCGCAAACGCTTCCGCTATCCTTTTGTTCAGACGCTGAGAAGGCAGCCTCTCTTCGAACTACTTAACGAAGAAGATTGTCTGGTCTATCATGGCAGCAATACCGAAGAACTGCTCCAATGGTTGCTTACTCTTGTCCGCCAGATTGCCCGTCATTATGCTATGATAGAAGAGCCTAACCTCTTCGAGCAACTCTATAGCGAGACCATCTTCCGCATCGACAGGACGCTGTGCTTGCTTCGCGACTTAATAAAAAAGGAAGATAATCCTCTCATTATCTTGCCAGGGACTTTCCGACGTTTGTTGCGACAAATGATGTCGAGCACAAAGATTCCTTTCCATAGCGAGCCAGACAGAGGAATGCAGATGATGGGAATGCTCGAGACACGTTGCTTGGACTTCGAGCACCTCCTCCTGCTTTCTGTTGAGGAAGGCAATCTGCCACGAAGCGCTTATGCCAACTCGTTCATTCCTGAGACTCTTCGCGAAGCTTTCGGCATGACGACTCAAAAGCATCGCATTGCCGTCTATGCCTACTACTTCTACCGCCTTGTCCAGCGTTGCAAGCACTTGACCTGCGTCTATAATGAGAGCACGAACGAAGGCGTGCAGCACGAAATGTCGCGCTTCTTAAGACAAATGCTTGCCGAGACCAACATTCCCATCAAGACGCGTTGGCTGAGAAGCGAGCCTAAGCCAAAGGTGGCACAGCCCATTGTGGTCGAGAAGACACCCGAAGTAATGCAGCACCTCAGGCATCGCTACGACCAGAGTCTGCCCGATGGCGAGCACATCACCCTCAGTCCCTCTGCCATCAACACTTACATGGAATGCCCGATGCAGTTCTACCTGAACAATGTCTTGCGTATCCGTAGAGAGGATGACCCCGAGGAAGGCATCTCGGCCGACATCATCGGCAACATCTTCCACGATACCGCCGAGTTCTTCTACGAGTGGCTGCAACAACGTTTTGGCACAGACACCATTACTGCCGACATGCTTCAGGCGCCTAAGGTTCTCGAAACGATGCTCGACGTCAGCTTCGATGTCTCTTGGTTCCATCCGACAGAAGATTTCGACCGCTTGCCCGTCATGCGAGAGCGTTTCAAGACCCTCTCTAACTCCCCCTTAAAGGGGGAGGACAAAAAGTCTCCCTTTAAGGGAGATTTAGAGGGTCTCTACAAGGGCACAGTCCTCATTGCTCACGATGTCTTGTTGCGATACCTTCAGGAACTCATAAATTATGATGTGCGGCACACGCCCTTCCGCATCATTGGTGCAGAGGAAGAACGTTCTTCAATCTTCAATCTTCAATCTTCAATCTTAGTTAAGGTTGGTGGCCGCATTGACCGCATTGACGAGATGGACGGCAGGCTTCGTGTCGTCGATTACAAGACCGGTACCCACGAACCCGAGAAGGTGAAGATGGAGAATGTGGTGGGGCTGACAGCAAAACACGAAAGATACTATCTGCAGACCTTCCTCTATGCTTTGGCCGAGATGGAGAGAAAGGAATCCTCCTTGCCCGTCCAACCCGTCCTCTTCTTCCCCATTAAGGCTACCAAACCGGATTACGACCCCTCGCTCAAGATAGATGGAGTTGTGGTTGATGACTTTGGAGCCCAACATGCCGAAGCCTTTAAGGCAGGTCTGCAAGAGATACTTGCCGACATCTTCAACCCCGACAAACCCTTTACTTGTACTACAGACACAAGGGTCTGCGAGTACTGCAAGCTCGGACAAATATGTGGAAAGAAACTTTAAACCATATCATTTCTCATTTTTAATTTTTAATTTTTAATTCTATAAACCCTAAAACCAACAACGATGAACATCAAAACTAAACTCTTCTCACTCCTCTTCGTCCTTGGTATTGGCGGGGCAGTAGCGCAACCTCTTTGCATTCCAACTGCTCAGGAGGTGAAACAAACAGAGGGCACCATCGAGGTGTCGAGCATCACGAATGTCACCTACAACGATGCCTCGCTGCAATTTGTAGCAGAGTACTTGGGAAAAGCATGGAATGCCCCAGCCTCTCTGCAGAAGAAAGGCACAAGCTCTTCCATTTTCCTCTCCATCAAAGCCGACAAGAAGCTCGAGGGCGAAGGCTATCGTTTGACAATCAGTCCCAAAGGCATCACCGTCCAAGCCACCACGCCTAAAGGTGCTTTGTGGGGAGCGCAAACGTTGCTCCAGATGAAGGACACGCACTTCGCGAAGAACAATGCCGGCGTGATTACAAAGGGAACGCTTCCCTGCCTCACCATCACCGACAAGCCCGACTACGCCATTCGCGGCTTCATGATTGATGTGGCACGCAAGTTCTACCCGTTGAGCTACCTCTATTCGCTCGTAAATGTGATGTCGTACTACAAGATGAACACGCTCCAGCTGCACCTCAACGACAATGGATTCAATGACCAGTTCGAGGGTAGCTGGGACGACACCTACGCTGCCTTCCGCATGGAGAGCGACCTCTTCCCTGGCCTTACCGCTATCGATGGAAGTTACTCGAAGCAGGAGATGCGCGACCTCATCCGCTATGCCGAGAAGATGGGTGTGGAGATTATCCCTGAGTTCGATGTGCCGGCCCACAGCCTTGCCTTCACGCACTTCCGTCCTTCGCTGGCAGCCAAGAAGTACGACGACGCGCATCTCGACCTCGAGAACCCTGAACTCATTCCTTTCCTCGACAGCCTTTATGCTGAGTATCTTGGTGGACCAGACCCTGTCTTCTGCTGCCCCCGCTTCCATATCGGAACGGACGAGTACAGCAACAAGGACTCTGCCATCTGCGAGCGCTTCCGTGAACTCATTGTGCACCTCTGCAATGAGGTCAAGAAGTACGGCAAGCAACCTGTCTTCTGGGGAAGCCTGACGCATGCAAAAGGCGTGACGCCCGTGCCTTCCGATGGTGTGCTGATGAGCCTTTGGTACAACGGCTACGCTGATCCTACGGAGATGCACAAGCAGGGCTTCCACATGATTTCCATCCCCGATGCCTTCATCTACATCGTGCCCGCAGCAGGCTACTACAATGACTACCTCAACACCAAATGGCTCTTCCAGCATTGGAACCCATCGCTCATTCGCAGCAAGCGCTTTCCGCATCAAGACCCGCTCATCGACGGCGGCATGTTTGCATTGTGGAACGACTTCATCAAGAACGGCATATCCGTTGGCGACTGCCACGACCGCATCCTGCCCGCCATGCAAATCGTCAGCGAGAAGTGCTGGCACGCCCTTCGCGACACCACAGATGCAGCCTATGCCGAATGGACGAGTTTTGCCAGCCTGCTCAGCGATGGCCCTCTCGCAGACGAGATAGGGCGCAAGAGCATGGTCAGCCATATCGACTTGAAGCCAAACACAACCATCTTCAAAGACCCACCCCTCCCCTCCCTTAAAGGGAGGGAGTCCTCCCCCTTTAAGGGGGAGTTAGAGAGGGTCTTTCAGATTGGCTATCCCTACACCGTCGAGTTCACCATCGAATGGGCTGACGAGAAGCCCGGCACAGTGCTGTGCACGAGCGAGCGCAGCACATTCTACCTCTCCGACCCCATCAAGGGAATGCTCGGCTTCAGTCGCGACGGCTATCTCTTCCAGTTCAAGTACAAGGGCAAACCTGGCAAGCGCGAGACCATCCAACTGAAGGGCGACAACAAAGGCATCAGCCTTTATGCCGACGGACGGCTCGTGGAGAACCTCAAGCCCGATACAGGCCATCGCACCGACAGCAAGAAGAGCACCTACAAGATCATGCGCACCCTCGTCTTCCCCCTGCAGGAGACAGGCGACTTCCGCAGCAAGATAACGAACTTCAGCGCTTGGAGATAGAGAAACCATAGGAGAGAACTGAAACGCCCCCAAGAGGGACACGTCCCTATCGCCAACGGGACACGTCCCTATCGCCAACGCGACGCGTCCCTGTTGCCAACGCGACGCGTCCCTGTTTTTTACTCGACACGTCGATGTTTGTAAAATCCTCCAGTCAAGTTCCCAAACTTCTCTGCAGAAGTTGGCTAACTTCTCTGCAGAAGTTGGCTAACTTGACTGGCGTCGAGCTAAAGCTTCTCTAGACAAGTTTTTTAGCTTCCCAAAAGCTGTTGTTGATTAGAAAAGTGAGATTTCTCCCTCTTCTCTTTGCAGAAAAGAGATATTTTTTGTAATTTTGCAGCAGAAAACGTATAATATATTGATTATGGCAACAGCAACATCCATAGCTAAGCCTGCCCAGATGATTATCACTCTGGATGACAATGCGCTTGTGGCAGACATAAAACGTGCTCTGAAGATGATACGTGGTATAGCATCTGTGCGAATGACCACTATCAGCGATGATAAGACAATTACTCCCGCCATGCAGCGTTCCATCAATAAGGCACGTCGCGAATATGCTAATGGTGAGACAATATCATGTCGCACTCCAGAAGAGATGCAGCGTTATTTTGATAGCCTATGATATATACGATAGAGTATTCCAAAGAGGCTGACAAAACCTTGCGCAAGTGGAAGAAATCAAATCCACAACTTTTCAAGAAGGCTACGAAGA
>ONSR01000014.1 GCA_900320565.1 uncultured Prevotellaceae bacterium
GTTGACGCCGACAAAAGCCAAGCGTATCAAACCATTTCGCATCCAGCCTGGCATCCAAGGCACAAAGCCCTTCAGCATCCGCGAGAACTGCCTGTCAGCGAGAAGACTCTCGACGGCCTGCTTTACCTCACCCTCTCCGAAGGGGCGTATCTCGTCGAATTCATTGAACATTGAACATTGAACGTTAAACATTGAGGGCGGTAACAAATTCTTCATTCTTAATTCTTAATTCTTCATTCCATCTTCTATGATGTCTGTCATCACGTCGCGAATGTCCAGACCTGCTGCACGAACTTGCTGCGGGATGAAACTTGTTGTAGTCATGCCTGGTGTGGTGTTTATCTCGAGGAGGTTGATTTTCTCGCCTTCGGTGATGATGTAGTCGATGCGGATAATGCCGTGGCATCCAAGCAAGTCGTAAATCATTGAGGTCAGTTTCGAGACGCGTTCTGCAAGGCGTTCACTGATGCGGGCAGGCGTTATCTCGTCGCTTTCGTTGTTGTACTTGGCTGCGTAGTCGAAGAACTCGTTCTTGGAGACGACTTCGGTAATGGGGAAGACCACGCTCTTCTGCTTTGTCTTGTAGCAGCCGCAGGTCAGTTCCGTGCCGCCCATAAAGGCTTCCACCATCACGTCTTCGCCTTCCTTCAAGGCAAGCTCGATTGCCGGACGAAGTTGCTCCTGAGTCTTCACCTTTGTCGTACCGAAAGAAGAGCCGCCACGAGAAGGTTTCACGAAGCAAGGCAAACCGATGCGCGACACAATCTCCTCGTCTGTCACCTCCTTATCGTGACCAATTTTGACGAGCAGGCTGTCCGCAACAGACACGCCGAACGCCCTCATGTAGTTGTTGAGCACGAACTTGTCGTAGGTCATTGCCTCCACGAGCACGCCGCAGGTTGAGTAAGGCATCTTGATGAGGTCGAAGTAGCCTTGCAGTTCGCCGTTCTCGCCTGGTGCTCCGTGAATGGTGATGTAAGCGAAGTCGGGATGAACTTCCTTGCCTTCATACATGAAACTGAAGTCGTCTCTGTTGACTTTCGAGCGAGTTCCGTCGGGAAGCAAAGCCTCCCACTTACCTGCGTGAATCTCTACCTTATATATATTATAACGCGCGGGGTCGATAAACGAAGCGATGCCTTCAGCACTACGCATGCTTACATCATGCTCCGAACTGTCACCGCCACAAACTATTGCAATTGTTTTCTTCATATAACAATTATTAATTTTCTTTTTAACAACGGATTGAACGGATTATACGGATTTCCCCTTTCAGTATGATAGTGCAGTTCATCCGTGCAATCCGTGTAATCCGTTGTTTTATATAAATATAAACTATATGTTCGTCATTTGTCCTAGTTTCTGTTTTTAGTGTAAGTCCGCCACTTATTCAGCAAGGCTTCGAAGTCCTCGGGCAGTTCGCTGGAGAAGAACATCTCCTCGCCTGTCGTGGGGTGCTTGAAGCCGAGGGTCTTTGCGTGAAGTGCCTGACGAGGACACAGAGCGAGACAGTTGTGAATGAACGCCTTGTAGGAAGCCGTCTGCTCGCCTCTGAGGATTTGGCAGCCTCCGTACCTCTCGTCGGCAAAGAGAGGATGTCCGATGTGCCGCATGTGTGCACGAATCTGATGCGTGCGGCCTGTCTCGAGGTGACACTCCACAAGCGTGACTGGCCCGAAGCGTTCCAAGACTCGATAATGCGTGATGGCAGGCTTTCCCACTTCTCCATCCATCGGATAAACATCCATCTGGAGGCGGTCCTTGGCGTGACGACCTATGTTGCCCGTAATGGTGCCTTCGTCATCTGCGAAAGGTCCCCAGACGAGGGCGTTGTACTCGCGCTTGGTGGTATGATAGAAGAACTGCTTGCACAGGTCTGTCTTTGCATCGGCAGTCTTGGCGATGACGAGCAAGCCGCTTGTGTCCTTGTCGATTCGATGCACAAGTCCTACGGTTGGGTCATTCGGGTCGAAGCCCTTATCGTCGCGAAGATGCCAGGCCAGAGCGTTGACGAGTGTGCCGCTGTAATTGCCGCAACCCGGATGCACGACGAGTCCTGCAGGCTTGTTGATGACGAGCAGGACATCATCCTCATAGACAACGTCGAGCGGAATGTCCTCGGGAATGATTTCCCAGTCGCGCTTCGGATGGTCGAGGACAAGCGTGATGATGTCGCCAGCCTTTACCTTGTAGTTGCTCTTGATGGGCTTGTCGTTCGCACGGATGCTTCCTGCCTCGGCAGCTTTCTGAATGCGATTGCGACTCGTGCCAGGCATGTGATCCATGAGGAACTTATCCACACGGACAGGATTCTGGCCTTTGTCAACTTCTATGCGCCAATGCTCGAAGCCATCCTGCTGCCCTTCGCTTTCATCAGGCGAGAAAGAATCTTCCAGCAGCTCATCGTCGAGCAGTATGTCTTCCTCCAGCTCAGTCATCTCTCTGTTTAGAAGATTTCCTCCTCGTAGCCATCCATCGGCTCTAATATTTCAGAGTCTAAAGAGTCACCAAACTCATCTACGCCGCTTCCGTAATCCGTATTACCGATGACGAGCGTTACAGGGGCATCACTCGGAACACGTTCGCCAGCATAGACCTCCCTGCCATTTACTTTCAGGGCAAGCACCCAGTCGGGGTCGCCAGGAACGAACTCCATCGGACCAATCTTGAAGCCGAGAGCCTTGAGACGAGCCTCTGCCTCACGACGAGAACAGTTGCCCGCGATGTCGGGAATCGTATTCATCGGCGTCTGCTTCTGATTGATGGTGAGGTAGATTTCCCTACCCGACTTCACTTTGCTGCCAGGAGCAGGCTTCTGCTCCAACACGATACCGGCAGGCTGGCTGCGCACATAAGCGGAGTCCACAACTACCGTCACGAGGTCGAGCTTCTCGAGCGCGTATTCTGCGTCACTAATCATCATGCCTTTCACCTCGGGCACATCCACGCTCTCTCCGTGCATCGTGTACTGCACCATCCACACCCAAAGCCCCACACAAAGCGCAATACCGACAAGCAGCATCGCCAAGAGGTTCCAACGGACATAAGAGCCGAAAAGCTTATTCTTGAATTCTTCTAGAGACATAGTCGTACTCATTTATATAATTACGCGTGCAAAGATACTAATAAAAAAAGAAAAGAAGTAAAGTTTCCCTTACTTCTTTTCCCTTTTTGTTGAAAATCGTCTTTACTTGCCGTGTCTCTCGTCTGAAACGGTGAGCTTCTTGCGACCTTTAGCGCGACGGGAAGCCAATACGCGGCGACCGTTAGCAGTTGTCATTCTCTGACGGAAACCGTGCTTGTTGTTGCGGCGACGGTTGTGGGGTTGAAATGTTCTTTTCATATCTATTTTAATGCTTAATTATTATGTGCACTTTACGATTCGGGGTGCAAAATTAAGCCTTTTTTTTCATTTACGCAAGGATTACGCAACTTTTTCTTCCTTAATCTTTAATCTTTAATCTTTTTTTCATACCTTTGCACCCACAAAATCACCATAACGTATAATAAAAGAAGCTAATTTTATGATTAACTCACAGGACATCAAGAAGGGCACCTGCATCCGCATGGACGGCAAGCTCTATTTCTGCATCGACTTCCTCCACCGCAAACCCGGTAAGGGCAACACCATCATGAACGTCACACTCAAGGACGTCGTGAACGGCGGCGTAATCGAGAAGCGTTTCAACATCGGCGAGCGACTCGAAGACGTGCGCGTAGAGCGTCGCCCCTGCCAGTACCTCTACAAGGACGGCGACGACCTCGTATTCATGAACAACGAGACCTACGAGCAGATCACAATCGCTCCCGACCAAGTGAACGGCGTGAAGTTCCTCAAGGAGAGCGAGAACGTGGAAGTAGTCGTTGACGCCAGCACCGAGACAGTGCTCTATGCCGACGTACCCGTCAAAGTGCATCTGCAAGTCACATGGACAGAGCCCGGCCTGAAGGGCGATACAGCCACCAACACCTTGAAGCCCGCTCGCGTAGAGACAGGCGCCGAGATTCGTGTGCCCCTCTTCATCGAGGAAGGCGAGATTGTCGAAGTCGATAGCCGCGACGGCAGCTACCTCGGCCGCGTGAAGTAAAGAGCGCCCTCCTCCTTAGGGATAAAAGACATATTAGCGACAGCCACTTGCATCAGAGTGACTGTCGCTAATGTTTTGTCAGCATGTGTCAGAAGAAGAGATAGTACATCGTTCATGTAAGTAGAAAAAAAAGGACACGTCCCTATGGCAATAAGGACACGTCCCTATGGCAATAAGGACACGTCCCTGTGACGACAAGGACACGTCCCTATTTGATGGCATACACATGTATCTGGGAAACAACGCTATAGCAATCCCCGGGAAAAACAGCAGAGGGACAAAAAAACCTCCCCCATTTGCTTTCTTTATTCAATTTGGCCCGTTGCCATGTTTTCGTGTTTTATAAGTATTTCGCGACGTATAGAGGAGATTATCTTATCATGAGCTGCCGAAATTAAGCCTTCACCGTCATGCTCAGACAACAGAAATCCTATATATCTAGCATACTGCCTATTGATTTCTCTTACAACTTTTCTACTTTTTCCCTCATTAGAGGCATTCCTTGCCTCTATAAACTCACTATAAAGATCTTCAAATCTATTTACTTCTGTATATATCTCTACCTCGGCTTTCGCTATGGAAAAGAGTGTTGGGTTTTCATGAAAAGCATAGGGGTCTATGCCTGCCTTTGCGCTTTCCTCTACTATGCGCCAAAGTTCTCGTGTGTATTCTTGATATGTCTTTTCCAACCTATTCTTAGTCGCCTTTTCAGCTTCAGTCAAAGAATCTTCATCAGAAGTGCTAACTATAACATCTGGTAGGGCATCTATCTCATCCTCAACTTTCTTTGTTTGTTTGAGAAATAGGCTCACATCACTTATATTTTCTATATGTGTACTTTCCGCTATGCGTAGCAACTCGGTTCTGTAACGAAGTAATCTATCATCTCGTGACTCATAATCTTCTCCTGCCAGACGGCTTTTCCCACTGCAAGCACCAATTGCTATACAGCCCATAATCAACACAAGAAGTGTAATGACAAAGGAGAACAACTGTTTCTTCATAACCAATGCCCTATATCCGTGTCGGGCACAACCTTTATTTGTTTTATTATATTGTTTCTCTTGGAAATAAAAGAAGCGTGAACTTCCTTTATCTTCCCCGAGGCCGTGGAAATTGCCCAAACGTAGAGATAAGTTCAGCCCACGCTATGCGTGAGCATTCACCATATCTTTTCTTCTACGCTTATTCGTACTGGGCGCTGTCCTTTTAAAATTTTCCACGTTTCGGGGGACAAGAAGAGATAGCGAACGCTAATTCATTGCCAATATGTCTTTGGATCCACATTTAAGCGGAATCCAATGCAAAAGTAATCATTTTCCGTGAAACTCTTGCAACCACCGCCCTGTTTTTGTTGAAAAAGGTGATAAAACGAGCCTTTTTTTACATTACCCAATGGTTTTTCATTGGTTACTTCCGTTGACTTCGTCTTCTTCAGACGCGACTCAGCCATTAAAAAGCAGGCTTTTCATGGCATTCGCTGCTCCTTCAGTTCGGAAATGAAAAGAAAAAATTTCTTTTTCATTTTGTATTTCGCTCGCTTATTCGTAACTTTGCGCCCGAATTTATATAATTATATATATGTATATGAAGATGAGTAATTGGGTACGTGTTTTGCCGATTTGCCCTTGCAGCGGAGGCTCGAAAAAGGACAAAAAGGACCAAATAAAGTACGAAATCCGAAAGGTGGAGGCCGAAACGAGGGTCTATAACATCTACATTCCCGCTTCTCTCCACGGACTGAGCGAGGTGGAGGTCTTCCCGCAGGTGTCGGGCATCATCCGGCAGGTGAACTTCAAGGACGGCTTCAAAGTGAAGAAGGGTCAGCCCTTGTTCGTCATCGACCAGACGGAACACAAGCTGAATGTGCAGAACGCTCAGGCAAACCTGGCTGCTGCAAAGGCGCAGATGGAGACGACTAAACTCCAATACGAGTCGAACCAGAAGTTGGCTGCGAAGAAAATCATCAGCGACTACGTCCTCTCGTCGAGCATGAATGCCTATCACGTGGCTCAGGCCTCTGTCCAACAGGCTCAGGCTCAACTGGCAATGGCTCAGACCACTTTAAGTTATTGCACCGTGAGGTCGCCTATCACGGGCATCATCAAGGAGAACGGCTTCAAAATCGGCGAGGTGGCTGCCCTCTCGGACTTGCTCTGCACGGTAAGCGACGACAGCGAGATTCAGGCTTGGTTCTCCTACACGGAGAGTCAGTTGCTGGATTTGCTCGACCAATATGGCTTGAAACCCTCGTCGGAAGGTCTGAAGGACATCGACGGAAAGAGTGTCAGCGCCAAACTGCCCCGCCTGAAGCTGCAGCTGAAGAACGGTCAGGAATATGCGCACGAAGGCGTAGTGACGGAAATGGGCGGCATCGTGGACCGCAAGACGGGTACCGTCATTTGTAAGGCCACCTTCCCCAATCCCGACTATGAGTTGCGCTCCGGCCTCTCTGCCACGCTGGTATTCCCCATTCAGATGAAAGAAGTGTTCCGCGTGCCGAAGACGGCTGCCGTACACCTGCAGGACCACCTGATGTTCTATCGCGTTTGCAAGGACGGAACCGTGGAAGGCGTCATCTGCGAGGCAATCCCCTCGAACAGCGGACAGAACTATTACGTGAAGAGCGGCCTGCACAGCGGCGACGAAATCGTCATCAACGGTGTGCAGAACCTGTCGAACGGAATGAAAGTGAAGTGAAATGAAGACACATTTCTTTGTAAAGCATTGGGTAGCGGCTTTTGCCATCGCCGTACTGACAATAGTCATCGGTGTGGTAAGCCTGCAGACGCTTTCCGTCGAGCAGTATCCCGACATCGCTCCACCTATGGTTACCATCAGTGCCACGTAAAGTGGCGCGGACGCTCATGCCGTGATGGAGTCCGTCATCATGCCTCTTGAGGAGGTCGTGAACGGCGTGGAGAACATGATCTATATGGACGCTACGGCTACCTCCAACGGCGAGGGCGAGATTGATATCTACTTCAAGCAAGGCACCGATGCCGACCAAGCTACGGTGAACGTGCAGAACCGCGTAAGCCAGGCTTCGGGCGTACTTCCCGAGGATGTCATCAGAAACGGCGTCACCGTGCAGAAGAACGTCAACGCCACGCTGATGATTATGAGCCTGGAGAGCACCGACGGACAGTTCGACCAGTCCTTCATCTCCAATTACCTCGACATCAACGTCATGCCCGCCATCAGCCGTATTGCCGGTGTAGGCCGCACGATGGTGATGGGCGAGCAGTATGGTGTGCGCATCTGGCTGAAGCCCGACCTGATGGGCCTCTACGGCGTAACACCCGACGAGATAGTCGCTGCCATCAACGAGCAGAACCTCGTTGTCCCCGTCGGTCGTCTGGAGAGTGCCACCGACAAGATAGACATCGAGTTCAACGGCCTGCTCGACGACATGAAGCAGTTCGAGAACATCATCATACGCGCTTCCGAGAAAGGCGAAATACTTCGTCTGCGCGACTTAGCAGAGGTGGAACTGGGTGCCCGAGCCTACGACTTCCGCACAAACATCAGCGGCAAGCCCGGCGTGATGTTCTACGTGAAGCAAGCACCTGGAGCCAACGCCACAAAGGTGAACGCCGAGATAAATAAGGTACTTGCCGAAGTGGAGAAGCGTCTGCCTGCAGGCTTGGAGTTCAAACTCCTTGAGACGAGCGACGACTTCCTCTACGCATCAATGTATAATGTGGTGGAGACGCTCATCGTTGCCATCATCCTCGTGGTGCTGGTGGTTTATTTCTTCCTGCAAGACTTCCGAGCCACCCTCATTCCGTCCATCACGATTGTCGTCTCGCTGATAGGCACCTTTGCCATCGTCAAGATAGCAGGCTTCTCGCTAAACCTGCTGACGCTCTTTGCACTTGTGCTGGCCATCGGCACCGTGGTGGATAATGCCATCGTCGTGGTGGAGACGGTGATGACGAAACTGGAGGGCGGAGCCACAAACATGCGCCGAGCAGTTACCGATGCCCTGAGCGAAGTGACTGCGGCCTGTATCTCTACCACACTCGTCTTCATGGCTGTGTTCATTCCCGTCACCTTCATGTCGGGCACCTCGGGCACTTTCTTCAAGCAGTTCGGCATCACGATGGCCTCTTCTGTCGGCATCTCTACAGTTCTGGCTCTGACGCTCTGCCCCGCTCTTTGCGTACTGCTGATGAAGCCCAACAACGGCTCTGAGCACAAGAAAGGCATCGGGCACTATATGTATGTGGCCTACTCCACTTCCTACAACGCTCTGCTGGACAGATACATGAAGGGTATTAAGCGCTTCATCAAGAAAGCCTCCTACGCTTGGATTCTGCTAGGCGTCTTCTGTCTGTTGGCAGGCCTGCTGGTGATGCGTTCTAAGAGCGAGCTGGTGCCTCAGGAGGACCAAGGCTTCTTGCTTGTCAACATCATGCTGGCTCCTGGCACTTACCTGGACGAAACGGAAGCTACGGTGCTGCGACTCGAGGACTACATCAAGTCGCTCGACGAGGTGGAGACGGTGGGAGCGCTGACGGGTTACTCCATGATGGAGGACGTCACCAGCACGAACTATGCCACGCTCATGGTACGCCTCAAGAATTGGAGCGAACGCGCCTTCTTCAGCATCGCCGACGTTCAGGAGCAAATCACGGAATGGGCCACAATCAACCTGCCGCAAGCCGATGTCACAGCATTCCAGATGCCTCAGATTCCAGGCTACGGCAACGGCTCCGACATCAGCTTCAGCCTGCAAGACCTTTCGCGAAGTGCCGACAAGCATGAGTTTGTAGCCATGGGTGAGAAGTTCGTGGAGAAGCTTGACCAAAGGCCCGAGACGGAGTTTGCCTCCTCGACCTACTCTACCGACTTCCCCAAGTACAGGCTCGATGTGGACGAGATTGCCTGCAAGCGCATGGGCATCTCTCCAAAGACAGTACTGCAGACCATCGGCACTTTCTTGGCAGGAGACTACATCGGCTCTTACGTACAATATAATAATGTATATCGCGTGATGGTGCAGGCTGGCAAGGAATATCGTATGTCCGAGGCAATGCTCAACAACATCTTCGTGCCTGTTGGCGACCACATGGTGCCTGTCACGCAGTTTGTTTCCATGAGGCTTGATACCGGTTCCGCAATGGACCTCCACTTCAACCTCTTCCCCTCCTACCCCGTCAGCACGCTCCCTGCTCCCGGATACACCAGCGACGACGTGCGCAAGGCTGTCGATGAGGTGAAGAAAGAGGTGTTCCCCGAGACCTTCGGCTACGAGTATTCAGGTATGGCTCGCGAGGAAGCAGAGAATGCCGGCTCTAACGAGACCTTGCTCATCTATGGCATCTGCATGCTGCTCATCTACCTCATCATGGCCTGCCTCTACGACTCCCTGTTCATTCCGTGGGCTGTCATGCTTTCCATTCCCTTTGCCCTGTTCGGCGCTTACCTCTTCATCATTCCGATGGAGTCGATGGGTGTGGGAGCCAATGTCTATGTGCAGACGGGTATCATCATGATGATTGGCTTGGTGGCTAAGACTGCCATCCTGATAACCGAGTTCGCCGTACAGAAGCGAAAGGAAGGCATGAGCATCCTTGATGCCGCTATAGGAGCCTGTCAGGACCGCTTGCGTCCTATCCTGATGACGGTGCTCACCATGATTCTTGGCATGTTGCCTTTGGCCGTCGGCAGCGGAGCAGGAGCCGTAGGTAACCGTTCTTTGGCACTTGCCGTTATCGGCGGTATGACAATCGGCACCATTGCCCTCCTGTTTGTCACGCCTGCATTCTATATGGTGTTCCAGAAACTGCACGAGAAACTAACTCCCGAGAAAGATGACGAATAAAGCGAAGATATGTTTGATGGCTGGTGTGATACTGCTCTCCAGCTGTTCACTCTACCAGAAATACGAAGCAAACAACACGGTGCCGGCAGACATCATGGGCGATGTCGTACAGTCTGACGATACCATCAGCCTTGGAGCTTTAGGCTGGCGTCAGCTCTTTACAGACCCTCTCCTGCAACAGCTCATCGAGAAGACTCTGCAGAACAATACCGACGTGCAGCAAGCTCTCCTTACTGTTCAGCAGGCACAGAACGACCTGAAGTCGGCTCAGTTGGGCTGGCTGCCAATCCTTTCGTTCGACCCCTCGGGGAAACTGAGCCGCTTCAATGGCACAACAACTCGCTCATACGAATTGCCGATGACTTTTACTTGGCAGGCAGGCATCTTCGGGCAAGTAACAACCAAGAAGCGTTTGGCAAAGGCGAAGCGTCAGCAGATGGACGATTACAGGCAAGCTGTTCAGACGGCTTTGGCCGCTAATGTTGCTAGCACCTACTATGAGTTGGTGATGCTCGACCGCGAGTTGCAGATCCTGCAGGAGACGCAAGTCGTTTGGGAAGAATCATTGGAAGCCATGCGTGTGCTCTTTGAGGCAGGATTGTACATGAGTCCTGCCGTCTATCAGATGGAAGCATCGCTGGCAAGCGTCAAGTCCGGCATCGTGGAGGTACAGGAGTCGATACACATCACCGAAGCTGCCCTGTGCCTGTTGCTTTCCGAACCGCCACACGCGATTGCACGCTCGCCTCATGGCACGTTCGTCATGCCTGAGCAACTGCATGTAGGACTGCCGTTGCGACTGCTCTCAGCACGTCCCGATGTGCGTCAAGCAGCAAGCAATATGGAGATCGCCTACTACGAGAGCCAGCAAGCTCATCAGGCTTTCTATCCCGACATCACAATAAGTGGCAGCATTGGGTGGAGCACAGCCGAGGGTATGGTGAATCCCAGTCAGTTTCTGGCACAAGCAGTAGCCTCGATGGTACAACCTATCTTCACGCAAGGCAAACTGAGGGCACAATACAAGAACGCCAAGATCAATCAGGAGAAAGCCCGACTGCAATTCGTGCAGACGCTTCTGGGCGCAGGAAACGAAGTCTATCAGCAACTGCGCATCTGCCACAAGACAGAGCAAAAGGCAACTGCGCATCTGCCACAAGACAGAGCAAAAGGCAGAGTATCTCACATCCATCGTCAACTCCCTGCACGAAGCCTATCTCGGCACTTCGGAGCTGATGAAGAACGGCACAAACACCTATGTAGAGGTGCTCAAGGCACAAGAGGACTTGCTCACGGCACAAATCACGGAGGCACAGAATCACTACGAAGGCATTCAGGCTCTCATCAATCTCTATACAGCTCTGGGAGGCTTCTAATAAAAAAGAGACGAGGACTCTCACAGCAGAAAGTCCTCGTCAATAATGTTATAGCTGCCAGATAGATGTCTATCTGTGCAGCTCTTTTTTGCCATTCTTGATGAAGATGCCATTCTTTGCCTTGCTCACGCGCTGGCCGGCAAGGTTGTAAATCTTATCGTCCGAAGTCTGTTGGGCGTAGTCCGTTGTCGTTATGCCTGTCGGGTCGTCTGTTACCAGCACATTACCCGTCACGCCAACACTATAATAAGCCTCTGCCGCAGTATTGACGAGGAGCGACTGTCCGACAGTCTCAACAGTGCATATACCGGTAGTAGCATTGACATCCGCCTGAACACAGAAACTCAAAAGTGGACCCTCTCCTTCTGCAAACATATCTGCGTCAATAGAACTGATAAGCAGTTTCAGGTTACCGTTATCGAGAGCATTGGCAAGAATCTCATGCGAAGCAGTACGGTTGCGAATCTGTGTTACAACAGGCTCGCCGGCTTCGTCCACGACCAGAGAAAGGCCTTCGGGCAACTGAATTTCCGCCTCAAGACAAGTCAAATCGGTCGCAACATTCCTCATACAAAGTTGGATGTTTGCCGTCTGACCGGGCATAATGGCAGCATCAGTGAAGTAGAAGGTATTGTCCTCTGCCTTAACAGTGCTCCAGACAAGCACGGAAATCAGGAGAATATAGATTCTTTTCATTCGTTTTATTCAATAGCATTACATATTGCCTTGCAAAGATATGCTTTTTTGTGAAAGCTTCAAAGAAAAGAGTCGAAAAGTTTTCCTAACGACCATAACTTTGACCTTTTCGGACAAGGAGAGCAACCACATCGACAAACCTGGCACGCCATATTTGCAAATTAGGCGTGCTTAGTTGAGTCATTAAACGTGTTTCGTTGGTGGATGAAACGTGTTTCGTTGGGAGACTTCAAACGTGTTGTTAATTTTTAGCGGCCGCCAAAAGAATCCGTAGCGTTCGCCAAAAATATTCACGGCGGCCGCTACGAACCGATTTTCATATATACGAAAGGAGAGAAACAACATTTTTGTCGTTCCTCTCCTTTGTTTGATTGTAAATCTCGAATTACTTTACTTTGGCAACAACTGCCTTGAAAGCATCGGGGTAGTTGACTGCGAGGTCAGCGAGCACCTTGCGGTTGATTTCGATGCCGGCCTTGTGCAGCAGACCCATCAACTGGCTATAGCTGAGGCCCTCCATGCGGGCAGCGGCATTGATACGCTGAATCCAAAGAGCGCGGAAGTTGCGCTTCTTGGTACGACGGTCGCGGTAAGCATAGGTAAGGCCCTTCTCCCAAGTGTTCTTGGCAACGGTCCATACGTTCTTGCGGGCACCGAAGTAACCTCTGGTCAAACCCAGAATTTTCTTTCTCTTAGCTCTTGAAGCTACATGATTTACTGATCTTGGCATAATTTTGTTTCGTTTTGAATGTTAGCGCCGCTCGTGGCGGTCTTTAGGTGCTAAAGCATTCGGTTAATAACTAAAGTAAATTGTTTTTCCTGAGTTTAACAGAGGTTTAGCGGAGGCAGAAGAGGTCGCGGACCTGCTTCATGTTCTCGGTCACAACGATAGCGCTGTGGTCGAGGTTGCGCTTTTGCTTCTTTGTCTTCTTTGTCAGGATGTGGCTGTGGTATGCGTGATGACGCTTTACCTTGCCGGTTCCGGTGAATGAGAATCTCTTCTTTGCGCCGGAGTTAGTCTTTACTTTTGGCATTTTTTTTAATTTGTTAATTATTAATTATTAATTATAATGATGTGGCAACGCATATACCAGGGCGTTACGCACAATCCTTTTCTGTAATTCATAATTATTAATTCATAATTCATAATTATTTTCTTATTATACTTCTCTCAACCACTACTCAGCCGCTGCTTAATTATGAATTGAGAATTATGAATTATGAATTGGTCTTTAGTCGTCGAAGTTCTCTCCTTCAACCTTGGGCCCTGTGTATTCCTTGCGGGCTTTCTGCTGAGGAGCTTTCTTCTCGCGAACAGGAGCCTCTACGGCTTCTTCCGCTTCCTGAGGCTTCTTGGCTCCGCTGGGCTGCTTCTTGGGGGCGAGGAACATAATCATTCGCTTACCCTCGAGCTGAGGCAAAGACTCAACCTTTCCGTATTCCTCAAGGTCTTGAGCGAAACGAAGCAGGAGCACTTCGCCCTGTTCCTTGAAGAGGATGCTGCGGCCCTTGAAGAAGACGTAGGCCTTCACCTTGTCGCCATCACTGAGGAAGCCTTGAGCATGCTTGAGCTTGAAGTTATAGTCGTGGTCGTCGGTCTGAGGTCCGAAACGAATCTCCTTGACATCCACTTTCACTTGCTTTGCCTTGATTTCCTTCTGATGCTTCTTCTGCTGATAGATGAACTTGCTGTAGTCGATGAGTCGGCATACAGGAGGCTCTGCGTTTGGAGAAATCTCTACGAGGTCAACTCCTTTCTGCTCAGCAATCTGGAGCGCTGTGGAAATTGAGACGACGGAACTCGCGATATCGTCGCCTACGATACGAACTTCGCGAACACCACGAATCTGCTCGTTGACGCGATACTGTTGTTTCAGGTTGGGTTTCTTCATTAATTTTATTTAAGCGGGTGCAAATTTAGCACTTTTCTGTCATTTTCCTAACTTCTTCGACAATTTCCTTTGCAAAATCTTCATATTTCATCGTTCCCTGCTCTCCTCCACCACGTTGACGGAAGCTTACAGTGCCCTCTTCCTGCTCTTTTTCACCTACGATGAGCATGTAAGGGATGTGCTTGAGCTCGGTGTCGCGAATCTTGCGGCCAATCTTCTCGCTGCGGTCGTCGATGAAGGAACGCACGTCCTGCGTATCGAAGTAAGCCTTGAGCTTCTCGGCATACTCCTGATACTTTTCGCTGACGGGAAGGATTGCCACCTGATCGGGCGTGAGCCAGAGGGGGAAGTGACCTGCTGTATGCTCGATGAGGACTGCCACGAAACGTTCCATCGAACCGAAAGGAGCACGGTGAATCATGACGGGACGATGCTTCTGACCATCTTCGCCAACATATTCCAACTGAAAGCGCTGAGGCAACTGATAGTCCACCTGAATGGTGCCAAGCTGCCAACGGCGACCGATGGCATCCTTCACCATGAAGTCGAGCTTCGGACCATAGAAGGCTGCCTCGCCAAGTTCCTGACGAGCCTTCATGCCCTTCTCGGCACAAGCATCGATAATGGCCTGCTCTGCATTTGCCCAGTCTTCATCAGAGCCGATGTACTTCTCCTTGTCGTTAGGGTCACGGAGAGATATCTGAACCTCAACGTTCTCTTCGCTGAAGTTGAAGGTTGCGAAGACGCGCTGGATGATGTCCATCACGTTGATGAACTCCCTCTTCACTTGGTCGGGACGGCAGAAGATATGTGCATCGTCTTGAGTGAAGCAACGAACACGAGTCAAACCGTGCAGCTCGCCACTCTGCTCATAACGATATACGGTACCGAACTCTGCGCAACGGAAAGGCAGCTCCTTGTAGGAACGAGGACGGTTGGCGAATATCTCGCAGTGGTGGGGGCAGTTCATGGGCTTCAGCAAGTATTCTTCGCCCTCTTCAGGAGTCTGAATGGGCTGGAAGCTGTCCTTGCCGTAGTGGTCCCAGTGACCTGATGTCTGATAGAGGTTCTTGCCGCCGATGTTGGGAGTAATCACCTCCTGATAGCCGTACTGCTTCTGAATCTTGCGGAGCATTTCCTGAAGACGGAGACGGAGGTCAGTGCCTTTGGGAAGCCAGATGGGAAGACCTTTGCCCACGCGCTCGCTGAACATGAAGAGTTCCATCTCCTTGCCAATCTTGCGGTGGTCGCGCTTCTTGGCCTCCTCGAGCATAACGAGGTACTCGTCGAGCATCTTCTTCTTGGGATAGGAGATACCGTAGAGTCGCTGCATCTGGTCTTTCGTAGCGTCACCACGCCAGAAAGCACCTGCGATGCTCATCAGCTTGACGGCCTTGATGATGCCTGTGCTGACGATATGGGGACCTTTACAGAGGTCGGTGAAGTTGCCTTGAGTGTAGGTTGTGATGCTGCCGTCTTCAAGGTCCTGGTCGATGTGCTCGCACTTGTAGGTCTGACCTGCAGCACCGAACAAAGCGAGGCTATCAGCCTTGCTAATCTCCTTTCGTACAACAGGCTCATCCTTGCGGGCAAGCTCGAGCATCTTATCCTCAATCTCCTTGAAGTCGCCCTCGCCGATTTGCTTTCCATCAGGAAGCAGCACATCGTAGAAGAAGCCGTTCTCGATAGCAGGACCGAAACCGAACTGAATGCCGGGATAGAGTTCCTGCAGAGCCTCAGCAAGCAAGTGAGCACTTGTGTGCCAGAAGGCGTGCTTACCCTCTTCGTCCTCGAACTTATAGAGCTTGATGCTTGCATCAGCATTAATGGGGCGATTCAGTTCTGTCGTCTCACCGTTCACGCCACAGGCAACAACGTCCTGAGCCAAACGGGGTGAAATACTCTGTGCTATCTCAAAACCAGTGACGCCATTCTCATACTCACGAACAGAGCCATCGGGGAAGGTTATTTTTACCATCTTGTACTTTATTAACTAATTTCGGGGTGCAAAGATAGTGCTTTTCATCAAAATACAAAAGCTTTCTTAAGAAAGAATTGCTTAATCGTGCGATTTTTTCTCTTTCGAGTACTTCTTGATGAGGTTGTAGGCAGTATAAAGTCCCAGTTCACCTGCCTGAGAGAGGTCACTCAGTCCTTGTTCTATTTGACCTCCAAGGATGTAAGCAACACCTCTTCCGTAGTAAGCACTCGGGAAGTGGGAGTCGAGTTCAAGTGCACGAGAGAAGGACTTCTGAGCAGCGACATAATCGCCCAACTGAACTTGCACACAGCCGATGTTGTAATGCAAGAAAGGAGCATCTGGCATGAGGTCGGAAGCCTTGTTATAGTCCTGAACTGCCATAAGATAGCCAAGTCGAAGATCGGATGCATTAGCAGTCGTTCGTGACACTTCGAGCTGTGCAAAACGACATTGAGCTCGCAACATAAGTGCCAATGGATCTGGTCCATCCTTTAGGATGAGTGCATCCATATCTGCAACGCCATTCTCAAAGTCACGAACATGATAGTAGTCGAGGGCACGATGCAAAAGCAAGTCCCTGTCTGTTGGGTTCTTCTCAAGCATTTCCGAGAAGACAGAAATCGAAAGCTGATGGGCTTCTGTCTGCCTTTCTGTCATTGGCGCTTCATTGTCTGTCAGGTAGAGTTGCAAAGGTAACAGATTGCGACCATTGAGCTCCTCAAGTTCTTGGCAATAAGCAACGTAAGTGTTTGTCTCTGAGTCTTTCTTATAGTAAGTGAGCGTATAGATAGGCTCAGGCTGCAGTTCTGCCTGACGGTTCTGAACCTTACCACGATACTCGCTTACATATTCGTTCTCTTCTTCATGTTCATCCTCCTCGACCAAGGCAGCATAATCTTCTATGTTATGCTCACTCTTCTTTCGCGTTCGAACAGGATATTTCTTGCCTGCTGCTGCATCCAATCGCGCTTGCAGGACTTTGAACTCATCCCTCTCGGCGCCATTGATGTCGCCTATCTTTCGCTTGATGGCAGCACGCTGACGATAGCCATCCCAGAACTCTGGATAGTCCTTTATGACGGCACTGATGTCGCGAATAGCGCCTTTATAGTCGCCAATATTATCAAGCAGGAGAGCACGATTGTAAAGGGCGATGGTGTTGTCCGGCTCAAGCTCAAGGACGAAGTTAAAGTCCTCAATGGCCAGATTGTCCTCACCTACTTGTGCACGAAGCAAACCCCTGTTGTAATGGGCAATATAGTTGCGCGGCTCAAGGTCGAGACAGGCATCATAGTCGGACATTGCTCCTCGCAAGTTGTCTTGATTATAGCGAGCCAAAGCACGATTGACATAAAGTCCGGCATTTCGAGGCAACTGCATGATAGCTTTGTCGAGCGAGGCCTCTGCCTCTTTATATTCCTTTCGATTCCCCTGAAACATTGCCTTCAGTCCCCAAGCTTTGCCATCGTAATCATCGAGTTCTATGGCTCTGTCGGTCCATTTCTCTGCCTGAACAGTATCGGTCCGAAGCAACGACACCTGAGCCTTCATCGTGTATTGCTCCGATTCCTTACCCCAATGGCGAAGCATCACATCGAGCGACGAGTCAGCCCGCTCGTATTCTTTCAGCTCGATTTGGCAGAGAACGATGTTGTGCCACGAGTTATGGTCTAAGGGATTTATTGCAATGGCTTTCTGGTAGTCTTCTTCAGCCAAAGCATAGCGGTTCTGGTTGATGCGGCAGAGGGCTCGCAGAACATAATGGTTGAGGGCATAAGGATTACGTTCTACGGCAGAGTTGCAGTCAATCTCTGCGCCTTGATAATCCTCGAGGTAATACTTGGCCAGAGCTCTGTAGAAGTAAGGTTCACCAAGCCAAGGCTTTGCGCTGATGACCATATTGAAACGCTGGATGGCAAGCACATAGTCCTCATAATACAAAGCATTGCGTCCCATCAACAGGACGCGGTCTGTGTTAATCTGTGCCGTCAGGCTCAGGCTGAACACAAAGAGAGCTATGGATAGAAGTCTCTTCAATAATTTACCTTTTCACCTTAACCTTATAGTTGCAGGAGAAGTTACCCTTCCTGATATCTTGTAGCTTAGACTTGGTGAGTTGGCGACGCAGGCCTTGCAGATGATCTGTGAAGACAACACCGTCAAGGTGATCGAACTCATGCTGCATGACGCGAGCCAAATAGCCAGTCACCCATTCGTCGTGCTCCTGGAACTGCTCGTCCTGATAAGTGACGCGAATTCGAGTGGGACGTTTCACTTTCTCATGAATGCCCGGCAGACTGAGGCAACCCTCTTCCATTACATCTTGTTCTGTCTCATCATACTCCTCGATATAGGGATTGATGAAGGTCTTGATGTAACCTTTGTACTCTGGAAGGTCATCGCTGATAACGTCGAGATTGATGACAACAAGCCTGATGGGCAATCCCACTTGAGGTGCTGCCAAGCCAATGCCCTCACTGCGTTCGAGGGTCTCGTACATATTCTTGATGAGCTGCTCCAGCTCTGGATAGTCCTTGTCTATTTCCTCAGCCTCTTGACGGAGCACAGGCTGACCGAATGTATATATTGGTAGTATCATATTTTCCTTTCCATCCATCCTTGCAGGATGATTGTTGCGCTCACCTCATCGACGAGTGCTTTGTTTCTGCGAGCCATCTTGCCGATGCCACTTTGCAGGATAGTTTGTTGGGCAAGGACGCTGGTATAGCGTTCGTCCCACATATCGACTGGCACAGCGGGGAACGTCTTCTGCAGTTGCTCTACGAAGGCACGCACTCGTGGCAGATTGTCGCTGTCTCTGCCGTTTGTCTGTTTAGGAAGTCCAACCACGAAGCGCTCCACTTGCTCCTTGGAGAGATAATCCTTCAGGAATACCAGCAGTTTGGGCGTCTCGACAGTAGTCAGTCCTCCTGGAATAATCTGCAAAGGGTCCGTCACAGCCAAACCTGTACGACGGACCCCGTAGTCTATTGCAAGAACTCTTCCCACATTATAAATAATTATAACGTCCTTAAGGTCCTTAAGTCTTTAAGGTCTCTAAGGTCTTGGGGAGCCTCAGAATATTATTTCTTATACAGCAGCCAAGCACCGGGATACTGTCCCTCGAGCTGATCGCGCTTTTGAGCTGCTTCGGGCTTGGTGTCGTAGCTGCAAGCAACAACACGATAGAAGGTCTGACCGTTCACCTGAGCCTGAGCAACGCAGCTGTTATAGCCCTGACCTGCAAGCTTCTGCATGAGAGCCACACCGTTGCTCTTGATGGTAACGGAAGCAACAACCACACCATACTGCTTCAGGGGGCTACCATCTACGAAGGTAACGCTCTCGTTGCGAACCTGTACATTACTGTAGTCTGCAACAGGAGTAGTCGTAACAGGAGTCACGGTCTGGGTTGTAACCTGCTGAACAGGAGTTGTGGTGGTAGTAGCAGGAGTTACAGTCTGAGCCTGCTGAGCCTTAGCCTTCTCATAAGCTTTCTTATAAGCACTCTCCTTGCTCTTGCAAGAGGACATCATGAACACAGCGCAGACAGCAGCGCAAACATAAAGAATCTTTTTCATAAGTTGTTTAATATGTTTTTGGTTACTTTTATCCTTTATTTTCTTCGCAAAGGTACTGCTTTTTGTTCACTAAAACAATAAAATAAGCAGAAAAAGCCTTCTTTTCAACATTTTTTTGCATTTTTCTGCTGTTTGAATGCCTAAAAGCGCTATATTTGTAGGCGAAGAACATGTAAAACAACAGAATTAATAAGAAAGGAAAACGATTATGAGAGCATTTGATTTTCTGGCTACATTCATTGGCGGAGCACTCGTAGGTGCTGCCTGCGGTTTGCTTTTCGCCCCTGAGAAGGGAAGCGACCTTCGTGAGAAAATTGCTGAGGCACTGCGCAAGCGTGGCATCAAGCTCAACCGTCAGGAGATGTCTGACCTGGTTGACGAGATTGCTGAAGAGTTGCAGGCTGCCAAGGAAGAAGAATAAAGCCATTTCCCCACTCTCCCTTTGGGTGAGTGCCTAATATACTATGAGCTATAGCAGCAGCATTCAAACGCTCTGGACAGAAGCAAAGAACTATCTGGAGCTGCAGAAAGAGTATCTGAAGTTGGACTCTGCAGAGAAGTTGAGCGTGCTCCTCTCTGCAGTGGCCACTGCGGCCGTGTGCCTGATACTCGCTCTGGCAGCCCTTTTCTTCTTTGTGATAGCCTTTGCTCTTTGGCTGGCGAAGATGGTTGGAGCAGCTTGGAGCTTCACCATAGTGGGCGGAGCGATGGTGCTCTTTATCATCATTGTACTCTTGGTTCGCAAGCGTTGGATTGTGCAGCCCATCGCAAGGTTTGTGGCTGGGCTGTTCGTGGGTGAGAACGAAGAAGAGGAGGACGAAGTATGACTGACATCGTGAACTCTCCGGATGTGCTTGCCGCCCTCAGGCAGAGGAAACGCAAAATTAAGCGGCAGATGCTGAACTCCCGCACACAGATGACGGACAACGTCAGTTATCTGACTGGTGGAAAAATGCCGAAGACTGCTGACAGGGCGCAGAAAATAGCTCGCCTTCTCATCAACGGCCTCGTCATTTATCGCGGGTTCCGCCTTTTCTCAGGTATCGCGTCAGGCATCTATTCCTTCTTCACTCCAAGCAAGCGTCGCAAGTAGCGGCTACTTTTCTCGAGCCTTTCTGGCAAACTCAAACAGCGACTGAGGCAGATGGCAATACCCTTCCGGGTTCTTGTCCAGATAGTCTTGGTGGTATTCCTCGGCCGTATAGAAGTTCTCGAGCGGCAGTTTCTCCACGGCGAGGGGCTCATCGTAGCACTTCTGTTCCTCCAAAAACACCTTTTCTATAATAGGCAGATCCTCGCCAGAAGTATAGTAAACACCTGTGCGATAGCGTGTTCCCTCATCGTGACCCTGTTTATTGAGGCTGGTTGGGTCGATAGCCTTGAAGAACATCTGCAACAGAAACTCCAGGCTCACAACCTCAGGATTGTACCTCACACGAACCGTCTCGGCAAAGCCAGTCGTATCAGTATATACCTCTTTATAGGTAGGGTTCTGCGTGTGGCCGTTTGCAAAGCCGACCTCCGTCTCCGTCACGCCCTGAATCTGTTTGAAGTAATGCTCTGTTCCCCAAAAGCATCCTCCGGCAAGATAAATTTCCTTCGTCATATTGTTTCTGCTATTCTGGTTGCAAAAGTACGACATTTTTGCCAGTTACGCCAAACTGCACTCCACTTTTTTATGCTTTGGGCGCAAAATAGTCCGAAAGACTTCAGGCAGACACACCAATCCGAAACAAAGGAAGCACTCGAGTACAATGTGTCACAAAATTTTCGCTTTTGCTTTCTCTTTGTCACTTTTCAACGTGTCGAAAAAGGGCACAAAACACGCCAAAGTTTCTAACGCAGCACGCCGCCTTTTTAAACTCGGCACGTTAAGTTGACCAACTCACCACGTTAAGTTTGAAATTTAACTGCGTTAAGTTTACCGAAGCTCCACGCTAAAAAACGAGGAAAAACGTGCTCTTTTTGCCCATTTTGCAAAGCAGAGATGGCAATTTAGGCACCAGAGATTGAAAATTGAGCACTGAGACCCTTCTGTAACAGCCTGATACAGAGCCTGTTTCAAAACTCTTTCGTTCTAAGCGCGTCAAATCGTCTCAGGGTACAAAAGTGCCACCGAGAGAATTTTAAGCGATTCTCGCGAGTCGCCTCAAAACGCAAGTGTAAGCAAAATAGCCCAAAAGACGAGCAAAGTGTCAGAAGAGGAGAAGCAAAGTCAGACAGTATAAACGCTTGTTTTATTACTTGACTGTTATCTTGCAAGGCGCAGCAAATCGAGGGTCTTGCCGCTCGTATAATGTCTGTCGATAGGTGTCCAGGCTTGGCTTAAGTTTGCCCTTGAAAACCTTCTTGCCGCGAAGTTTCACGGTAACAGGCTTCTTGAGGTTCACCAGCTCATCGCTCAAGTACAATGTCAACTCAGAATAATCCAAACGAGAAATGTTTATTGTGTTGCCCTCGACCACTACATCCACGCGTTTGCCGCGGCTGAGTTCCTCTCGTGGAGCAGCAAGCCAGTAGAAGGTGGAACGAAAGACTGCCTCCTGTTGCCAGATGATGTGCTTGGGCCAAGCCTGTCGCTTAAACTTCGCCATCCAAGGCAAGGCAGCCGCATCCTCGCGGTCCATCCAATGTCCTTTGCCTTCCATGATGTGCGTCTCGTGGATGTATCCATCAGGAGAAGTGCGTTGCAAGGAGTCCATCTGCAAGCCTCGCTCACGGTCGAGTCGGTTGCGATTGTAGGCTGCATCGTTGGCTCCGCACCAAATCATGAAAGGCGTGTTCAAGAGGTTCTCCAGCCTGACATCGCCCGGATGGCCCGCCATCATGCTCGCCGCAGCCCAATGATCGGCCATACGCGGAGCCATGCGCCACACGCCATCGCCGCCAGCCGAATATCCCATGATATAAACCTTGTCGGGGTTAACATTGTAATGAGCAATCATCGTACGAATCAGGACGCGATACATGCTGTCGATAGGCTGCTGACACCACATATCCCATGCCTCCAAAGGCGAACGGGGCGCCACATAAACGCCCTCACTCGGACGATACAGTCGCATCTGGTTCCGCCATTGCTGGTCGTTGACCTCAGGCGTCGTCCCGCCTCCTCCATGCAGGCTTATCCAAAGGCTTCGCCCGTCGGCAGGTGTCTCTCCATAGACCGCCCACCAAAGCTTCATGCTATCACCGTCCTGACGGATGATGCTGTCGCGCAGTATGTTCGCTGTCGCAGTTCGCAAACTATCCAGCCATTGCTGGCGAATGTTCTCGAAGTCCTGCGCGTGAGCCGAAACAACGGCCAGCAGGAAAAGCAAAAGAAATCGGAATCTTATCATGGAGTTTTGATTTGGAACGCACTCGATTGCTTGCCATTCTTGATGCGATTGTCTTCAACGTACCATGAGCCTGAAGCGCGGCCTGCACATTGGATGGTGTAGCCCTCAGGCGTCTTGGTGAAGATGTAGGTATTCCACTCCGCATTGTATGGCTTCGTGTTCTTGTTCAACCAGAATGTGCCTATCTCGTTGACGTAGCGGCCATCCTGGGCATTCGTTATCTTGAAACGATTTGTCTCAGGCACAAGCTCTATGTTCCATAGTTGACGCTGCGGATTGATAGTGTCAGCCTCCGCCACAAAGACAGGGAAGTCGCCGTCTCTATCTGGCGAAGCATTCACGTCGGTCAGGTACTTGCCGCTATACATTATATAATATAGTCCGTCCTCGATGGCTTGCTGAGGGAAGAACTCCAAGCCGTAAGCATAATGTTTCTTGTAGTCCTTGACGAGACGAATGGCTTCTTCATTCACCCAAGGCGTCACAATCGTACCGCTCACTACGGGCTTTGCTTTCACGACGGAGCCTGCGTAGTTGCGGCTAATAATGCTCTTCTGCTTTTCTTCGAGGCGTTGCAAGGCACGATAGTGAGCCACAAAGCCCACGCTGTCCGATGTCTGCAATGCTTTCTGCATCGCCGTTACCTGAAGGCCTCTCTGCCCAAGCACTCGCATAGTCTCAACCCACGGCCCAATCTCCTGCAGCATCTCTGGCTGAGAAAGGCTGTCAGCAAGCAGGGCATCTGCTTCCGTCACAAGGCAAGAGAAGTATTGTTCGTTGGGAACTTTGCCGAAGTCAGGGCTCTCGCCCTCGCGCCGCAAGCCGTGTGCCGTCTTGCCAAGGTCGATATTGTTCTCGCAGAAGAAGCGGAAGGCTTCCTTGCTCGTGGGCATCAACTCGTCGAGGGCTTCTTGCCAAGACCTCTCAGCATTGTAGGCAGGCATGTTCCAGCAATAGTCCGCAATGCTGTAGAGAGAGACTTTGGAGGCCTCGGCATACTCCATGGGATTGCTGCAAAAGCCCGACACGAGGTCGGCTATGTCGAGCCCGTTTCCGAAGGTCTTGCCCATGAGCAGGCGGCTTTGGCAATAATCGTTGACCGGATAGTTGAGCCAGATAAAAGCCTTACGTTTGATTTGCGCGTTTATCCATTCCATATCGTCGCGCTCTATCATATCGACAACACTGTTGCCTGTCCACATGATGCGCACTTCTGGATACATCTTCGTGCCTAGAATAGAGAGATAGTCTCCCCTACTCCATGACTTGTTGTATTGTGTAGGACAAATGATGAGGGGTTCCACATCCTTGTGTTTACGGACAAAGTTATCAGTCAGGTAGTTCATCAGCCCAGCCTGCTTCTCTGCCCTTGCGCCCTCGCCACCGATGTCGTCGAAGAAGACAGCGAACGTACGAATGCCAAGCTCGTACATGATGTTCAGTTTGTTCACAACGGCCAGACTGTCCTGCAGGTTCCACTTGATGTCTCCTCCAGGATGAATGGCCCAGACGAACTGCACCCTGTTGCGATGCGCAGCCTCCACGAGCTCTTTCAGCTTCGCAGCCTCAGCCTCGGGATATGGGTCGCGCCAATGAGTACGATGATAGGGGTCGTCTTTAGGACCATAGACATAGATGTTGAGTTTGTGCTTGCCGTAAAACTCGAACTGGCGAAGACGGTCCTGATGACTCCAAGGATTGCCATAGAAGCCCTCGATGACACCTCTGCAACTGACGCTTGGCCAGTCACGAATCTCGAAGCCCTCATCAAGGAGACTGAACTCTTTATATTTTGAATTGTCTAATTTTGAATTTATAATTTGCTCAAGTGCCTGCTCTCCATAGAAAGTTCCACTTTCGTCCCTGCCTGCCACAACAATCTCCTTGGGCGTAACCTTTAGGTAGTAGCCCTCAGCCTGCTGGGGGATTTTCTTCCGATAAGCCTTAACGGCTTTATCTCCAACCTTTCCTATTATTTTAATGGGCTCACCAAATGTGCAGAGGCAAACCGATGCCAGGAACAAAAAGAATAGTTGTCGTTTCATGGTATATCGTCAAATAATTGATGTTAACCTATCCTTGAGGTCTTCTGCAGAGCCGCCTCGTTGAGAATCTTGATCTTACGACCATCAAGAGCAATAAGCCCTTCCTGAACAAAGGCGCTCAAGGTTCGGATGGCATTGCTGGTCGTCATGTTGCTCAGATTTGCCATATCCTCGCGACTGGGGTAAACACTAAGCGTCTGACCGTCCTCTTCTGTTCCATAACTTTCCTTGAGGAACAGGATGCTCTCTGCCAAGCGACCTCGAATGTGCTTCTGTGTGAGGTTGACAGTTCGGGCATCACTCCTGCCCAAAGCCACAGCCAATCGATGCATGAAGAACCAAGCCAGTTGCGGATTACGTGTGATGAGTTGGCGAACCAGGTTAATTGGAATGCTTGCGATGACGGAAGGTTCAAATGCTGCAGCCGCCGTCACATAGTTCTCTTCGGCAAAAGCAGCACGATAGCCAAAGTACTCCACAGCATTAATAACCCTCACAATCTGGGCTCTGCCACCAACGCCATCTTTGTATATTTTTACCTTTCCGCTGAGTAGACAGAGCAAATGCGAAGGCACATCACCTTCGCTGTATATTGGTTCGTTCTTACGGTAAGCACGCACTTGCATCTCGTCGAGCACCTGCTCACGCTCTTCTATTGTCAGCACCCTGCCCATTTCAGGCAATTTCTCAAGAACATCTTCCTTCTTTATCATTATTATAAGTTTTACAGCACAAAGATACATTTTTTAGTATTTCGAGTCAAGTGTTTTTGTGTTAAATAACATCTTTTGTCGAATTATTTGCATTTCGTTGATGAAAAAGGCGAGGAAATATTTCTGCAATTGGAGGAAATTATGTAATTTTACGGACAAACTATAAACTTTAAACACTAAACTCTAACATTACATGAGTTATTTACGTTTTGATAAGACGCTGATGACGAACCTGCGCGAGTCTCTTCCTAAGGAGATACTTCGTTCGAACCGCTCAGGAGCCTACAGCTGTACGACACTGGTCGATTGCAATACGCGTAAGTATCATGGCCTGCTTGTTGTGCCTGTACCTGGGCTGGATGACGAGAACCACGTTCTGCTGTCGAGCCTTGACGCAACCGTCATTCAGCATGGAGCAGAGTTCAACCTCGGACTCCATAAGTACAACGGAGACAACTTCAGTCCTCGTGGACATAAGTACATCCGCGAGTTCGACTCCTTGCAAGTGCCCACAACTATTTATCGTGTGGGTGGTGTCATCCTGAAGCGCGAGATGATGTTCCAGCACTTTGAGAATCGCATTATCATCCGCTACACGCTGGTCGATGCTCACAGCGAGACAACACTTCGTCTGCAACCCTTCCTGGCTTTCCGTAGCGTGCGAGAGTTCACACACGAGAATGCTGGCGTGAATCGTCACTACGACATCGTACAGAACGGCATCTCGACCTGCATGTACAAGGGCTACCCAACGCTCTTTATGCAGATTAACAAAGAGAATGAGTTCGTGTTCCGCCCCGATTGGTATAGAGGTTTAGAATACCCCAAAGAACAGGAACGCGGCTACGCTTCTACCGAGGACCTCTATGTGCCTGGCTACTTCCAGTTCAATATCAAGAAGGGCGAGAGCGTGGTCTTTGCAGCAGGACTTGAAGAGATAGACACCGACAAACTTGCAGAGCTTGCAGATTTCGAGGTAAGTGTGCGTACGCCAAGAGACAACTTCTATAACACCCTTGTGAATAGCGCCCACCAATTCATCGTCCATCGTGAACACGAGGACTATGTCTTGGCTGGCTATCCATGGTTCAAGTGCAGGGCTCGCGACATGTTTGTGTCGCTACCGGGCTTGACTTTGACCAACAACGAGGTGGAGAAGTTCGAGGCTGTCATGCAGACGGCAGAGAAAGCCATCCGTGAGTTCATTGAAGGCAAGGAGTTGACCGTCAGCGTAACAGAGATTGAGCATCCTGATGTCCTGCTCTGGGCTGTCTGGTGCATCCAACAATATGCCAACTTCGTCAGCATGGAGAAATGCATCGAGAAGTACGGCCGTTTGCTTAGAGACATCATGGAGTGGCTACGCGCAGGAGGACATGCTAACTTTCATATTGAGAAGAACGGACTCGTCAGTTGTGAAGGAAGAGACAAAGCAGTCACTTGGATGAACAGTTCTGTGGGCGGTCGTCCTATCGTTCCAAGAACAGGCTTCATCGTCGAGATTAACGCACTTTGGTACAACGCCCTGATGTTCAGCGCAGAAGTGTGCCGCATCATGAAGGACAAGAAGTTCATCAAACAACTAGAGGCAGCAGCCCAACTCTGCGAGAAGAACTTTGCTCCGATGTTTATGAACGAGTACGGCTACCTCTGCGACTACTGCGTGGACGGCTATCGTGACTATGACGTACGCCCCAACATGATCTTTGCTGTTGCGCTTGACTATTCTCCGCTCGATAGAGTACAGCAGAAGAGCGTGCTCGACTATTGCACAAAAGAACTCATCACGCCGAAGGGCATGCGTTCGCTTTCACCAAAGAGTCACGGCTACAACCCGATGTACGTAGGCCCGCAAGTACAACGCGACTATGCTTATCATCAGGGTACCGCTTGGCCATGGCTCGCAGCATTCTACATGGAGGCTTGCCTAAAGATATTCCGATATAGCAAGCTGAGCTATGTGGACCGCTTGTTGGTGGGCTACGAGGAAGAACTCTTCTACCATTGCATCGGCACGATACCCGAGCTCTTCGACGGAAATCCGCCCTTCCACGGACGCGGTGCCATCAGCTTTGCCATGAATGTCTCGGGCATCATGCGCATCGTGAAACTGCTTGACAAGTATAATGAAGAATGATAATTTATAATTGAAACTTGATAATTGAAAGACCAAGCACTCTGAGACAAAGGTCAGACTTCAATGTTCAATGTTCAATGTTCAATGAAAAACATGAAAGTTCTAATGTTCGGATGGGAGTTTCCTCCCAAGATATACGGCGGCCTTGCAGTTGCAAGTTACGGCATCACTAAGGGATTGAGCCTGCAGGGAGATGTCGAGACGACCTTCTGCATGCCAAAGCCAACAGGACAAGAGGAGAAGTTCCTCAAGATAATTAACATGAGCCAAGTGCCCGTCGTTTGGCGCGACGTATGGTACGACAACATCAAGGACCGCTTCGTGGGTCATACAGCAGAGGACTACTATCGCTTCCGCGACCACCTCTATGCCGACTTCAACTACCTGCAAGGGCTCGACGACATGGGTTGCATCGGCTTCGCTGGAGGCTATCCAGGCAACCTACACGAAGAGATCAACAACTTCTCCATCATCGCCGGCGTGCTGGCAAGGAGCGAGCAGTTCGACCTCATTCATGCGCATGACTGGCTGACATATCCCGCTGGTGTTCATGCCAAGATGGTAAGCGGCAAGCCTCTCTGCATTCATGTTCACGCAACTGACTTCGACCGCTCTCGCGGCAAGGTGAACCCCACCGTTTATAGCATCGAGAAGAACGGCATGGACCACGCAGACTGCATCATGTGCGTGAGCGAACTGACGCGCCAGACCGTCATCAATCAGTACCACCAAGACCCTCGCAAGTGCGTGGCAATGCACAACGCCGTCTATCCGCTTAGCGAGGAGATTCAAGCCATCGTTCCTCAGAAGAAGAAAGGCGAGAAGGTGGTGACGTACTTAGGCCGCATCACCATGCAGAAAGGTCCCGAATACTTCCTCGAGGCAGCTAAGCGCGTGCTGGAACGTAGCCGCAACATCCGCTTCTGCTTTGCCGGCAGTGGCGACATGATGAACGCGATGATTGAGCTTGCAGCCAGCTATGGCATTGCCGACCGTTGCCACTTCCCCGGCTTCCAACGTGGCAAGCAAGTCTATGAGTGCTACAAGAACAGCGACGTCTTCGTGATGCCTTCTGTCAGCGAACCCTTTGGTATCGCTCCACTCGAAGCCATGCAATGCGGCTGCCCGTCCATCATCTCGAAGCAGAGCGGCTGTGGCGAGATACTCCGCAACGTCATCAAGGTCGATTACTGGGACATCGATGCAATGGCCGATGCCATCTACAGCATCTGTCAGTACGACGCTCTGCACGACTATTTGGCAGAAGAGGGCATGAAGGAGGTTGACCAAATCACCTGGGAGAAAGTCGGGCTTCGCATCCGTGAGTGTTACAACCAACTTACAGGTCGCGGATGGTTCGACAATGGAGAATACCTCAACGCCGTGCGTAATATATAATAGATAATGTATAATAAATAATATAGAAAAGATGAAAACTATTTGCTTATACTTCGAGATACATCAACCAATACATCTCAAGCGCTATCGTTTCTTCGACATAGGTACCGACCACTATTACTACGACGACTACGAGAACGAACGCGTCATCAACGAACTCTTCGAAAAGAGCTACAAGCCAGCCCTGCAGACTATGCTCGACATGATTGCCGAGAACGGAAAGGCATTCAAAGTCGCTTTCAGCATTAGTGGCGTTTCCTTGGAACTCATCGAACAATATGCTCCAGAAATGCTCGACCTCCTCGGCCGTTTGGCTGCAACAGGTTGCGTGGAGTTCCTTGCTGAGCCTTACAGTCATGGCCTCTCATCTCTTGGCAATGTCGATAACTTCATCGCAGAGACGAAGCGTCAGGCAAAGAAGATCAAACAACTCTTCGGACAAAGCCCCAAGGTCTTCCGCAACAGTTCGCTCATCTACGACGACGAGATTGGAGCTATGGTAGCAGACATGGGATTCAAGGGCGTAATGGTGGAAGGAGCAAAGCACATCCTTGGTTGGAAGAGCCCCCACTACATCTATTCCTGCGCTCAGGACGCTCGCCTCTCGCTCATCCTTCGCGACTACAAACTCTCCGACGACATCGGCCTTCGCTTCAACGATGCTTCCTGGTCGGAGTATCCGCTCATGGCAGACAAGTGGCTCAGCTGGGTTGCTGCTTTACCAGAAGGAGAGAACGTGGTCGGCATCATGATGGAGCTTGCTGCGCTCGGCTACTATCAGCCGCTTGGCAGCCACATCCTCGACTTCTTCCGCGCATTGCCGAAACTTTCAGGACAGATGGGCATTCAGTTCGCCACACCTTCCGAAGTACTCGCCAAGAACAAACCCGTCAGCCCGCTCGAGGTGATTTACCCAGTCAGTTGGAACGACGAGGAGCGCGACACCAGCAGCATGCTCGGCAACGGAATGCAGCGCGAAGCCTTCAACAAACTCTACGACGAGAACACCGTCGGACGCATCCTCGCATCTCGCGACCGCCGCATCCAGCAGGACTGGGACCGCTTGCAGGCAACCGACAACTTCCGATTCATGACCACGAAGAACAACGGCATGGGCACTAATCGCGGCATCTACGACAGCGAGTACGACGCCTTCACGAACTACATGAACATCCTCGGCGACTTCCTCAAGCGCGTCAAGGACATGTATCCCGATACCGTCGAGAATGACGAGCTGAACAGCCTCTACACACAGATTGCCAACATGGGCGAGGAACTTAGCGTCAAGGACAACGAGATTAGTCGTCTTCGTGCTCGCCTGAAGAAATTGGGCTCAGAAGAAGAAGAGGCTCCAGCACCTAAGGAAGAGGCTCCAAAAGCAGAGAAGAAACCTACTCATAAGAAAGCTCCTGCTAAGAAGGCTGAGCCAAAAACAAAGCCTGCAGCAAAGAAAACACCTGCTAAAAAAGTTGAACCAAAGAAAAAGGCTGAACCTAAGGCAAAGCCTGCAGCAAAGAAAGCACCTGCTAAAAAGAAGTGAGGACAATCCCTTACATATTTAGTATTAACGGCTCCGATAGCACTGGTCAGTCAGGCATCGGGGCCGATATTCAAACTATTGCAGCCTTGGGAGGGCACGCCCTAACCGCAATAACTTGTATTGAGGATTATGCCTTGCCTTCTGAAGTTGTATTGAAGCAGGTCGAGGAAGTCATCTCCACCTTTCACCCCAAGGCCATTAAGGTCGGGCTTGTGACGGACAGCGAGACGGTCCAACGGCTGCGCGATGAGGTGATTGCTTGCCGACGGCTTGTCGTTGCGCCTGGCATCTTTGATGCAGACTGCAAGCCGATGGTCAGCGATGATGTCGTCGAGGCCACCAAGCGCCACCTTGTTCCCGAAGCCCTGCTCTTAATGCTCCGCTGCAGAGACGCCGAGAAGATGCTCGGCATCTCCATCCGGACAGACGATGACATGCTGGATGCTGCCCGTCGTCTTCACGAAATGGGAGCCGAATGGGTATTGCTTCGCGGAGCGCGTCACATCAAAGGTCGCCTTATAGCCCTACTCTACAGTCAAAACAAAACGCAGTTCTTCTCTTCTTATAATACAGAAGGCTGGCAAAAACACGGTGTTGCAGGAGCTCTCTCCGCTGCCATCACCACAAGGCTCGGAATGGGCGACGACGTTCCGACTGCCGTTCGCAACGCACACGACTTCATCCACTCGCAGGTCGTTTATGCGAAACCCGACGAGATGGGCGGTCGCTCCATCGACATTTACAACCGCTTCGTCTCACTTGTTGCTGAGCATTATCGGACGGCCCACGACGTCGCTTTCTATGCCGACCGCCTCTGCATCACGACCCGCTATCTCTCCGGCGTTACGGACAAAGTCGTCGGCAAGTCGCCCAAGCAAATCATCGCGGACTACATCATGAGCGAAGCCAAGACTTTCCTCGACACCACCCGCCTCACCATTCAAGAGATAGCCGACCGACTCGGCTTCTCCTCGCAAGTCCTCTTCTGCAAGTTCTTCAAGGCGCAGGAGAAGACATCGCCCAGCGACTACCGCAAGCAACAATAATTCTCGTATCAAGGAACCATGAACATTCTCATATCAAGCTATACATAAAGGATAATCACCGCATCGGCATCGTTGGCCGAAGGACTCATCTGCTTGACGAATTGAGCCGGGAACACCCCTCAAACACTTTTGCTGCTACAGCTGACATCACCAAACAAGACGAAATAGAGCAAGCAATCCATTTACTTTACAGAAAACTAGGAAACATCGACCTTGCCATCATTTGCTCTGGCACGGGAGACCTCAACCCTTCCCTCGAGTATTCTATTGAACTCTTGACAATTGAAACCAATGTAATGGGCTGGACTTCCGTCATTGACACACTCTACAATCTTTTTGAACAGCAAAACCACGGTCACCTAGTGGCCATTACTTCGGCTGGAGGTTTACGCGGAGAACCAATGGCACCTGCCTATAGTGCAACGAAAGCCTACCAAATCAATTATATGGAAGCCCTCCGCAAGAAAGCATTTAAGGCAGGAAACAAGATTGTCGTTACTGATATCCGCCCTGGCCTTGTTGATACTGCAATGGCTAAAGGTGACAATCTCTTTTGGGTAATGCCAGTCGATAAGGTCGCTCACCAAATCAGCACCGCCATCCGCCGTAAGAAGTCAAAACTCTATGTCACCAAACGCTGGCATGTTCTCGCAGTTATCAATAAATTCTTACCATTCAGTCTATATAAGAGAATGTAGTTATGCTGAAGAGCGGCGTGATTATTGATGTGAAGACGCCAGAGTTTGAGCATTTTATATATAACGCCACATTTGACATTTTGCTCGTCTTTTAGGCCGTTTTGCTTACACTCGCGTTTTGGGGCGACTCACGAGAATCGCTTAAAATTCTCTCGGTGGCACTTTTGTACCCTGAGACAATTTGACGCGCTTAGAACGAAAGAGTTTTGGAACAGGCTATGTATCAGGCTGTTACAAATGGGCACCGATGCTCAATTTTCAACCTTCGATGCCCGAATTGCCATCTCTGCTTTGCAAAACGAGCTAAAATGTCACGTTTTTCTTCTTTTTTTAGCGTGGAGAATCGCCAGACTTCACGTAGTTAAATTTCAAACTTAACGTGCTAAGTTGGTCAACTTAACGTGCTATGTTTGAAAACGCAGCGTGCTTCGTTGGCAATTATGGCAAGTTTTGTGGCGTTTCTTGGCGCATTAAAAAGTGACAGATTGATAGCAATTATGCCATTCCCGTGACAATACGTAAAATCGTTTAGAGGTATCAAAAAAATGCCGCTACATGACAAAAAGATATTACAATTTGATCCACAACTGCAAAATCTTCACATTTCTTGCTCATGACAAAGAGAAAAAGAGTATCTTTGCGATGTATAATGTAAAAACCTAGCATTATGGTACAAGACCACACGAGAAAATGGAGGGTACTCGTCCTGATAGCTCTGCTTTCGCTAGCACTGAAGCCGATGGCTGCTCAGAACATGATTGTTTGGGAGGGAAGTTCCCAGCACCAGTTCAAGATCGGAGCCGTGGACTCCATCACCTTTACTGAGACATCGACAGACGATGTGATAGACGAAGTATCTGCCGGGCAGTTGGAAACCATCCTCAATCGCCGGTCGCCAGCCTGGGAACCCTACGAATACGTTGCTGGGGGAAGAGCCCTTGGCACGGACATCACTGTCTCGCCAGACCCGATGATAGGCTACGTCTGGGACAACCCCACTGCCAACGACCCGCTGCAGGCCTATATCATGACGCCCGTGCTAGCCTACGCCAGAACGGGGGAAGGGAACTTCGAGAACTTGGAAACCGTGGGGCAAGGCTCCAGCATCAAGGTGAACGGACCAGGCACCATCGTGCTCGACTTCGGTGCAGAACTGCCGGCATGGCTGGAGATTGACAGCCCAGACCTCTCTGGCACCGTCACGCTGGGCGTGAGCGAGTACAACGAGGTGGAAAGCTACAGCGGGCACAAGACGAAAGCTCCCACAAAAGTTGGCACAAACACCTACCGGCTGGAACTGAACAGTGAACTCTACGAAGGCGTGCGCTTCGCCTTCATCAACGTGGAAAAGTTCGTGGCGCCTTTCACAATCACTGCCGTAAGGGCCGTCTGCCAAGTGATGCCCGTGAACTACGTCAGCTCGTTCAACAGCGACAACCAGATGCTCGACAGCATTTGGTACGTGGCAGCATGGGACGTGCGGGCCAACCTACGAGAGGACTGCTTTGGAGCCATCCTGCTGGACCGCGGAGACCGAATCTCGTGGACCGGCGACGCCTATACGGCACAGGCTGCAGCGCTGGTGGCATTTGCCAACTACGACGCCGTACTGAAGAACCTACGCTTCACAGAAGAGCACGTCAACAACATCGAGACATACGAACTGATGTGGGTGGAAAGCCTCATCGACTACTATATGTATTCGGGCGACCGCGAGGGACTGGAGAGCCTGTTGGATAAAGCCTACAAGCGTTTGGACCACGCATACAGCATTTTTGACAGCCCCACAGGCCTTCGCTTCGTGGGCTGGGACGACCGCACGGGCACAGGCTTCGACCACTCGGAATGCGAACAGAACAAACTTTGCTATCAGGCAATGGCCATCGGCACCTGGAAGCACTTTGCCGATGTACTGGAGCGCATCGGCAAGACCGCCAAGGCCCGACTCTATCGCAACTATGCCACACGCAAGGCACAGCAACTGCTCGGCACAGGCAACTTCATCAGCAAAATGGGTATGCACGCGACTGCTGATGCCATCAATGCAGGACTGACCGACGACCTCTCGCGCCTCTATCATCCCGACCTGGCCGACCGTCTGCAACGTCTCTCCTACTCGCCCTTCAACCAATGCATGATTATCGACGCGATGGCTGCAGCCGGACATCACGACCATGCCTTTGCCAGCATCATGGACATGTGGGGCGGACAGATTGCATACGGCGGAACGACATTCTTCGAAGTGTATCGCCCCGACTGGAACAACATCCTCCCGCACAACGGCCCCGTTCCCTACACGCAGGCCGGCCACACCAGTCTGGCACATCCTTGGGGCGCCGGCGTGCTGGCTTGGCTCACCGAAGAGATGCTGGGCGTGAAGCCAACGGGCCCCGGCTTCAGCACCTTCCGTGTGCATCCACACTTCTGCGGCTATGCCAGGCGAGTGAAGGGTGATGTCAGCACACCGCACGGCACCATCCGCGTTTCCTTCGACCTCGAAAGCGGCCAGCACACTTTGAGCGTACCAGACAGCACCGTCGCCAACTACGCCATTCCACGCGAAGGCATGGGCATCACGTCCGTCCTCATGAACGGACAGGCAGTCAGCCCCAGCCGTGAGGACGAGCAGTTCTTCTATCTGGACAGCCTCGCAGCTGGCGAATACACCTTCGAAGTGTATTATACCGGCACGCCCACCGAGCCGTTGCAAGAGGAGTACATCTATGCAGCCCAACTGCTCGACGTAGACTATGAGACGCACGGCGAATGGTACACAAAGTACGGCCAAGACGGCTACTTCATCGTGGGCGGCGACAACGGCAAAGACCTCGCCGTGCTGCCCGACTATGTGGAATCCATCACCTTCGACTACATCTGCAACCCCAGCTACCACCGCACCGTCATCAACCCGCAGGACCCCATTGCCAAGTTGCCTGTCAATCCCGACGGAACAGGTGCAAAAGTGTTCGCCTGCTACTATTCGCGCGACCTGCACATGTGCCCCGTCGACATTCGTCTAAAGGAACAGCATCCCTACACCGTAGCCCTCTACGTTGCCGACTGCGAAACGAAAGGCATGGACCGCAACCAAAGCATCGAGGTGTTCGACCTGGAGACGATGAACCGCATCGCCCCGCTAACACGCGTCGACAACATGAAGGGCGGCGTCTACATCGTCTACTCCTACAACAAGAGTATGCGCATCCGCTGCAACCACATCCGCGGTGACAACGCTGTCTACAACGCCCTATTCTTCGGCAAGAAATAAGGAAACTGGCTCACCGAGGCTTTGATGTTCTCTGACCGTCAAACTCATTCCTCCTCTTTTAACTTATCGGAGTTTCTCTTTACTAAATAGGAACAGGCAGTTGTCTGTTCCTATTTGTTGCTGTACCTTTGCACCACCTAAACATATAGTAAATGGTAAATGAAAGATGGAAGACAGGACTACATTGAACCGCCAGTTGGCACAGATGCTGAAGGGCGGTGTGATTATGGACGTGACAACCCCAGAACAAGCTCGTATTGCCGAGGCTGCCGGGGCTTGTGCAGTAATGGCATTGGAACGCATTCCCGCTGACATTAGGGCTGCTGGGGGTGTAAGTCGTATGAGCGACCCGAAGATGATAAGAGGCATTCAAGAGGCTGTGACGATTCCCGTGATGGCGAAGTGCCGCATCGGTCATTTTGCGGAGGCGCAGATACTCGAGGCCATCGAGATTGACTACATAGACGAGAGCGAGGTGCTTTCGCCAGCAGATGACATCTATCACATCGACAAACGCAAGTTCAAGGTGCCTTTCGTCTGCGGGGCAAAGGACTTGGGCGAAGCGCTGAGACGCATCAACGAGGGCGCCACGATGATACGCACCAAGGGCGAACCCGGCACAGGTGACATCATTCAGGCCGTCCGTCACATGCGCTTGATGCAAAGTGAAATCAGGAGACTCGTCTCGCTGAACGACGATGAACTCTACGAGGCAGCCAAGCAACTGAGAGTACCATTCGAACTCGTGCAATACGTTCACGAGAACGGCAAACTACCCGTTGTGAACTTCGCAGCTGGAGGTGTGGCCACGCCTGCCGATGCTGCCCTCATGATGCAGCTTGGAGCAGAAGGCGTGTTCGTGGGAAGCGGTATCTTCAAGAGTGGCAATCCTGAGAAACGAGCACAAGCCATCGTGAAGGCCGTCACAAACTACAACAATCCAGCCGTCTTGGCTTCACTCAGCGAGGACCTCGGCGAGGCAATGGTGGGCATCAACGAAAGCGAGATTCAGCTGCTGATGGCAGAACGCGGAAAATGAAGATTGCCATATTAGCCTTACAAGGAGCATTTGCCGAGCATGAGCATATGCTCCATCGCCTTGGGATAGAAACAATACTAATAAGAGAGCATTGGGAAGACGCTTCTGGTCTCATTATTCCTGGTGGCGAAAGCACTTCGATGATGCGGATTATGAAGGACGAAGGTTTGTTCGAGCCGCTCCGACAGGCAATTCTTGACGAACTTCCCGTATTTGGTACCTGTGCTGGCCTCATTATGCTCGACCGAAATCACTTGGGCGTGATGGACATCAAGGCTCGCCGAAACGCCTACGGCAGGCAGTTGGGAAGTTTCAATACAGAAGAGGAGTTTGCAGGCATTGGCCGCATTCCCATGACCTTCATCCGCGCTCCTTATATCGAGGAAGCAGGGCCGGAGGTTGAAATTCTTGCCCGCGTCGATAGCAAAGCCGTTGCAGCTCGACAGAAAAACATGCTTGTGACAGCCTTTCACCCAGAGCTAACCGACGACACTCGCATCCATGAACTTTTCCTGAAGATGGCCACGACAGTCTCGAAGGAACAGCCATAACTCACTTTGCGGATGTCAATTTCCTGATTCGAAAAAGGATTCCTCCCTTATTGCGGTTAAAAATAGACATTAGTTCCTCAATGCCTTTGCCTCTGTGATAAAGGGCAAGCAACTCCTCATCATCGGTCTTGCTCCAAGGTCTGTACGCATTAGAGTGCCGCTTTCTTGCCTCTGCTATTGAGAAGAGTCTTTCTTCTCTTCGGAGGAACAAGGAAGCATCAAATTCTTGTATGGTACAAAAAAAGTCCGATATGCGTCTTGTTTGTGTTACAATGGAATCAATGCTTTCCAAAGGAATGACATAAAGTTGGTCGGGGTTACATGATTCACCACCTACGCCAAGGAGAATTGTTACAGGAATCTTGCGGATTCTGGAAAATGCCTTATAATTCTCTATTCTCTTTAGTGAGAACAGTTCTTTACTCAAGTCTTCGTCTAATTTCCTTCGCCATTTGCACTCCACAGCAAACTTCTTATCATTATATCGAAATACGAAGTCTGGGTTACTATTATTCTTTGGTTTAATCGATCCCAACGTCTTATCGCCCTGCCACTCTTCCAAAACGAACGACTCGTCTTCTTGCACATTAAACAACCCTAACACATAGTCTTCAAACTCGCGCCCTTTCAGAAGTTCTTCCGGCTGAGTAATAGATTGAATACGGGTATAAATAGATTTATATGTCCGACGCAGTTTCTGGTGGATTGCATGAATGCCCATATCCGCGTAATACATTCGCAGAAGCACCTTGTCGTCTGCGACCTTCCACTGCTCACGGCATTCACTTGTCTCTGCTACCAATGGATATGCATTGTTATCAATAAGGTATTCGACATTCTTTCTCCCTGCCAACAGAGGGTAAATGCTGCCGTTCTTATTGATGTAGCCACAAACGATATGCTGACAAAGGGACATCACATACTCATTCCTCAACCTTGGCGTGAATCCCTCACCCTTCGATTCATTACGCTTCAAAACGACGATGAGCATTCGGTTTTCCTGCAAAGCTTGAATTATCTGTATATTATTGACATCCGTAAAACAATTCATAACAAATAGAATAGTCGGAATCTTGGCAACAAGTAAAGCCTTCAGCACCTCTGACTCCATTTCCGTAGAATTAAAGCAGCAGATGCAATCTTTTTCAGTAAGGCTGTCAGTCCAACTGAACACATCAGCATACTTATCAATAGGCGTCATCTTTGAGCAAAGGAAAAGTGTCTTTTCTCTGTTCAACAAATCGTTATTGCCTTTCTTCTTTACAATCAGCATAATCGTTTATTTCTTATCATCAAATGGTTTACGAACTTTCAAATCGAAATCTTTCATGTAAAATCCGGTACAAAGATATAAAAAATAATCAATACGACAGAAGGAAAGGCCCCATTTTCCTTATCTCGTCAACGCCTTTCACCCCGAGCTGACCGCAAACACACGTGGACACGAGCAGTTCATAAAGAAGGCCGTGTCGCAGGAAAATCAACCACATGTCGCTGGAAAACAATACACTAATAAATTGCAAACGAAACACGAGTAAATCGGTATTTATACACGTGTAGTTTTCCTACACGTGGGAATCGGTTTTCCTACACGTGGAAATTGGCTTTCCTACACGTGGGAATTGACTTTCTTACGTGTAGGAATTGCTCATGCCTCACGATATCATAGGTATTCAACCGAAACGGGACCGGATTCAAGCCTGAAACAAGAAAAACACCTGTGTGCTCCAAAAACTTTATACACGTATCGTTTTACAACGATGCCTGCCGAATCAATTCGTCGAGCATTTCAGGCGTGCCGTCAGCGCCTGTCATCTTCTTGTACAATCGGCGCCGAGTGGAGGTGATTGCCTCTTTGCTATGAGCCGTCAGAATAGCGATTTCGGACGGTTTGAACTGCGTTTTAATCAAGAGACAAACGCGGAGCTCCTGCTGGCTGAGTTTATAGACGGACGAGAGATGCCGGGCAAAGCCATCGCATTGGCTGTCAATCATCGTCTGGAAGCTTTGCCACTCGCCTTCCGTAGGCAGTTCCGCAGCAGCGCATCGCTTGCGTAAGGCCATCGTTTCGGGCGAGACAGCAATCCCATGAACACTCTTTTTGCGGAAAAGCGCTTGCTTTTGTCGGTCGAGCTCACTATCCTTCTGGCGCAAAACAAGACGGAGGATGAATGCCAACGAGACGAGCAAGAGGGCAATTAGGACGGCTACGATTGTTGCGACAAAGCGATTAGCGCGGCGCTGAGATGCCCTGAAGTTATCCTCTTGCTTCTGTAAAAGTTGAGAAACGGAAGTCGGAACAGAGGTTTCCCTACTGCTGTCCGCCGCAAATGAGACCTCAGCGTAGCAGCCAGTCTGGCAACAAAGAAAGACTGCAAGAAGCAGGCTCTTCACATATTGCTGAACTGCACAAGTATCCATACCACAGCCAGAAGGAGTATAGAAATGCTTGTGAATGCCACAGAAAAGAAGGTGAGCTGCGGATTCCGCCTGGTCTCTTTGAAAGGCCAGAACAAGTGTGTGATGGTCATCCAAGGAATGAAACAGACCAGAAACATTGTGCCCGTCAAAGGAGTCTCGTGGTGGAAGCCCCCTATATAAATGTACAAGGCGAGCATCAAAAGCCAGTAAATACTGAAGGAACAGAGGAAGAACTTCGCGTATTCACTCTTCTTCATAAGTCTCGAAGGCCAAAGAAGATACACAACAGACATGATGGCAATCACCATTCCCCAAATGGGCCAAGCATCAACAATGAGATTATTCATAACATAACATTTAATGGTTTGACGCCACAAAGGTATGAAGAATCCGCGACACCTGCAAGAAATGGAGTGTGCAATAAGTGTGCAATAAGATATTAGCGGATTTCGATTTCTTCCTTCACGTCTATTTCCTGCCCGTCCTTGTCGTAGAACTCGTACTGAAGAAAGGCTAGTTTCTGGCTTGGAATGACCTTGACGCCCAAACCATATCTGAGTTGCCACTTACGACGCAGGCTGAAGATGCCCTCGTTCAAGTAGGCTGCAACGTAAGGATGTACATGAAGGGTGAAACGCTTCATGCCAAGTCTGTAGTAGAGAAATTTTATCTTGCCCTCCAAGACCTTGTGGAAAAGGAAACTGCTCTTGATCTGCCCCGTTCCCTGACATGTGGGACAAGCCTCCTCGACTGCCACATCCATGACGGGACGAACCCTTTGACGGGTGATTTGCATCAGGCAGAACTTACTGAGGGGCAGGATGTTGTGGCGAGCACGATCGCGTTTCATCAACTCGCACATGTGCTCATAAAGCTTCTGACGGTCCTCTGCCAACTTCATATCAATGAAGTCCACAACGATGATGCCGCCCATGTCGCGCAACCTAAGCTGCCGAGCCAGTTCCTCTGCCGCACCGAGATTGACCTCGAGGGCATTTGCCTCCTGATTCTCGGAATTGCGAGTGCGATTGCCACTATTGACATCCACCACATGAAGGGCTTCCGTGTGCTCAATGATGAGGTAGGCTCCGTGCTTGTACGACACAGTCCTTCCGAAACCAGACTTAATCTGACGAGTGATGTCGAAGTTGTCGAAGATGGGCAGACTGCCTTTGTAGAGCTTCACCACGTTTGCCCGCTCTGGAGCGATAAGGCTGACGTAGTCGTGCACTTCCTTATAGACATCGGCATTGTTGACGTAGATATTCTCGTAGCTTGGGTTGAAGAGGTCGCGAAGCATACCTACCGTTCGGCTCGTTTCCTCATAAACAAGTGTCGGCAACTCCTTGGCTTGTTGGACTTTGCGAAGAATGTCTTCCCAACGGGCAACAAGGACCTTCATCTCGGCATCCAGTTCGCTTGTGCGCTTGCCTTCAGCCACAGTACGGACGATGATGCCACAGTTCTTGGGCTTGATGCTTTCAATAACTTGCTTCAAGCGTGCTCTCTCAGCGCTGCTCTTGATTTTCGTGGAGACGGAAACCTTGTCGCCGAAAGGAGTGAAGACAAGGAAACGACCAGGGAAGGAGAGGTCGCAAGTCAGTCGCGGCCCTTTCGTGCTGATGGGTTCCTTGATGATTTGCACAAGCACCTCCTGTCCTTGTTGCAGAGAGGTCTGCACGCTGCCGTCCTTTGGCAAGTCGGGCAGAATGGAAGCCTTCTCGAAGGAGTAGAGGTTCTTGCGGTCGCTCTGTACCTGCTTGAGGTACTTGGCGTAGGAAGCGAACTGCAATCCAAGGTCGAGGTAATGCAAGAAGGCATCACGCTCGTGACCGACATTAACGAAGCAGGCATTGAGTCCGGGCATGAGCTTCTTGACTTTCGCCAGGTACACGTTGCCCACGGAGTAAGAGACACTTTGCTCTTCCTCCTGATACTCTGCCAGTCGCTTGTCCTCGGTCAATGCGATGGAGATCTTCTTCGGCTGTACGTCGATGTAAAGTTCGCTTGTTACGTCCATCTGATTCAATTACAAAAAAAGTGACAGAGCTTTGTCCTGCCACCTTTTTGGTCTGAGAAGTACTTTACTTGCTCTTATGTCTGTTCTTTCTCAGTCTCTTCTTACGCTTGTGCGTAGACATCTTGTGCCTCTTATGCTTCTTTCCGTTTGGCATAATTTTAGGTGTTTATTGTTATTACTATTATGTGTATTATATAATTTCGGACTGCAAAGGTACAATTATTTTCCGAAAGGTGAAAGGTTTTACGCCATTTTATTGAAAAAAAGTTGATGTTTGATGTGTTTCATGCCGAAAAAGCAGTACTTTTGCATCATGATTTCATCATTTGGCACACAACTGGAGCAATGGTACGAGTCTTTTGGTCGTGACCTTCCTTGGCGAAGGACGAGCGATCCATACCTCATCATGCTTTCGGAGTTCATTCTGCAGCAGACGCAGATTGTTCAAGGGATGAATTACTACTTGCGCTTTGCCGAGCGGTTCCCAACGGCTGAGAGCTTGGCTGAGGCAAGCGAGGAAGAGGTACTCAGACTATGGCAAGGATTGGGTTACTACAGCAGGGCTCGGAATCTTCATAAGGCAGCTCAAGAGATTGCAAAGGCAGGGCATTTCCCAAAGGATTACAGCTTTGTGAGGGCTTTGCCAGGCGTTGGCGACTACACCGCAGCAGCCATCATGAGTCTGGCTTTCGGCGAACCTCATGCTGTGCTCGACGGCAACGTGCAACGCGTTCTAGCTCGCCACTTCGGCATAGCAGAGCCTATCGATACCATGCAGGGCAAGAAACTCCTTCGTGCCCTTGCCGACGAGTTGCTCGACAGGCAGCACCCGGCCCTTTACAACCAAGCCATCATGGACTTCGGAGCTCTGCAATGTAAGCCTGCCGCACCGCTTTGCGAGACTTGTCCGCTTGCCGAGACTTGTGAAGCGTTGAGCACGCATCAAGTGGACAAACTGCCCGTCAAGTCCAAACGCACGAGTGTCCGCGACCGCTACCTTACTTATATATACACGCGCACACAAGAGGGCCTGACCTTACTGCGTCGCAGAGGCAGCGGCGACATCTGGCAAGGGCTCTTCGAGTTCCCTATGATAGAATCAGACAAGAAGTTGACGAGTAAACAAGTTGACGAGTTTATTCACTCATCATTGGTTAAGGTTAGCGTTAACATTAAGGTTGATCTCATTGCTCAAGACGTTCGCCATCAACTCACTCATCAGCGCTTGCACGCCGACTTCTACTGCCTCACTTTGCCCTCAGCCGATAGAAATGCAAAAGGGCAATGGGTCGAAGAGAAGTCCCTCGACCGCTATGCTCTTCCGCGTCTCTTAGAGAAGCTATTGGAGAAAATGAAGTAAGTAGCTCAAGCAGCAGGACAGTTGCCCATCGAGCAACCCAGAACAAGAGCAGCAATTAGAGCGATTACGACGACAACCAGGCAAATGATGGAAAGGATACCACTGAACCTCAGGTAAGCATGCATTCCTGCAAAGCCACGAGCCAGCTCAGCCTCACTGCCGGTCTTGCATGCAGCCTTCACGCCATTGGCAAACTGAAATCCCTTTACGAGGGGATAGATTGCAATGAGAGACACAATCACATAGATTGGGCCAACGATGATTCCTCCGCCAAGCATTGGAGTGGGAGGCAATACGAACGGGGCAATAGTAACCACGATGCCCATGATAAAATAGATCACCATTGCGATAGTTCCCAGGATAAGGAGGAACTTCGCCCACTTTGCTGAGCTCAGCAGGTCAGCCTTCATCGTCTCGTCGATAACCATTCCGTTCTTGAATTCTTCGTCCATAATGCAAAAAGTTTAGGTTAATACTGAACAAATAGTCTCATTTCTGTTGCAAAGATACGAAATATTTCTCTTCTGCCAAGCAATTATCACTTTTTCTACTTTACATTACTATCTCTACAGGACCTATTAGACCTGACGGACGCAAAGACTCTTTAGCTGAGGGACCGTTGATGACCCATGTCCGACGTTGTTCTTTCGGTAAAGCCGCATCGTAGACAAGACGATTGAACCAAGTGCTTGTAACCTCGATGATAATGGAGTTCTTGCCACTATGGAGGTAGCTGGCGATATCGGTTTGATAGGGTGCAGCCCAAAGGGTATCAACGACTTCGCCGTTCACCTTGATGACAGCTATTTCTTCTACTTCGCCCAATCGGAGTAGATACTGCTGGCCGCGCCGCTTATAGTCGAGCTGGAAGGAAGTCTCGTAGGTTGCTGTGCCAGAGAAAGCCCGTCCTTCGTTGCTTAGTGGAAGGTCCTTCCAGGCTTTCAGTTCATTGAGCATAAGGGGTTTGTCGTTGCCCCAACCTTTCGGGAAAGTAAGTGTCCACTTGTCCAAAAGCACGGTTCGTGTTTCCTCGACATTCTTTTTGCGTTTGGGTTGAGCATCGTGCTGGAAAACGAGGAAGAGCATTTCGCCACGCTGCAGATCCAGACGCACACGAGTATAGTTTCCTTCCTGTGTAGCATCGGCCAATTGAATGCTTCCGTTCATCGGATTCCACAGTTCGGCCCGACCTCGCTGGCGAAACGACACTTCGCCACTGAAAGTTTGTTGCTGCTGCGGACAAATCATATACCAGTCGGCACCTTTTGTGCGGCGATGGAGCCAGCGGAGTTCTGTGGGCTTTACGTCGGGCTGGAGGTTTAGTCTCTCGATGGATTCTCTCAACTGAGCAATGGGAACGTTTCTGATAACGCGTCCACCTTGTGCTTCCATTACCTGCAACCTGCTGACAGTTTCGGGGAGCAGACGTTTTGTATCAGGAATCCAGAGCACATCATAGCAGACGCCCTCGGGAGTTGTCCAGAGACCTTTTCTTATTTTAAGGCGATGCATGAGGGCATCGGTATTACAATAGTCATAACCGAAGCCGCTGGGAAAGGGCGCAAACTGGTCGGGTTTATGTTCTATCTCATCGCCGATGTACCAGAGAACTGAGTTTGCAGGGAATCCTCTTTCGAGCATAAAGGTACAGCGTGCGAGATAGGTATTGAAGTGACGCATAAAGGGCCACCAGGTTTGCTTCCTGAGGAACGGTGTTCCGATGCCTCCACCAAACGAAGTCCCAGGGAAGAATCTGTCTGCATCGGGGTTATGTGTGTAGGTATGGAATACCGTATGCGTGACGCCCTCCACCATATTCTGATTGGCCACTTCGCGCAAATCCCTGAGGCGTTCGTCCCAAGTCAGGTCGAACGACGTGAAGGATTCAGCCGATACACGCGGTTTGCCATACAGATGGGCTGCGGAGGCAGTTGGGCGGATGGGTTTGTAGTTGCGGTTTGCCAACCAGCTCGAGAATGGTTGCCAGTATTCGCACATCGGGACATCGGCGTATTTGTAGTACTCCATCGGGTCGGCTGGGAAGATGTCGCCTGCTGCTGTCTCGTAGCTGACGGTCATACCTTTCTCGTGTGCGAGTCGGGTCATATGACCATAGAAGTTGTCGGTAAAGAGTTCACTGATGGTTCGTCGCCAGTCGGAGAGGAATTTGCTGGTCTGCTGGCGGTCGTTTATAACCCACCCGAAGACGGCTGGCAGCCAGCGAAGCAGTTCGTAATGCCTGCGGCTTTGAAACTCTTGAGGCATGAATCGTGTCCAAGTCTGTGTGGAGCACTCCCAACTGTCCATTAGCATATTGTTCACAAGCCCTTTCAGAGGTCCGTCCGTGAGTCGTCCAATGTAACTATGGAATTGGTGGGATACGTAGGCCGTGTCGAGTTTGTTGACTTCCCAGCCCGTTGCCTCGGCAGGTGCTGGTCCGTTGCGCCGACCGGTGTTTACGTGACCTATTCGAAGGACAATCCACTGACCTTCTGGCGCTGCCCAACGAAGATGTCCGTCAGGAGTCATCTTGTCAGTCAGATTGACGATATCGGCTTGATTGACGAACCCGCTGCCGTCTTCGTTCATGTTCTTCGGAAAAGGTAGCAGTTGACGCAGTGTCCAGGCAGCTTCCATTTCCCAATTGTGACCTCGGGTAGCTGTGGAGAGGCGCAATCTCGAAAGGCGCATTGGATGCTGATTGGTGATTTCGATGATGTAGTCGCCGCCCTGTTCTTTGCTGTCGGGCAGCGCAAAGGTCATCGTCTTCTCGGTATCCTGCCAGTTGCCTCGTGGGAAGTCCGTATCGAGCAGAATAGTCCTGCTAGGCGTCAATACGCGCAGATGGATGTCGGGCTGCACACAGAACGAGTGATTGAAGGCGTCGATGGGATTGAACTCTATAGAACGGACCTTCTGACTATCTTTTGTCTTCACGCGGACACGATAGGGTTTCTGCGGGTCGGCAGGTTGCAGCGTGAAACTGGAGTTCGGCTCGCCACTGAGAAGCTTTTGCCACTCTTCCTGATACTGCTCTGCCTCGACCTTTTCCACCTGACAGAATGTTCCAGTATCACCTTTGGGAGCGGGGAAAGCAAGCACAGCGATATCCTTCCAGTTACGCCAATCATCTTTATGAGGAACTGGCAACTCGACATCGAGTTCGCGGCCACCAGTAATGTCAGTCCGTGAGAGACTCAGATGTCGCATAGCTTGTTCGGGCGTAATCCACGGGCCGCCGCTCATAGCCCAACCCGGACAGGTCTGCAGGCTGAAGCGAAGTCCGAGGCGATGAGCCTCTTCGGCAGTATGCTTGACAAGCGATTCCCATTTCGGACTCAAGCACTCCACATGCTCCTCTGTACCTGGCCAATCGGCAGGGTCACCCACTTGTCCATGAAAGAACTGAACACCCTGAATCCCAGATGCCGCGATGGCCTCAAGGTCGCGAGTGATGCCCTCGCGACGGATGCTGCCGTTGAGGAAATGGAACCAAGTCTCGGGATAGAAAATGCGGTCAGGCTGGAGGAAAACCTTACGGTCGCTCTTCGAAAACGGACTATGTAGCTTTGCCGTATCAGGCACCGCAGGATAGTTTTCTTGCGCCATGATGATTCCAGCCCTAAAGCCTATGGCAGACAAGACAAGTATTTGGATGATGCGTATTCTCTTCATTACGCTGATAGTTTATCCTTTTGCAAAGGTACGACTTTTAGGCGAATTATGAATCGCGAATAACAAAAAATTATAAAGAAAGAGTTTTATAGGAGCAATCGCTCTGCAGGTAAAATGTCAAGATTCTTTCCAACGCTTCGTTTCTAAGGGCTTATTTTTGATGTTGTGGCACTTTTCTACCCCAAACACAAAATAAGGGCTTAAATCGCGTTTCCCTTTACAGAAGGCGGTTTCAGAGGACTCATCCAAGGAACACAAGCAAAGAAAGTACAAGTATTATGTATCGAAATGACAAAAACAGCACATTTGCTTGGTAAAATCGACGCGTCGGGTCTATCAACTTCACACAGGGGAAATTCAATTTCGACGTGTCGCGTTGATCAATTCGACGTGTCGCGTTTAAATCTTCAACACGTCGCATCACCTAACGCCTCGTTTTTCGTTATGTTTTTTGTAAAGAATTTTCGCACTTCATCAAACACGTTGATGAAGAGAAAGGTACGAATCAGCAGTTTGAAGATTTCTCAGGAAATCACTTCCTCAACCGAAATGTCATGAGGTTCAGAAGGCACTTCGTCGAGAAGTTGGAAAGGCCAGCAGACGCCCACGAGCTTTGCCGACTCCAGTTTAGGCAGCAAGCGGTCGTAGAAACCTTTGCCACGCCCCAACCGGTGCCCTGCCCCATCGAACGCCATACCTGGAATGATGGCGACATCTATCTCGTCGTAATGCTCAGGAGCAAACAAAGGTCCCTGTGGCTCCATGATGCCAAATGCACCCTTCCTCAAGGAAGACTCTCCTTCATAAAGATGCAGCTCCAGCTCTTCGCCCTTCACAACGGGCAGAAGAACACGCTTGCCTTCCTCGAAGGCTTCACGAATCAACGGTCGCACATCGACTTCATCGCTTAATGGGTAATAAAGTAGCAGAGTGCTTGCCTCCTGCCACCAAGCAGAAGCAAACACCCTGTTCGTTATCTCTTCCGACATCGCTGCCAACTGGGCAGCGGCGTGTTCCTTTTTCTGCGCCCTGATGAAGCGACGCAGGTCTTGTTTCGTCACTTTTTAGCTTTCTTTGAAGCCGTTTCTTTTGCCTTGTCGTATTTCTCCCAAAGTTTCTCTTTAGCACAACGATCCTTCTGGGCTTGAGTGCTGGCTTCAGCTGCGGCCTGAGCGGCTGCTTCGTCCTCAGCCTTTGCCCAAGCAAACTGGAAGCCTGGCATCACGTCCCAATAGCCACGGGTAAAGTCGGGGAAGGCAACGGAGCAGCTGTTGTTGTCCATTGAAAGCGCTCCCAACTCAGCAAGGCAGCACCACTCAGCAAGGTCGTAAACATCCATGTCGAGAGGCAGGCCGTTCTGCAAGCAATAGACGAGACGTGCGTCCATGAAGAAGTCCATACCGCCGTGACCGCCCACCTTCTGAGCCATCTCGCCGTACTTCTTGATGATGGGATGCGTGTACTTAGCCACAAGTGCCTGCTGTTCGCTTGCTGGCAGGAAGCCGTGAGAGCTAAGGTCGTCCACCTTAGGAGCAACGCCGCTGGCACTGAGCTGGCTCTTGTCGAGAGCATAGTGCTGCTCGGGATACTTGGTAGCATAGCCCTTGGTGCCAGTTAACTTATAGAGACGATTGTAGGGTTGTGGGTTCATGACATCGTGCTGAATCTCAACAACCTTGCCATTTGCCGTACGCATCAATGTCGTGGTGTGGTCGCCATTGCGGAACTCTGCGCAGGGACGGCCTGTGGTCTTCTCTACCAATTCCTTGCCGTGCGAGCTCTTGGTGTCCATTGCAACCAACGTCGTGAAACGGTCGCCACGATGGATATCCATAGCAAGAGCAACGGGGCCAAGGCCGTGAGTAGCATAGACATCACCACGATTCTCCTTGTTATATTTCAAACGCCAATGCAGGTTCTGTATGTCGCTGCCATCAGGATTCTTCCAGTAATAGGCCCAGAAGTCGTCGAGGTTGTGGATGTAAGCACCCTCGCCACGAAGCACTTCTCCAAAGACGCCGTTCTGCGCCATGTTGAGTGTGTTGAGTTCATACCAGTCGTAGCAGCAGTTCTCCAGTATCATGCAGTGGAGGCGCGTCTTCTCCGAGAGGTCGATAAGTTCCCAGCATTGCTCAAGGTTCATGGCAGAAGGCACCTCGATAGCCGTGTGCTTGCCATTCAAAAGGGCGCACTTGGCAACGGGGAAGTGATGATCCCAGTCGGTGGCCACATACACGAGGTCTATATCGGAACGCTTGCAAAGCTCCTCGTAGCCTTTCTCGCCACTATAGATGTCTGCTGGCGGAAGTCCAGCCTCGCGGAGATACTTCTGACAAGCTTCAGCACGAGCCTCTTCATAATCACAAAGGGCAACAATCTGAGTGCCCGGAATGTGAGTAAAACGAGCTACAGCTCCAGGTCCACGCATGCCCAGACCGACAAAGCCAACGCGGACTGTTGCCATCTTGGGAGCTGTCAGGCCAAGTACATTCTGCTGACCAGCAGGACGAGCAGGTGTATCAACTATGAGAGTTCCCTTGTCCCAATGGTATTTGGTGCTGGGGCTGAGACTCTGAGCAAAAGAAGTAACACTGAAAAGAATTGCCGCAAAAAGAACGGCAGAGAATTGTTTGATGTTCATGGTTAATATTAGTTTTAGTACATTTACTGCGCAAAGATAGTAAAAGTTTCCTAAACTCCCGCTCTTTTCATGCAAAAGAAGTGAAAAAAAACAACTTTTTCCCTTTATGTGCCCACATATTACATAATATAATGTAACTTTGTGGCGTAATATGCGCCTAATGGAAAAGAAAAAGCTGCTTGGTTTGACACTCGACGAACTTAAGGCTGTCGCCACAGAGGTGGGACTGCCTGCCTTTGCAGCCAAACAAATGGCAGAATGGATATACGGCAAGCACATCAGGAGCATCAACGAGATGACCAACCTTTCGCTCAAAGGCAGGACGGCCCTTGCAGAGCGCTATGAGATAGGTTGCGTGCCGCCTTGCGATGTCCAGCAAAGCATCGACGGGACTGCGAAGTATCTCTTCCCAACGGAGAACGGACAGAAGGTTGAGTGCGTCTTCATTCCCGATGGAGACAGGGCAACGCTTTGTGTCAGCAGTCAAGCTGGCTGTCGTATGGGCTGCCGCTTCTGCATGACTGGCCGGCAAGGCTTCGGAGGCAACCTCACAGCCACAGACATCCTGAACCAAGTCTATTCCGTGCCAGGAAGCGAACTGTTGACAAACATCGTCTTCATGGGACAAGGAGAACCGATGGACAACCTCGATGCTGTACTGAAAGCCACTCAGTTACTCACAGACACGAACGGCTGGGCTTGGAGTCCGAAGCGCATCACGGTCTCTACTGTCGGCGTCAGGAAGGGCGTGGAACGCTTCCTCAAAGAGAGCGACTGCCACCTCGCAATCAGCCTTCACAATCCTTTCCCAGAAGAGAGACTCCAGATGATGCCTGCCGAGAAGGCTTACGGCTTAGAAGATCTGCTGGCTCTGCTTGGCAAGCAGGACTGGAGCCATCAGCGCAGACTCAGCTTCGAGTACATCGTTTTCGGAGGTCTCAACGACTCGGAGAGGCATGCAAGAGAGTTGGTTCGACTGCTTGCGCCAATAGAATGCCGCGTAAACCTGATACGCTTCCACGAGATACCTGATACGCCATACAAGGGCGCGTCCGAGGAGAAAATGGTTTGGCTGCGAGACTACCTGACCAAGCATGGCGTTACAACCACCATTCGTGCCAGTCGCGGGCAAGACATCTATGCGGCTTGCGGCTTGTTGCACAGCAAAGTGAAGGGCGAAGCGTGATGAATTAAAATGATTAGTTACCAACATAACAACAGACATTATGAAATACAAACTTGCTTTATCATTAATATTGGGCTTGCTTCTCTTGACAAGCTGCACGAAAGAACAATTCTTCCCGCAAGCCAGCGGTCGTCCTTACGAAGTGCTTGTCGTGCTCGACAACAAGACTTGGGAGGCTCCGGCAGGTCGTGCCTTGTTCGATATCCTTGACACCGATGTGCCTTGCTTGCCGCAAAGTGAGCGCTCGTTCCACATCACACAGATCGAGCCGAAAGACTTCAGCGCCAACTTCACCATATTCCGTAACATCATTCAGGTCAACATAGATAAGACACAATACTCGCGAACAGGCATGCGCTTCATGCGTAACAAGTTCGCGATGGACCAGATTGTGCTCACCATCAACAGCCCAAGCCTGGAGGACTTCCAGCAGTTCTGCATCGACCACAAACAGGAAGTGATCGACTTCCTGACGCGTTCTGAGATGAATCGACTCATCAAAGAACTCGAGAACAAGTACTCGAAAGTCACCTACGACCTTGCCTGGCAAATCTTTACCTGCCGCTTCCATGCTCCAAAGGAACTGACCAGCTACAAGAAAGGCGAGCAGTTCTTCTGGACGAGCAACAATACGGCAACAGGCATGGAGAACATCGTGATGTACAGCTACCCGTATGAAGGCCCCGAAACCTTCAACAAAGCGTACATGACGGCCAAGCGAGACTCCGTGATGAAAGTGAACCTCCCAGGCGAGAAGCCAGGCATGTACATGAAGACAGACTCGCTTTGCACCATTGTCAAGGCAGTCAACGTGCACAACAGCTTCGCTATGGAGATGCGAGGGCTCTGGTATATGGAGAATGATTGCATGGGAGGCCCCTTCGTGAGCCACTCTCGTGTGGACATCGAGACGAACCGCGTCGTCGTCGTCGAAGGCTTTGTCTATGCTCCGGAGAAGATGAAGCGCGGCCTCATCCGCCGTCTCGAGGGCTCGCTCTACACGCTGCAGCTCCCACAGGAACAGTACTCGCTCATCGACACAGGACTGGAAGAAGAGAAAGCTCAAACGCCATCCGAATCAACTTCAAAGGGAGGAACAAAAAACTAAGCACGCCAAATTCATTGCATATACATGTAGTTGCAATTGCACGTACATGTATATGCAATTGATTCTACATGATGAATCAATCAACTTAACTGCATAACCTAAGCAACAGACCTCGATAAAACAAGCAACATATATGGATAAACTCAAGATAGCCATCGCTCTGATTGGCGAAGACGGCACAAGCAACGACCCCATTCGCCAAGTTTGCGACGACCCCGCAATGCTCGAACTATGCTCGCCAGCCTTTTTCAATGAGGAGGCAGCCTATCGCGAACTCGACGAAGAGAATGCCGATGCCTTGGTGCTCTACGCGTCAAACGAGCCCGCGAAACGTCCTGCACAGTCCGTCGAGATTATCGTAACGGAGAAGGCCAACCTCATGCCGCTCTCGAAGGAGCCAACGGCAGAGGACATCATCAAGTTCCGCGACATCCTGGAACGCGACTTCGATCAGCAACTGCCTCGCATCGCAATCGTTCAGGAGACTGCCATGCAGAACCCAGACCTCGCTTCGCAAGTCACAACAGAGCAAGGCATCAACACCTACGGACCCTACACCTCCGAACAGATTCTCAGCGAGAACAACGCCTGCCACTTCGACGGCATCATCATTCCAGAAGGCAGTACGCTCCCGACAAGCCTGTCTGGCAATGCTCTGGCCCGCTTCTTCGCAGGCATGGAGACAGTCATAACTGCATCTTATAACACGACTCAGAAGGAAGAGACGGAGGAGGGAGTGGCTGATGTGTCTGCCCTGACAAAGCCCATCTACACAGCCATCGACATCGTCCGCAACAGAGCCTTCTACGACGAGGCTCGTCAAAACCCCTTGCCCAAGCTGTTCCGCGACAAACGCGAAGACAGGAAGAAGGACGACGCACCTCAGGCTATCAACAACGACAACACAGAAAAAGCATCATGAGCACAAGTTCAGATATGCAATCCCTGATGAACCGCTACGGCATTGTGGGACGCAACGAAGCCCTTCGCGAAGCCCTTGCCACAGCAGTTCTCGTTGCTCCTACAGACCTCTCGGTACTCATACAGGGCGAGAGCGGCGTGGGTAAGGAAGTCATTCCACGCATCATCCACGACCACAGCCAACGTCGAGGCAAGACATACATCGCAATAAACTGCGGCGCCATACCAGAAGGAACCATCGACAGCGAACTCTTCGGACACGAGAAAGGCGCGTTCACCAGCGCCATAGGCGAGCACGAAGGCTTCTTCGGAGCTGCCGACGGAGGCACACTCTTCCTTGATGAAGTGGGCGAACTGCCTTTGAGTACACAAGCCCGACTGCTTCGAGTCCTGGAAACAGGCGAGTATCTGAGGGTCGGCAGCAGCACTCCTCGCAAGACAAATGTACGCATCGTGGCTGCCACAAACGTGGATATCCCCACAGCCATCAAGCAAGGACGGTTCCGCGAGGACCTCTATTATCGCCTCTCCACCATCAACATCCAGATTCCTCCCCTGCGCAAACGACAAGGCGACGCTGTGCTTCTCTTCAAGAAGTTCGCGCTCGATACAGCCAGCCGCTACAATATCCCTGAGCCCATACGACTCACGCCAGAGGCAGAAGCTGTGGTGAATTCCTACAAATGGCCAGGCAACATCCGTCAGCTACGCAACATAACGGAGCAGCTCAGCATCCTTTCCGAGAGCAGAAGCGTAACGCCAGAGATGCTTGCAAAGCTTGGCATCACACCAAACTCCGACGATGATACAGGCATCGCCACTGTCGGAGGAAGCACTTCAGGCGGCCAGCACGACTACGAACAAGAGATAAAGATACTGGCTCATGCCGTCTTCGAACTCCGTTCGGATGTGCAAGAGCTCAAAGAGAAGCTGCAAGGACACAATTGGCACGAGGCTCCGGCCAGCACCACATTGCCCGTTCCAGTCTCCCAACAGAAGAAGGTTCAACACACGCAACCGGAAGAGTTGGACATTTCAACTGCCGAAGAGATTGTCGACGACGACACACTCAACATCGGAGACATGGAGAAACGCAACATCTTGCTTGCCCTCCAACGCAATCACTACAAGCGCAAACTCGCTGCAGAAGAGCTTGGCATCAGCGAAAGAACACTTTACAGAAAGATTAAAGCCTATGGAATCGATGAATAGAAGGCGACCTCTCCTATTGCTTCTGCTCGCCCTGCTCGTCACAGCCTGCACCGTCAGCTATCGCTTCAACGGGGCAAGCATCGACTATACCACAACCAAAACCATCCAGATAGACAACTTCCCCATCCGAAGCGCCTATGTTTGGGCACCGATGCAGAGCATCTTCCAGAACAGGATAACAGAAGTATATCTGAATCAGACAAAGTTGAGGCAGGTCAAGAAGAACGGCGACCTCCAACTCGCAGGCGAGATTGTTGCCTTCGACCAGTTTAATAAAAGCATCTCGAGCGAAGGCTACAGTAGTCAGGTGCAACTCAAAATGACCGTCAACGTCCGCTTTGTCAACAACAAGAAGCACACCGACGACTTCGAAAGGCAGTTCACCGCGACCTCAGAATTCGACGCTTCTCAGCAACTCAATGCAGTTCAGGAAGAACTCGTCACGCAGATGACGAAGGACATCGTCGACCAAATCTTCAATGCCACAGTAGCCAACTGGTAAACATCAACACACGACATGCAACGACACATCATAGATTATATCCGACGACCCGATACCATCGACGATGATGCAATAGCGCAGTTGCAAGCGCTTACGCAGGAGCATCCCTACTTCCACATCGCCCGAATCCTGCTCCTGCAAGCACTCTACAAGAAGCACGACCCTGCTTACGATGAAACTTTGCGTCGCACAGCAATCCTTGTGCCAAATCGAGAAGCCATCTTCCGCTTGACGGAAGAGCCTCATTACACACAAGCAGAAGAGCACAAGCGCTATGAAGAGACAACGGACGACTCTGAATCTCGCACCGTTAGCCTCATCGACAACTTCCTCGAGGCACAGACTCCCGTCTCGCCCGTCAGCCATCCAATCGATGCGGCACAGGATTATATTGGCTATCTCCTACAGCAAGAAAGCAGGCAAGGCACTCAAAGGCAGGAAGCTTTACCCATGAATGGTGGTGGAGTTGTCGAGGACTTTCTGGAGAATGAACACGGAAGGATTGTGCTTGACGACAACCTCGAAGATGAACATAACGAGAGTCAAAGCGACGACAGCAATGTTCACGAAAATGACGAAAATAATGAAATTCTGACTGAAATAATGGCCGGAATTTACATTAAACAAGGCAAATATGAGAACGCAGTGAAAATTATCAGGCAACTTTCCTTGAAATATCCAAAAAAAAATCGTTACTTTGCAGACCAAATTCGGTTTTTAGAGAAACTGATCATCAATAATAAACACAAATAACAACATAACAAACACACAAAACATGTACACATCTATCGTAATCCTGATTGTGCTGGCATCCATTCTTATGTGCCTCATCGTACTGATTCAGGAATCCAAAGGCGGCGGTTTGGCTGCTGACTACTCCAACAACAACCAGATTCTTGGCGCTCCCAAGACAACAAACTTTATCGAGAAGGCAACCTGGTTCCTCGCTGGTGCAATGATTTTCCTCAGCGTCATCAGTGTAGCTTTCCTGCCCGGTGCTGGTCACAACGAGTCTGTTATGCAGCAGCAAGCCATTGAGCAGGCAGCCACAAATCCTGGCAACGTGCCCACTATGGAGCAGCCCGCAGCAACAGAAGCTCCTGCTGAAACTCCCGCAGAGGCTCCCGCTCAGTAATTGACGCCTTTTAGCAACACAACAAAAGCCCCCGCTTTCCCTGAAAGGGAGGCGGGGGTTACCTTTAGCATGAACAAAGTTCTCCTTATAGCCGACAGCGGTTCCACTAAGACAGACTGGCTTTATGTCAGTTCCGACGGCTCACAAACCGAGTTGCACACCGATGGTATCAATCCCGCGCGCGACGCGCGCGATAATATATATAATGTATTATACCATGATTTGTTGACTCAGCTGCCGCAATCTAAGGGTCTGCAGGCTGTTTATTTCTATGGTGCCGGCTGCATAGAACCGTTCAGCCAGAGTGTTAAGAGTGCCCTCGAGGAACTCTTCCCCGAGTGCCACATTGAGGTGGAGAGCGACTTGCTGGGTGCCGCCAGAGCCGTTTGTGGGCACGAACCTGGCATAGCCTGCATTCTTGGAACGGGCTCCAACAGCTGTCTCTACGATGGGAAAGACATTGTGAAGCATACATCGCCACTCGGTTACATTCTTGGCGATGAAGGCAGCGGCTCCTATCTTGGCAAGATGTTGCTGAACGGACTCTTCAAAGGAAAACTTCCCGAAACACTCAAGGAGAAGTTTTGCAATAAGTTCAATTTGTCACTTTCGGACATCATCGAACGCGTTTACCGCAAGCCTGCCGCCAATGCCTTCCTTGCGTCGCTAGTTCCTTTTATCGTCGAGAACCGCGCCAATCCTGCCATTCACGACATGCTCGTCGAGGCCTTCCGCCTGTTCATCAACAGGAACATCGCCGTCTATGGGCACAAAGAAATGCCGATAAACTGCGTGGGAGGCATCGCTTATCAGTTCAAAGCAGAGCTGACAGAAGCCATTGTTAGCGAAGGCAGGCAAATGGGTCGAATCATGCGTCGTCCCATCGAAGCAATCGCCCAATATTATGCCAAAAGGTTATGACTGTTGTGCAAAAGTTCCCATTTGCGTCGAAACATGTTAAAGAACATAACAAAAACAGTTGCAACATGCATAAAAATGCCCTACCTTTGCAACTGTTATCCTGAAAACAATCTTTTTACCTTAAACAAAGCTAATACCAATTGGAAGAGAGTAGCTGTGAAGCCACTCTCTTTCTTTTATTTTATTTGGTAACTTTGAAACGCTAAACAGAACCAGACGAAACGCCATTATGGAACAGATAAAGTTGGAAGTTTGCTGCGGCGACATGCAGAGTGTCCTTGCAGCCAAAGAAGGAGGAGCAGATCGCATTGAGCTTTGCCAGGCTCTCGAAATGGATGGTCTGACGCCATCGGCTGAGATGATGGCTGAGGCAATAGGTCTAGGCATCCCGGTTCAAGTGCTGATTCGCCCCAGGGAGGGTGACTTCGTGTACGACGAGGCTGAGATCGAAACCATGCTGAAGGAGATTCGTCTGGCCAAACGACTTGGCGCGAATGGTGTTGTGATTGGGGCTTTGAAGTCCGACGGCAGCATAGACGAGGAGACAATCCGTTGTCTTGTGAGCGAAGCGACAGGCATGAGCATCACTTTTCACCGTGCTTTCGATGTCTGTTCGCAGCCCACAGAGGCTCTGGAGCAGATCGTTTCATTGGGTTGTCACCGCTTGCTCACGTCTGGTCAGGCTCCTTCGGCAGAGCAAGGCATTCCCCTGATTAAGAGACTTGTCGAGCAATCTGGCGGCAGACTCATCATCATGCCTGGTGCTGGGGTCAACCAAGAGAATGCCCGTCGCATTCTTTCTGAGACCGGAGCCCACGAGATTCATGGCTCGCTCCGCAGGAACGGCAGTACGGATTCCGAGTTGGTTCGAGCCGTCAAAAACAGCTTGTAGGTTCACTCGAACTGCCGCATCGCCCCACATGACAAGGGTCGTAGGCAAAGTTTACGTGGGATGTTGGGTGATGAGACGTGGAGAATGAGGTGACGAGATGTAATGAATGAGGTAATAAGACGTGTAAGGGGCGCTCTTTCGAGTGCCCCTTACACGTCTTTATGCTTCGAGGAAGAGTTCCTCTGGCGTTTTGCGTGTCTTGGGAGGAGTGCCTGAGGAGACTGGATACCCAAGGGGAATGATGACGACAGGCTCTTCGTTTTCAGGCAGTTCAAACAGTTCGTGGCACAATTTGGCATCGAAATTACATACCCAACACGAGCCAAGTCCCTGCTCTGTGGCTGCCAGACAAAGATGCTCGACAGCAATGGCGACATCAATATTGCCGTGAGGCTTGCCGTCTGCCCTAACCCATTCCTCGTCATGAAGCAGGGTCGCGAGCACGTACAACGGCGCTTCGTTGAACCAGGGACGCGAGTAGCAGGACTGAAGCTTTGCCCTCCCCTGCTGACTTCGCACGATTCGGAATCGCCAAGGCTGTTTGTTCACGGCAGAAGGAGCGAGTCGCATACACTCCTTGAGGTACGCAACTTTCTCTTCCTCTACTGCTTTGTCGAGATAACTGCGACAGCTGTAGCGGCTGTTTATTATGTCGAGAAGGCGCTCCAACTTATTTCTTCAGGACTTTGTAGGACGTCTTACCGTTCTTTACAACATAGGTTCCGGCAGGAAGACCCTCGACAGAAGCAGAGGTTGCACGGTTCTCACCAGGCTGGTAAGTACGCATGAGCTTGCCGTCGATGCTGTAAATGTAGGTGGGCTGAGGCGCTACGCTCTCAGGAGCAACGATGCGAGTCACATTCTCATCCACTTCGCCAAAGGTGAACTTCTGCATGTCAGAGAGAGGATAGGACACCGAACCATTCACTCCAGAAATAACAAGATAGCCTTCGCTATAGGTTACGACGGGCTTCTCGCTGAAGGAAACCTCAAGGACACCACCAGACTTCTGGTGAACGAAAAGTGCTGTTTCAGCCCATGAAGCGTTTGCTGCAAGAAGGAGTAACATTGTAAAGAATAGATTCTTCATAATCGATTTTATTTAAAAACTATGTTGCAAAGATACAATTAATATCGTTACGAACAAAGGGGTTGCAATGTTTTTTTTATTATTTGCTTTGCAAGATGCGTTTTAAAACGACAGTTGCAGAGATTTCCCTATTGGCAGCCTCTGGAATGACCAACGAAGTAGGGGCCTCGATAACGTCGTCTGTGACAATCATACCACGTCGAACAGGCAAGCAATGCATGAAGTGAGCATCGTTCGTCCAGCTCATGTGCTCCGCATCAACAGTCCAACTCATATCCTTCGACAGCACCTTCCCGTAATCTTCCCTGTTCGTCACGCCCGGACAACTCCAGTTCTTGGCATAGATGAAATCGGCTCCTTCGAAAGCTTTGCGCTGGTCGTACTCAATGGTGGCACCTTTGGTGAAGGCAGGATCAAGTTCATAACCTTCAGGATGGGTAATGACGAAATCGACATCGGCTGCCAACATCCACTGAGCAAAGCTATTGGGAACGGCTTGAGGCAACGCCTTGGGATGCGGAGCCCAAGTGAGCACGACCTTCGGACGCTTGCCACGTTTCGCAGCATACTCGTTGATGGTAATCAGGTCGGCAAAGGCTTGCAGGGGATGCACCGTGGCAGTCTCCATCGCAAACACAGGCTTGCCGCTGTACTTCTCGAACTGATGATAGACGGTCTCCGCATAATCATAGTCTCTGTCCGTCAGCCCGGCAAAGGATCTGATGCCTATAACGTCGCAATAACACCCCATAACCGGAATGGCTTCCAACAGGTGCTCGCTCTTGTCGCCATCCATGATGACGCCACGCTCCGTTTCGAGTTTCCACGCACCGGCATTCACATCGAGCACGATAACGTTCATGCCGAGGTTCATAGCTGCTTTTTGCGTGCTGAGACGGGTGCGAAGGCTGTTATTGAAGAACACCATGAGCAAGGTCTTATTCTTGCCAAGTGTATCGTACTTATAGCGGTCGGCTTTTATTTCAGCTGCTTCCCTGAGTGCCTCCTTGAGGTCACCAAGGTCTTCTACATTAAGGAAACTTCTCATCTTTTATCTTTTTCTCTTATTTCTACACGGCGAATCTTGCCGCTGATGGTCTTGGGTAATTCGTCTACAAACTCGATGATACGAGGATATTTATAGGGAGCAGTCACATGTTTGACGTGTGCCTGCAGCTCTTCTATCAGGGCTTTGCCGGCTTTATCCTTCCATTCCTTGCCAAGCACGACAGTTGCCTTCACCACCATTCCCCTGGTATCATCGGGTACGCCGGTAATGGCACACTCCACAACGGCAGGATGTGTCATCAAAGCACTCTCGACTTCAAAGGGCCCGATGCGGTAGCCGCTGCTCTTGATGACATCATCGGCTCTTCCCTCGAACCAATAGTAACCATCCTTGTCGCGCCACGCCATATCGCCTGTGAAGTAATATCCGTCGTGACAAGCCTCGTAGGTGATGTTGCTGTCGCGATAGTATTCCTTGAAAAGGCCAATAGCCTTGTGGCCTTCATTCAGGCGAACCGCTATCTCGCCCTTCTCTCCATCCTCGCAAGGGGTAAGGTCAGGACGCAGCAAAGCTATCTCATATTGTGCGTTGGGTTTGCCCATACTGCCTGGTTTAGGCTGCATCCAGGGGAAGGTTCCCAAGGTCAGAGTCGTCTCGGTCTGGCCGAAACCTTCCATCAGACGTATGCCCGTCAGCTCGAAGAACTTGTTGTACACGGCAGCATTCAACGCCTCGCCAGCCGTTGTACAGTAGCGAAGAGCAGAAAGATCATAGTGGCTGAAGTCCTCTCGAACAAGGAAACGATAGACCGTAGGCGGTGCACAGAAGCTTGTTATATGGTACTTCTCCATCTGACGAAGTATCTTCTCTGCCGTGAACTTCTCGTGGTCGAAGACAAAGACGCAAGCCCCAGCGAACCATTGTCCGTAGAACTTTCCCCAGACAGCCTTGCCCCACCCTGTATCGGCAACAGTAAGATGAATGCTGTCGGGCGTGAGATTATGCCAGAAGACACCAGTCGTGAGGTGCCCAAGAGCGTAGAGGAAGTCGTGCGCCACCATCTTGGGCTCGCCCGAAGTGCCTGAGGTGAAGTACAATATCATTGTATCACCATTGGTATTAACGAAGCGAGGACGACGGAAAGGCGCAGCTTTGTCTATCTCTTTATGCCAGTCGTGGAAGCCTTCAGGCACGTCAGGACCGATGGAGACAAGTATCTCAACCGTCGGACTCTCAGGCATCGCCTTCTGAACCTCCCCGAGAACATAAGGCTCGCCCACGCAAATGATGGCCTTCACGGAAGCCGCATTGTTGCGATAAACAATGTCGTGACTGGTAAGCATGTGTGTTGCGGGAATAGGAACTGCTCCCAGCTTGTGCAGGGCAAGCATCGTAATCCACCACTCGAGGCGACGCTTCTCGATGAGCATCACCATGTCGCCACGCTCGATACCCAGGCTTCCCAGGTAGGAAGCGGCTTGGTCGCTCATCCGCTTCAGGTCGTCAAAGGACAGCTTTCGCTCTGCCCCTTCATCGTTTGTCCACAGAAGGGCAATCTTATCTGGTGCCACCTCTGCCCAAGCATCCACAACATCATAGGCGAAGTTGAAGTTCTTGGGAACAATGAACTCAAGGTTCTTCGCATAATCTTCCTCGGAAACAAAGGTCGTTTGCCTAAGGAAGCGACTTAGTATAGGATTGTTAGTCATTGGTTTTGACATTAACTTAGATGATTACTGTCAGGAACTTCACAGTCTTATTCTCAAGGGCACGCATGCAATGGGGACGTGTCGTGTCGAAGTATATGCTGTCGCCCCTCTGCAATACAATAACCTTATCTTCAATCGTTATCTCGAGAACGCCATCAAAAACGATGATGAACTCCTGGCCGTCATGAACATTCTTTGCATGGTTCTTACCTTCCGGAAGAGGTTCTATCTCCGTGAAGAACGGCTCCATCACTCTTCCCTTAAAGCCGCTGGCAAGAGATTTGTACTTGTAATCGTTGTGGCGGTCCACTTCAAGGCCTTTGCCTCGACGCGTCACGAAGTAGCCGTTCATGCGTGGCTCCTCGCCATAAAGCAGGACATCAAGGGCGATGCCATACTGCTTGGAGATGCGCGAGAGGAGATAAACGCCAGGGTCAGCCTCACCATTCTCAATGCGGCGATAGTGTTCGACTGTCGTCTCGCACACCTCTGCCATCTTCTCCACAGGGATGTCGAATATCTCGCGCAAGCCTTTCAAGCGTTGCGATATTTGTTTAATGTCGTTCATATAATTAACTTCTTATTTGTCCATTTCCATTTATAAGCCATTTGTAGGTCGTCATCTCTTCCAAAGCCATCGGTCCACGCGGGCCAAGCTTCTGAGTTGAGATGCCTATCTCGGCGCCGAGACCAAACTGCGCGCCATCGGTAAAGCTGGTGGGAGCATTGACATATACGCATGCGGCATCAACCATCTGTTGGAAGCGAGCTGCCGTCGCCTTGTTCTCCGTAATGATACACTCGCTGTGTCCTGAGCCATAACGGGCGATGTGAGCCAATGCCTCGTCAAGGCTGTCAACGACTTTAAGGGAGAGCTTGTAGTCCATCCACTCCGTGCCCATTGTTGCCTCGTCGGTGACAATCTCAACACGCCCTTCCATCGGGGCAAGCAAAGCAGGAATGTCGTTGGCTCTGTCACGGTGAACGAGCAGACAATCAAGGGCGTTGCAGACGCTGACACGTCGCATCTTGGCATTCGAAATGATGCGTTTCCCTTTCTCCAAGTCACCGTCTTTATCGAAATAAGCATGCACGACGCCTGCCCCTGTCTCGATAACCGGCACACGAGCATTGTCGCGTACGAAGTCAATGAGTTTCCTTCCGCCTCGAGGGATACAGAGATCCACATAACCAACCGCGCCAAGCAGTTCGGCGGTAGCCTCGTGAGTGGGTGGCAACAAAGCCAACGCATCCACACAAATGCCTGCATCTTGCAGCACTTCATGTATAAGATTGACTATCGCGCAATTGCTTTCCTCTGCACTATGGCTGCCTTTCAACAGACAGACATTGCCACTCTTGAAGCACAGAGAGAAGACATCGAAGCAGACATTTGGCCTTGCTTCGAATATGACGCCTATCACGCCGAACGGAACACTGATGCGACGCAGGTAAATACCGTTGGCAAGTGTCCTTCCCTTGCTTATTATACCAAGAGGCGAAGGCAGTTTGGCCACGTTACGAAGGTCGGCTGCAATGCCCTGAATACGTTCTTTTGTGAGCAACAAGCGGTCGTAAAGAGGGTCGTTTGGCTCAAGTTTCTGCAAGTCGAGCGCATTTGCTGCAAGCAACTTAGCAGCCTCAGCCTCAGCACAATCTGCAATCTTTAGGAGCACATCATTGCGTTGCTCGTCCGTCAGAAGCATGAGCGTTCGGCTTGCTTCCTTGGCCTTATGGAACAATTGCTTCATGATGGCAGGAATTCTGTATGGATTGTTTGAGTCGATTCATTTATGAGGGCTGGCAAGATGCCTTCCCTGTTTCCGTTGGCAATAATGACGCGGATACCTGCTTGGGCTACCGAAAGGGCTGTGTTGAACTTCGATGTCATGCCACCTCTGCCGGCCTTGCTCTTAGCGGGAAGGATATAGCGACTCACATCATCACCCCGCCTTACCTGACGAATCACTTCGCTTCCAGACTCTTGAGGATTGCCGTTGTACAGGCCATCCACTCCTGTGAGCAAGATAAGCATTTCGGCTCCCACCATCTTGGCAATGAGGCCGGACAATTCGTCGTTGTCCGTGAACATCAGTTCCTCGATGCTGACGGTATCATTCTCATTGACGATAGGCAACACGCCATTCTCCAGCATCACTTCCATGCAGGCACGTTGGTTCTGATAACTGCGTTCGCTTTGGAAGTTCTCTTTTGTCGTGAGCACTTGTCCTACGTGTATGTTGTATTCGCGAAACAGGTCGTAGTAGAGGTTAATGAGCTTCACCTGTCCCATAGCCGAGAAGAGTTGACGTTGTTCTACAGAGTCGAGCGAATGGTCAACCTGCAGTTCTCCCCTTCCACACGCAACTGCACCACTTGTGACGAGCACCACATCATAGTTCTGCTCCCGCAACCAAGCAATCTGATCAACAAGCGCAGAGACTCGCGTGATGTCGAGCTTGCCCCTGTCTGTTGTGAGGACATTGCTGCCCACTTTCACTACGATTCGTTTCTTCATTGCAGTCCTGCCTTGAGACAACGTATTACTGCCGAGTTGAAGGCGGCGTGATCCAACTCGTTTAACCCTTTTATTGTAATGCCGCCAGGTGTTGTCACCTTGTCGATGGCTGCTTCCGGATGCAGACCTGTCTCGCGAAGGAGGGTGACAGCGCCTTGCATAGTTTGCATGACAATCTGCTTTGCCTCATCGGGATAGAAGCCCATCTCGACGCCTCCTTCTGTCATTGCACGGAGGAAACGCATGACGTAGGCGATGCCACAGCCAGCCATCATCATGCCGGCACCCATCAGTCGTTGGGGCACGACCTTGCACTGCCCTACCCTTTCAAAGAGTTTGGCGGCCTTTTCAGCCTGCTCAGCCTCCTCGACGAAGGTCATGCTTTCGCCAAACTCGGCAGCAATGTTGGGCATGGCATACACATCGATGCGTTCATCGCGAATGCCTGCTGCGACTGAGATGACGATTTTGTCCTTCAGTTCCGGCGTTATCTCGGAGATGACTTGCTGCACGAGCCAAGGCTTTACGGCAAGCACAACGACATCAGCACCCTCGACTGCTTTCCTGTTATCGAGTGTTACGTTGATGCCAGGGCAAGCCTCAACAAGACGATCAAGCGTCTGTTGTGTATGAGCAGAGGCAGTTATGTCGGCTGCCATGCCTGCCTTCGTCAACCCCTTCACCAGGGCTCCACCCATGTTTCCGGCACCTATGATTGCTATCTTCATAATGATGTAAGTACGGTTTTAAGTCGTTCAACGAAACTATCTGCCTCGGCTTTTGTGAGACAAAGGGGTGGCAAGAGACGAAGCACGTTAGTGCCTGAGCAACCCGTAAAGCAATGTTGTTCGCTGACGAGACGTTGCCTGGGCTCTTTGTAAGGAATGTCCAATTCGATTCCTATCATGAGACCTCGACCGCGAACCTCAACGACATGAGGCAAATTGGCGTTTCGAATGGCCTGCATCAGGTAGTCTCCCACCTCTGCGGCATTCTCCACAAGTCTTTCCTTCTCTATGATATCGAGGACTGCAAGCGCGCCAGCACAGGCAAGATGATTGCCTCCGAAGGTCGTCCCAAGCTGTCCATAAACAGGTTTGAACTTGGGGCTGATGAGAACGGCACTCATCGGGAAGCCGTTGCAAATGCCTTTCGCCACCGTGATAATATCGGGACGGACGCCAAGATGCTGATGCGCGAAGAACTTTCCGCTACGCCCATAGCCGCATTGTATCTCGTCACAAATGAGGACGGTGTCTGTCTCTTCACAAAGTTTCTGCAGTTCCTGAAGGAAACTTGCCTCGACCATTCGTATGCCTCCAACGCCCTGAATGCACTCCAAGATGCAGGCACAAACGTCGCCTTTCTGCAGTTCGGTTTTCCATGTAGCGAGGTCATTCAGAGGAAGATACGTGACGTGTCCGTTCGCATTGATAGGTGCGATAATCTTCGGATTAGCGGTTGCTTCGACGGCAAGCGAGGTGCGTCCGTGGAAAGCCTTCTCCAAAGAGAGGATTCGCGTGCGCCCATTATAGAAAGACGAGAGTTTGAGGGCATTCTCGTTGGCTTCCGCACCGCTATTGACGAGGAAGAGACTGTAATCTTCATAGCCGCTGACTTTGCCCAGACGATGCGCCAACTCCTTTTGCAAAGGGTTTTGCACGGAGTTGCTGTAAAAGCCGAGTTTGCCAAGTTGATTGGTCAAAACCTCAACATAATGCGGGTGACTATGCCCAACACTAATGACAGCATGACCGCCATAAAGGTCCAAATATTCCTGTCCTTCTGTGTCCCAAACCTTGCAACCCTTGCCTCGAGCAATGGTTACATTCATGAGAGGATATACATCAAAAAGTTCCATTTAGAATGCACTTGCTTTAAGGTTCAGTCCCATCCGTTCGTCGAGACCAAACATAAGGTTCATATTCTGTACGGCCTGCCCGACTGCTCCCTTCAGGAGGTTGTCTATGCAGGATATCATGAGCAGTTGATCTTCATATTTCTCCACGTAAACCACTGCCTTATTGGTGTTTACGACTTGCTTCATATCAGGGCTCTTCCTGACGAAATGCGTGAAGGCAGCATCCTTGTAATAGTCCTCATAGACCTGTTGAACCGCTTCGAGAGGGAGGTCACACTTAGCATAAGCCGTCACAAAGATGCCTCTGGCGAAGCATCCTCGCTGAGGAATGAAGAGGACTCGACCTTCGTAACCAGGACACAACTCCTGCACCGTCTGGTTGATTTCCAGCAGATGTTGGTGCGTGAAGGTCTTATAGACGGAAATGTTGTCGTTTCGCCAGGAGAAATGAGTCGTGCTGCCAGGCTTCTGCCCTGCTCCCGTACTGCCTGTAATGCCGTTCACATGAATGTCTCCACTAATGATGCCAGCCTTCAGAGCAGGCAGCATAGCGAGTTGGATGCAAGTGGCAAAGCAGCCAGGATTCGCGAGATGTTGGCAGCCTTTTATTGTCGAAAGATGCGTTTCGGGCAGTCCATAGACGAAATCATGCTCGCCTGCAATACGGAAATCCTGCGCCAAGTCGATAATCCTGACGTTCGAAGGAATCTCGTGCTCCTTAAGGAACTGCTCGCTCTTGCCGTGTCCGAAGCAGAAGAAGACGACGTCCACCTCGTCGAAAGGCATTTCTGAGGTGAAGCAGAGGTCAGTCTCGCCAATCAATCCTTCGTGGACTTCGCTGACGGGATTGCCAGCGTTCGACTCGCTATTGGCAAAGACTATCTTCGCTTCAGGGTGCCCCAAAAGCACTCTTATCAGTTCGCCACCAGTATAACCTGCAGCTCCTAAAATCCCTATTCTTACCATAGTTTTATCTTTTCCTTAGGTATGTCTGAAAACTTAACACGTGAAGTTGCCCAACTTAACACGTTAACTTTGCAAACTTAACACGTTAAAATTGCGATTTACACACGCCACGTTTTTCGACTTAACCTGTCGAGGAACGAATCCTCTTATTTCCTTTCGTCTGGATGAGCCAGATAATACGCACGAAGCGCTGTGGAAGTCACCTTGATGAAGCCCTTCGCATCCTCGCTCGTCCAAGCCTTTGCCGTCTCGCCATACTCGCCAAGTTTGTTCTTGACCAAGTCGTTGGGACTGTCCACACCAACCGTCTGGAAGCAGAGCGGACGGAGTTCGAGGGTCACTTCGCCAGTCACATTTCTCTGACTGCTCAGAAGCATGGCCTCGATATCCGGCATAACCGGCTCCAGATACTGGCTCTCGTGCAGGAACATACCGTACCAGTTCGCAACTTGTTCCTTCCAATATTGCTGCCATTTCGACAGGGTGAACTTCTCCAAATAACGATGAGCACCAATGATGAGCATAGGAGCAGCAGCCTCGAAGCCAACCCTTCCCTTAATGCCGATGATGGTATCGCCCACATGACAGTCGCGACCAATGCCGTAACGGGCACCTATCTCTTCGACCTTCTGTATGGCCTTGATCTTATCCGAAAAGTGTTCTCCGTTGACGGAGCATATCTCACCCTTCTCGAAGCCTATCTTCAGGAGTTCAGGACCCTCTTCTGTAGGATGCTTCAGGTAAGCACTTTCGGGCAATCCTTGCTTTGAATCGAGGATTTCACCCCCGCAGATGCTGGTTCCCCAAAGGCCTACGTTGTAGCTGTACTTGAGCTTCGTGAAGTCGGCAAAGTAGCCGTTCTTGTTGAGATAGTCAACCTCTTCCTGTCTGGAGAGGTTTCCATCGCGTGTCAGAGTAATAATTTCCACACCAGGACACATCACGAGGAAGGTCATATCGAAGCGGATCTGGTCGTTTCCAGCCCCAGTTGAACCGTGAGCGATCGCAGTCGCGCCAATCTCCTTAGCATATCTTGCAATTGCCAAAGCCTGGAAGATGCGCTCGCTACTTACTGAAATGGGATAGCAGTTATTACGCAAAACGTTGCCGAACACCATATATTTCAAGGACTTCTCGTAGTACTCCTGAGTCACATCGAGCGTGACATATTCCTTTGCACCCAGTTTGTAGGCGTTCTCTTCGTTAGCCTTGAGTTGCTCAGGGCTGAATCCTCCCGTATTGGCACATGCGGCATAAACCTCGTAACCCTTTTCCTTAGCCAGATACATCACTGTGTAACTGGTATCCAAACCGCCACTAAAGGCGACAACTACTTTCTTCTTTTCCATATATTAATTGTGTCGTTTCTTATTCTATTCCACGCAAGACCAAAGTCCTCATCACGTCTTTGATGACTTCGAGGGAAGTCGGCTCGCCTTTATGTTTATCGGGATCCCACAACATACCCGTGCAAACACAAAACTTGCGGTTCTTTGCTTCGAGGATATCATGATTGATGCAGCCCTGACATCCGTGCCAGAAAGCATCATCATCCGTAAGTTGGTTGAAGCTGACGGGCACATAACCCAGCGCAGTATTCATTTTCATGACGGCATCGCCACTCGTCAGGCTGAATATCTTGGCATTAGGCCAACGCAGACGAGCCAGCGTAAACGTGTAATCCTTAATGCGCTTTGCTACACCCAAGCCCTGATAATCGGGATGAACAATCAAGCCTGAAGTGGTGACATAATGCTTGTTGCCCCACGTTTCGATGTAGCTGAAGCCCACGAACCTATCGCCATCCAAAGCCAAAACGGCTTTGCCTTCCTTCATCTTTGTAGCCACATAGTCGTGAGTTCGCTCGGCAATACCAGTCCCACGCTTGCGCGCAGCCTCGCGAATGGTTTCTATAATTGTATCGACATACTTTTCGTGTTCGGCATCGGCCACAAGCACACGTATGTCTTC
>ONSR01000069.1 GCA_900320565.1 uncultured Prevotellaceae bacterium
ACGGAACCGTTACGGTGCTTGGCGATGATGAACATTGCTTTCCCTCGCCAGTCATAGCCCTTGTCATCCTGATAGAGTTTGTAGTACTCAGGACGATGGATGAAGCAAACGATGTCGGCATCCTGCTCGATGGCACCCGACTCACGCAAGTCGCTCAGCACGGGTTGCTTGTTGTCGAATCCTTCACGGCTTTCTACGCCACGATTCAGCTGGCTCAACGCAATGATAGGAATGTTAAGCTCCTTGGCAAGACCTTTCAGGGCACGACTCACGGTGCTGACTTCTTCCTGGCGGTTCTTGATGTTCAGTCCGCTTGCCTGCATCAGTTGCAGATAGTCAATCATAATGGCTTTGATGCCATACTCGCGAACCAATCGACGTGCCTTTGTTTGCAACTCGAAGACGCTGAGCGATGGTGTGTCGTCAATGTAGATAGGTGCATTGTAAAGCTGTCGTACTCGCTTGTCGAGCTGTCCCCATTCGTATGGCAACAATTGTCCGCTGCGAAGCTTCTCGCCGCTTAACTCGCTGACGTTGACCATAAGACGCTGTACAAGTTGCTGGTTGCTCATCTCGAGGCTGAACATTGCACAAGGAATCTTGTAGTCGACGGCCATGCGTTTTATCATGGAGAGCGCAAAGGCAGTCTTACCCATAGACGGGCGAGCAGCGATGATGATGAGGTCGCTGTTTTGCCATCCGTTCGTAATTTTGTCCAATTCTTGGAAGCCAGTAGGCAATCCACTCAGTCCGCCTTCCTTGGCTTGTGCCTTCTGGATGAGTTCATAAACCTGACTGATAACAGGGTCAATCTGTGTGAAGTCCTTCTTCATGTTCTTCTGAGCAATGGAGAAGAGCGTGCTCTCGGCTTCCTGCATCAGGTCGGCAACATCGATTGTAGCATCAAAAGCTTTTGTCTGAACAAGACTGGCAAAGGTGATGAGCTGGCGTTGCAAGGACTTCTGGGCGATTATCTTGGCGTGATATTCGATATGGGCAGAGCTGGCGACTTGTGTGTTGATTTGCATCAGATAGACCTCGCCGCCTGCGGCTTCAAGGTTGTCTGTGCTCTCAAGCTGGTTAATGACAGTCATGATGTCGACAGGCTTCTGCTCGGCGTTGAGTGTCTGTATAGCCTGATAGATGAGTTGGTGACGATGGTCGTAGAAGCTCTCAGGCTTGAGCAGTTCTGCAACTAAGCCATACGATTCCTGTTCCACCATGAGTGCACCCAGCACAGCCACCTCCATATCGAGGCTTTGCGGCTGCTTGTGCCCATATTGGTCAACCTGAGGCACTTCCACAATCTTTGTTGTGCCCGAATGCTTTTTTCTTGATGTCTCTGCCATATCTTTGTTTTGTCTTGTTTCAGCCAATTGCCTTGCAAAGATACATAAAAAACTTGAATTATGTATTTGCTCGGGAAAGAATTTTCATTAAGACAGCACACATTGTTATAATAAAAAGACAGCCCCCATGAAGAGAGCTGTCTTTTTCTATGAATTTAGGAGTGAGGCCTTATTCCTCGTTCCAAATGTCCCAGGATGTGTCTTCCTTTGTGAGGGCATTGCTGCCGTCAACGGTTGTGTCGCTGATAGTGAGGCTCTCAGCCAGCATCTGTGATGCCATAGCCAACTCAACCTGCATTGCAGGGATTAAATATGTTTTCTTCATTAGAACAGAACTTTTTTACCGTTAAACCTGCATTGCAGGGATTAAATATGTTTTCTTCATTAGAACAGAACTTTTTTACCGTTAATAATGTTGATGCCCTTCTGCATCTTCTGGATGCGCTGACCTGCGATGTTGTAAATAGCATCGTTAGCGTTAAGGTTAGCGTCAACGCCACTGATACCTGTTGCATCATCGCCATCGAAGAAGAATGCCTTCACGCCAGTTGAGCTCTGGAAGTAAGCCTTGCCTGCAGGAATAGTACCCTCAGCCTTGTAGAAGCCTACACCGTCTGCACCGTTGGCGAGGATATACATCGTGCCATCGGCTGCGGTATCTACGTCAGTGCCCTTGAGGTTGTTGGCAATGTTGATGGCAGGAAGGTCAGCAGCAAGCTTGTTATAGTAAGTACCCTTCAGTACAACGGGAGTGCTTTCGGGAACATTCTCAACTTCTGTGAGGGCGAGCCGTGTGCCGCTGAGAACAGCTGCATAAGTCTTTACGTCGCCATTCAGGGTGTAGCCTGTCGTGGTGTCGTACATCGTAGCATAGCCAGCATCGCCAACGTATGAAACACTGGGCTTGGTGAACTCTGTGGTAGGATAAGCGTCCGTGCCGATTGTCTGATAGAATCCATCGATGAGTTTGTAAGCAAGTTCGCCAGAAGCGAGAGTCGCATCAGCAACCATAGCAGGTTTACCATTTGCAGTATTTTCAGATGTGTTGTCTGTGCCGCTTGTCTCTGTGTAGTAGCAGTTTGAGAAGAAGCAACCGCTATTGCGACCGAAGGCCTTGGATGCATTTTCGCCATTCTTGATGATACCGCTGTTGTAGCAGTTGCGGACTGAAGACCAGCCGCCACCGAGCCAACCGGAGATGGCACCGCCTTCATTGGCAGAAGTAACGTTACCTGTATTGTAGCAGCTGGTAACGATGATGGACGCTTGGCTATTCATGTTCACACCGATGATGCCGGCGCCATTGTTGCCGTTAGCAGTGATGGTAGCTTCGTTACCGCAGTACCAGATGTTTGTTTGCTTAGCATTGCTGCTGCCGCCGTTTGTGCCGCCGACGATACCACCGACGTATGCTTTACCAGTAACAAAGCCCTTGACAACAACCTTCTCAATTCTTGCTCCGTCGGTTACGACACCGAAGAGACCCTGATAGTCATAGCCGGGATTGTTGATGCGGAGTGTTACGGAATGACCTTGACCGTTGAAGGAGCCTACGTATGGATGTTCTGTAGTGCCGATGGGAGTGTATCCGTATTGGTTGTCAGACTCCATTTCGATGTCTGCTGTCAGGTTTGCATTTGCTTCTACGTTACCGTCCTTTACGATACAGGAGAACCAGTGGAGTTTGTACATGTTGTCAATTTCGTAAGCACTGCCAACGAGAGGCAGGTAATTGACATCAGCCTTGTCACAGTATTCGCAGAATCCGTTTGTATAGGTATGGTCAGGAATTGTTGACTCTGAGCTATTAGAATATGTGGCAGTACCTTCAATCTTGTTGGGGCACAAGTATGTTGCGTTCTGGTAAACCTGAGCACCTTCCTTTGCAAATGGGATAGGATATTGATCTTCACCCAACTTCTGATACCATGCGATGGTGTTCTGGTCGCCGTTCAGCTTGAAGCAAAGTTCGCCCGAAGCAACTTGCTCTGCGGTTACCTTGACTACGCCGTTGTCGCTGCCTACAGTCTGATAGCTGTTGTTGATGGTCTTCGTGCCGCGTGCCCATGTCTCGCCTTCGGTCACTTCGCCAATGTTGTAGCAGTTGTTGAAGGTGGCACCGCCGCCACACCAGCCGCTGAATGCGCCGTTTTCACGACCACCGCTGATTTTGCCCGTGTTGTAGCAGTTGTTGAAGACGATCTGTGTGGCGCCATAGTTGCAGCCGAGGAAGCCTGCGTTGTTCTGTTGCTTGCCTACCACGGCAGCCTCGTTGCCGCAGTTCTCGAAGGTGATGGTGCCGTTGTTGTTGCAGCAGCCGACGAAGGCAGCCAGACATGCGCCGCCAGTGCTGACGATGTTGCAGGAAGCGTCCATGATGAGGTTCTTGATGGTGGCACCTGCACCGGCCACGCCGAAGAAGCCTTGCTCTTTCTTAGAACCGTCGAGCTTCATGCCCTTGATGCGATGGCCCTGTCCGTCGAACGTGCCGAAGAACTTCTTGCCATCCGTGCCGATGGCTGTCCAAGCATCGATGCTGCTGAGGTCGATGTCCTGGGTCAGGACGGCGGAGCAGTTGTTGGGAATAAGACCAGAGTTCACGTCCTGAGCAAAAGCCTCACACTGTGCGGCAGTGGAGATCTGATAAACGCCGTCAACCATGGGTACGATTGAACCGACCTCGCCAGCCTTCTCGATCTCAACGAGTACGTCGGTCTCGCGGAAGGTGACGCGCAGGGTGTATTCTGCTGTCTCTGAAATCTTCCATTTCGTGTCGGGGTCGCCGTTGTAGGGAAGGGCAACCACGTCGGAGCCGACTTCATTGAGCACAAGACCTGCCGTGGAGGGGTGCATGGCAGGGTTCCAGCTCTTGGAGGTGAGGAGCTTGAAGCCTTCACCCGTGGTTTGTGTGAGGATACCTGTCCATTCGAATACGTTCTCGCTGACTTGAGTCATCGTCGTCTTGGCGAGGTCTGCATCGGCAGTGCTCCATCCTGCAGGTGAGGAATCGCCGACGATGTAAACTACATCATAAGCTTTTGCGCTTGCCAAGCAGGCAAGTGCGCAGAGAAAAGTAAATAACTTTTTCATTGTTGTTTTGTTAATTAATGGATAAAATAATATTTAGATGTTTGAATTTTGTACATATTCTGCGACAAAGATACACATTATTTATCTAAATACGTACAAGTTATTACAAAAAATAAGCAATATTGTAAACAAATGGATAAAATAAAGGGACGTTTGTGGACGTCCCTGATATATATTGCAAAGTTAACGTGTGAACTTTGCGAACTTAACGTGTGAAGTTTGCAAAGATCACGTGTGAAGTTGACAAACTTGACTGGCGTCAAGCTAAAGCTTGACTGCAGTATTTTTATTCCATCACATCCTTCGTTCCGCCTGTTGTCTGGAAGAAGGTAACCTGAGTGGTGGCTTTCTTGTCGAAGAGTGTGTTGGAGAGTATATCGACAATGCCGAATTGAGCCATCGGAGTCTCCATGTTGACAAACTCCTGACCGTTATAAGTGACGTTTATCTTTGCTCTGGCTGGGATGTTGTAGTAAACGCCATGATCCATCTTGGCACGTTTCTTTGCTGCCTCTTCGGAGGGTACAGTTGTGGGGATGGTCTCGAGAACCTTGATGGAAGCTATGACTGGTTCGCCAGCCAGGTTGTCGGCATCCAACACTCCAAGCTTCTGCGAGAAGCGGAAGAGCACATCGCGACTGGTCTCTTGCTGTGGGTCGTAGAAGAAGGAGAATACTTCTGTGTCGGTTTGTGTAGTGCCGCTGAAGAGCGATTCGAGTACTGAAGCCTGTTTGTCGAGCTGGTCGAGCATAAGTTTCAGCTGAGCTCCATCCTTGGGGGTGTTCTCTGCTTCACCACGAATCAGGGCATTCTTGCTGTCACGAATGTCGTAGATTTCCTGGGCGCAGAGCTCTGCCATCTTAGCTGTACTGCCTGCTGCAAGCATCTCCTGCGTCATATACGAACGGGGATTCTCGGGAGCTTGTCCTTTTTCTGGCTTTGGAAGGTCTGGTAGGAACGATTCGTTGGCGTCGCAATTGATGCTCAACAGAAGTCCGTCGCGACTAAGACCAACCAGAGGTGCCACAGTCTTGCTCTTGATTTTGATGCTGTAAGCCTTGTTCTTGTCGGGCTTTCCGTATGGCTCAAAAGTGATGCTCTTCAGGTTCCACTTGACGCTTTCTTCCGTAGGAACGTTTTGCAGACGAAGATAGCGGTCGGCATACTTGTGGAAGTCGCCAGGACGGGTTGTTGTCTTCTCTGCAATAACGGTGACGCGGAAAGCGGTTCTCGGCAAGTAATAGGTAACGCCTTCGAGGGTGCTGCCTGGCACGAAAGGTTCTACCTCTGTCTGTGCCATTATTGACAACGGACAACAGACAAGGGACAACAGACCAAGGATGGTGGATAATATAAAGATGCTCTGTCTCATATCTTATTCTCTTAATTTCTTAACTCATTTATGTCTGTTCGCACGTTGGCGACGGATGTCAGCCTTCTTCTTTGCTGCTCCGCTACCATGTGCTCCTGTGATGTATTGTTTCTTCTTGGCTTTGGTCTTGACCTTAGCCTCTTCTTTCTTAGGCCCGCCTTTCGCGCCGCCTTTGAAAGTAATGCCGCTCAGGATAACAGCATCAATGTCGTCTCCTCCATGTCTCATATCATTCAATAATCTCTCATTTACCATTTATTCCCCCTAAAGGGGGTTAGGGGGTCTAATGATGGAACAGTCTTACACCAGTGAAGGCCATTGCGATTCCGTATTTGTCGCAAGTCATGATGACGTGATCGTCACGAACGCTGCCACCGGCTTGAGCAATATATTCCACACCGCTCTTGTGGGCACGCTCCACATTGTCGCCGAAGGGGAAGAATGCATCACTGCCAAGGCTGACTTTTGTGTTCTTGGCAATCCATTCTTTCTTCTCTTCGCGGCTGAGAGGCTCGGGCTTTTCTGTGAAGAACTTCTGCCACTCGCCCTCTGCAAGAACGTCCATGTAATCGTCGCTGATATAGACGTCGATTGTGTTGTCTCTGTCAGCACGACGAATGCCAGGAATGAAGGGCAGAGCCATTACTTTGGGATTCTGACGAAGCCACCAAATGTCGGCTTTGCTTCCTGCCAGACGTGTGCAATGGATGCGGCTCTGCTGACCTGCACCAATACCGATGGCCTGACCGTCTTTAACGTAGCAAACGCTGTTGCTTTGGGTGTATTTAAGTGTGATGAGTGCAATGATGAGGTCACGACGAGCCTCTTCGGGGAAGTGCTTGTTGGCTGTGGGAATGTTCTCGAAGAGAGCAGGGTCGTCCAGCTTCACCTCGTTTCTGCCTTGTTCGAAGGTAACGCCAAACACTTGCTTACGTTCGATGGGAGCAGGAACATAATTAGGGTCAATCTTGATGATGTTGTAGGTGCCTTTACGTTTCTCACGCAATATCTGCAGAGCTTCCTCGGTAAAGTCGGGGGCAATGACGCCGTCGCTTACCTCTCTCTTAATAATCAGAGCAGTTGCTTCGTCGCAAGTATCGCTCAGGGCAATAAAGTCACCATAGCTGCTCATGCGGTCAGCACCACGAGCACGGGCATAGGCACAGGCGATGGGGCTGAGGGGAACCTTGATGTCGTCCACGAAATAGATGCGAGCCAAAGTGTCGCTTAGTGGCAGTCCGACTGCAGCTCCTGCGGGGGAGACGTGCTTGAAGCTGGCTGCTGCAGGGAGTCCTGTTGCTACCTTGAGTTCCTTGACGAGTTGCCAGCTGTTCAGTGCATCGAGGAAGTTGATGTATCCTGGTCTTCCACCCAGCACTTCGATAGGCAGTTCGCCTTCTTCCATGAAGATGCGTGAGGGCTTTTGGTTGGGGTTGCAGCCGTATTTGAGCTGCAGTTCTTTCTGTGCCATATTGCGTGTTATATTATTTAGTAATGTTCATGCGCACGAGCTTTTGCTCTGAGTTGATAAGGGCGTTGACGTGATAGATGTTTGCTGAGGGCTGATTGGTGTCGCTACGACTGATTGTCTCTTGCAGGTTGACTTCCACAGCGAAACCAGTGTTGCCGTCTGGGAGTGTCTCTTTGTGAACATCCATCTTCTGTCCGATGGCATAATGAAGTCCAATGACGTCGTTAGCCATCTTTTCTTTTGCATATTCGATGATGGCTTCCGCGTCGGCATTTTGCTTGCCGCAGAAGTTCATCATTGTGTCTGGGATAGCTGCTTTTGCAGCTTCAATATCCTGATTTGCAATGGCTTTCGAGAAGAAGCTCTCGAGCGTGCCGCGAATCATGGCCTTCTCTTCTGGTGTCACTTTCGAGAGGAGCAGGTTGTTCTTCACCTCTGAGGCAGCGTCAACAAATCGTCCGGAAGGGTGCTTTGCCAGGTAATCCGTGATGGCATCTTCGTTTCCGATAGCCAGCGCTTCATTCCAATCGATGGAGTCGAGCATATCTTCCAAAGTTCGTCCACGAAGGGAGTTGGGATGCTTTTGCTGGAAGAGTGAGATGCTCGAACGGTTGATGCCTTTCAGGAGTTGCTTCCAGTCTTCTGCTTCTGCTTGAAGGACAAGCATCCGCTCGTTGATTTCGTCGTAGTGCTTGCTGTCGGGATAGTCGATGAGGAACTGCTGATAGAACTCGGGATTGGTGACGCCTTCCAGACGCTCGTAGTCTTCTTGTTCCTTTTGTTCCATTCTGTGCTGGTCGTAGAAGTAGTAACCTGTGCAGAGCAGAATGAGACAGATGACTATGCCGATGATGGCAGGTCCTTTCGACTTGTGTGGCTTTTTCTTCTTTTCGGCAGGTTCTGCTTGAGGCTCTGGCTGCCTGGGTTGAGGCTCTTGCTTTTTTGCGACGGGTTCCAGTTTTGCTCCACATTCAGGGCATTTGCCTTGGGTCTGGAGGCAATAGCTTCCGCAACTGGGACATTGCCTCAGGTTGCCAGATATGTTTGTGCCGCAATGCGGACAAGTGCCAGCCATTGTGGAGACTTGGCCACGACATTCAGGACATTTGATGATGCTCACAGTTCTTCTGTTTAAAGCTAAGAGTTAAACTTTGGAGTTAGAGGAAGTTAGAGGGAGATATGCTGCTTTTAGCAGCGAAGATAGAGGACAACAGCTCTGGGCCCTGTTGGTATCGTCTTCTATCGTCTTCTATCTTCTTCTATCTCCTTCTATCTTCTTCTATCTCCTGATTAATTCCGTTTTTAATGGCACAAAGGGACACAGGCTTTTTACGGCCGTGCCCCTTTGCTTCGCATATGAAAGTAAAACTTACTCTTCAGTCTTCTCCTCTTCTGCTGGAGCCTCGGCCTCTTCTTCGGCGAGAGTTTCCTCTACGACGGGAGCTTCCTCCTCAGCAGGAGTTTCTTCTTTTCTTGCCTTTCTGGGCTTCTTCTCTGCAGGAGTCTCCTCTGCAGGAGTCTCAGGCTTGTCCATTTCGACTGTTACGGTGAAGGGAACCTGAGCAGCCACTTCCTTGTGAAGCTTAACTACTGCGACATATTCGCCAGCAGCCTTAACGTCCTTGACGGCGATAATCTTACGGTCGATGTCGAAGCCGAGCTTCTGGAGTTCGTCGGCAATCTGCAGGCTGCCGATGCTGCCGTAGATGACGCCTGTGCTGCTTGCCTTTGCGTTGAAGCTGAGGCTAACGGCGTTCAGCTTCTCTGCGAGAGCCTCTGCATCTGCCTTAATCTTAGCGAGCTTGACAGCCTTCTGCTTGAGTTCCTCAGCGAGGACCTTCTTAGCGCTTTCGCTAGCGATAACGCCCTTGCCCTGGGGAATCAGATAGTTGCGGCCATAGCCAGCCTTAACGTTCACGATGTCGTTCTTGTAACCGAGTCCGATTACGTCTTCTTTCAGTATAATTTCCATAATCTTCCTCCTTACTTTACTTCATCAAATCGGTTACGAAAGGCAGCAGAGCGAGGTGACGGGCACGCTTAACGGCCTGAGCCACACGACGCTGATACTTGAGGGAAGTGCCTGTGATGCGGCGGGGCAGAATCTTACCCTGCTCGTTGAGGAACTTCTTCAGGAATTCGGGGTCCTTGTAGTCAATGTACTTGATACCGCTCTTCTTGAAACGGCAGTACTTCTTCTTCTTGACGTCAATTGCGGGAGCGGTCAAGTAGCGGATTTCTGATTGCTGTGCCATGTGTTATGCCTCCTCCACTTTAGGTTGTTTGTTACCTCTTCTCTTGGCTGCGTACTCGGCTGCGTACTTCTCCATCTTAACGGTAAGATAGCGGAGCACCTTTTCGTCGCGACGGTACTGGGTCTCGAGAGTCTTAATTGTCTCAGGAGCTGCATTGAACTCAATGAGCTCGTAGAATCCTGTTGTCTTCTTGTCGATGGGGTAGGCAAGTTTCTTCAGGCCCCAGTTCTCTTCGCTGATGATTTCTGCACCAGCCTGTGTGAGGACGCCTTTGAACTTTTCTACCGTTTCCTTCATCTGTTCATCAGACAAAACGGGAGTCAAAATGAAAACGGTTTCGTATTGGTTCATAATACGTTAAATAAGTTAATAAATAATGTTTTGTGCTTAAAGCGCGGGCAAGGACCGTGCAAGCCGAACACAAAGAACTTGTTCTTTGTTGAGGCGCAGCCTGTTCTCGCCTTTGCATTTTAGCGCGGCAAAGGTACGGCTTTTTTCTGGAACAGCCAAACATTTTCCTTAATTTTCTTTCGTTACTTGCATATTTTCTCTATCTTTGCAGCATCAACGATAATATTGAAGTCCTATGAAAAGATTGTTTTTCTGCCTCGTGGCAATGATGAGTGTATTCTCTTTGGCTGCCCAAAGTGAGTTTGAGAACGAAGTCATCAACAACATCATGGCGCGTCGTTCTGTGCGTAAGTACCTGGACAAGCCTGTGGAGCACGCAAAACTGGAGGCTGTTGCCCAAGCCGGCATCAATGCTCCGAGTGCGAGGAACTGGCAGTATTGGGCAGTCAGGATTATCGAGGACCAGAAGCTGATTAACGATGTGAGCGAGGTCTATAAGCAGGCGAATCCGGAGGCTGTGAGCCGCGACCCGAACTTCAAGAATATGTTCCGTAATGCGCCAAACCTGATTTGCGTCTGTGCTCCGAAGGATGGAGGCTTCGACCTTGACGCAGGTCTGCTGGGCGAGAACATGATGCTGGCAGCTCAGTCATTAGGCCTCGGCACCTGCATCCAGACGGGCCCCGTGCGTTTCCTCCTCACGAACGAGAAAGCGAAGTTCTTCCTCGAACGCCTCGACATCCCGGAAGGCTATAAGTTGCTCTATGTCATTGCAATAGGCTATCCCGACGAGAAGCCCGATGCCAAGCCTCGCGACGCTTCGAAGGTGAAATTCATCAGTGGCGAAGCAGGCAAAGAAACAAGTATGAATGAGCGTATCTTCGTGGATTATGAAGAGAACGCACACTTCCCGGGCGGAGACAGAGCGTGCACGAAGTGGATTCAGGAGCACATTAAATACCCCGAAGGCTATACTTCCAACCAGCCTCAAGGCAAAGTCGTCGTAAGTTTCATCGTTGAAAAGGATGGTTCGCTCGATAGCATAAAGGTTATGAAATCGCCCGACCCTTTGCTTTCTGAAGAAGCTATTCGTGTCGTGAAGGAAATGCCGAAGTGGGTACCTGCGCGATACTATGGGAAAGTAATCCGTTCGCGTTTCTTGCTTCCTGTTATCTTCAGGCAACCTTAAACAGGGATAATCTCCTTTCTTAACGTGTCCGAAGGTCAGCCCTTCCGTTTCGGATTCTTTGGGAACCAGCCTTTCTCCACGCGTTCTTTTTGCTTGAAGAGTTCGCCGATGCCCCAAAGCGCAGAGGCTCCGAACACGCCCAGGAACGATGACAGATAGATGTTCGGTGTGAACAGCGCAGCCACGATGCAAACGATGCCCACCACCAGATAGAGAATCCAAGGGCGCGTGCCCCAGTAGTATTCGGTTTTGATGACGAGCGGATGCCAGATTCCGATGGTCAGAAACGTCATCACAGCAATGGAAATACCAGTGAAATACATGTCAGAGTCTAATTTTCGGCTGCAAAATTACGAATAAGCGAGCGAAATGCAAAAGAAAAGCTTGTTTTTCTTTTCATTTCCGAGCGCAAGGAATTTCGACGAAGTCAAAATTGCGAATAAGCGAGCGAAATACCAAATTTATTTGAGTATTTCCGAGCAGAAGGAGCAGCGAACTACAATTATCTTACTCATACTTCTTTTCGAAACTTCTCATGTCAACCTCTAGTACTTCTCATAAAGACCTCTATTCTATCTATATAGCTGCTCACGGGGAGCTCCTATCTTCCTCCTATTGTTGTCCGCTATATGTTCGGTACTTGTTCGGTACATGTCCGCTTTTTTACCGGACATTTACCGGACATCTACCGGACATGTGTAGGAGATGTTACCTTGCCGTTTGCTTGTTCCATAGGAGGTCTTTGCTTGGTATTATAGAGGTCTTTACTAGATATTATAGAGATCTTTACTAGATATTATAGAGATATGTATAAGATATGTAAGATGTTTTTGGCATCAATATATGTAATCGTTCAAATAATTCTTTTTTTTTGCCCTCATTTTCGCAGTCTTCAATAATTATTTGTAACTTTGTCGCCATAAACCTATAAATTATTCCAATTATGTTAACAGAAGACAGACGTTTATATGTGGCTCACGGACAGAATGGGCCGATTTGCATCAATGGTAAGATGGCGAACCGTCATGGATTGATTGCCGGTGCTACTGGTACGGG
>ONSR01000011.1 GCA_900320565.1 uncultured Prevotellaceae bacterium
CAAGCAGTTCAAGAACCTCCGTCAGGACGCTCAGTTCCAGCTCGTTCCTGGCCGCAAGGCGCAGGCCGACGCCATCGAGGTCATCAGGAATGAGGATACTATTCAGGGTTTGGAGTAATCTCCAACCCTGAATAATGAAAAAATGAAAAAAAGAGAAAATGAGGGCTGCCCTGAACCAAAACCATGAAAACCCTCGGCGTTACCAGTTGCATGGGCGCTCTCTGAACTCCTCTTCACACACATTACCAAGAAGCCTGATTAAGTTCGGGCTTCTTTTTTTTGTCTATAAATAAAAATCTTTAAACTCTAAACTTTAAACTTTAAACTATTTTTCGTACCTTGACCTGCGGTCGAGCTACTGTTTTCGTTCGGAAATACTCAAATAAATTTGGTATTTCGCTCACTTATTCGTACCTTTGCAGCCGAATTGTTATACATTATATAATATTATAGGTAAAAGAATCATGAAGAAAAGTGCACTTCAGGTGGCTCGTGCCGCCTATCAGCCCAAGCTCCCCAAGGCTTTGCAGGGACCTGTTGTAGCAGTTGAAGGTGCTGCAACTCAAAGCGTTGGCAACCAGGAAGAAATCAAGGCTATGTTCCCCAACACCTACGGAATGCCCGTCATTACGTTCGAGGCTGAGACCCTCTCTGGCTCTCCCTTAAAGGGAGAGAAACAGGAAGCCTCCCCTTTAAGGGGAGGTTTGGAAGGGTCTGTCGGCATCATCCTGAGCGGTGGTCAGGCTCCTGGCGGACACAATGTCATCAGCGGTCTGTACGACGGCGTGAAGTCTCTCAACAAGCAGAGCAAGCTGTATGGCTTCCTGATGGGACCTGGCGGCCTCGTTGACCACAAGTATGTCGAGTTCACCGACGAGTTTATCGACGAATATCGCAACACTGGCGGCTTCGACATCATTGGCTCTGGCCGTACAAAACTCGAGAAGGAAAGCCAGTTCGAGAGCGGCATCGAGATCCTCCGCAAACTCGGCATCAAGGCGCTCGTCATTATCGGTGGCGACGATAGCAACACCAACGCCTGCGTCCTGGCTGAGTACTATGCTGCCAAGAACTATGGTGTGCAGGTGATTGGCTGTCCCAAGACAATCGACGGCGACTTGAAGAACGAGCAGATTGAAACGAGCTTCGGCTTCGATACTGCTTGTAAGACCTACAGCGAACTGATTGGTAACATCCAGCGCGACTGCAACAGTGCTCGCAAGTACTGGCACTTCATCAAGCTCATGGGCCGTAGCGCAAGCCACATCGCCCTGGAGTGTGCCCTCGAGACACAGCCCAACGCTTGCCTCATCAGCGAGGAAGTGGAGCAGAAGGCCATGAGTCTGGACGACGTTGTCACTTATATCGCAAAGATTGTGGCTGACCGTGCTGCCGAAGGTAACAACTTCGGTACCGTCCTCATCCCAGAAGGTCTCATCGAGTTCATTCCCGCCATCAAGAAGCTTATCGCAGAGCTCAACGAGGTTCTGACAGATCCCGCAACTGGCGAGAGCCGCGAGTTCGAGAGCAAAGATGCGCAGGTTGCCTTCGTGAAGGGTCATATCGCACCCGAGAACCTTGCCGTCCTCGAGTCTCTGCCCAAGGATGTTGAGCGTCAGCTCTGCCTCGACCGTGACCCCCACGGCAACGTTCAGGTCAGCCTCATCGAGACAGAGAAGCTCCTCTCGGCAATGGTAGCCATGAAGCTCGAAGCATGGAAGAAGGAAGGCAAGTACAATGGCAAGTTCTCTGCTCAGCACCACTTCTTCGGTTACGAAGGTCGTTGTGCAGCTCCCAGCAACTATGATGCCGACTATTGCTACAGCCTCGGCTACAACGCAAGCCGCCTGATTGCTAACGGCAAGACAGGTTACATGAGCGTCATCAAGAATACAACGGCTCCTGCAGCAGAATGGATTGCAGGTGGTGTGCCCATCACGATGATGATGAACCTGGAGCGCAGAAACGGCGCCATGAAGCCCGTTATCCGCAAAGCCCTCGTAGAACTCGACGGCGCTCCCTTCAAGTACTTCGCCAGCAAGCGCGAGGAATGGGCAAAGAACACTTGCTACGTTTACCCGGGCCCAATCCAGTACTGGGGACCAAGCGAGGTTTGTGACCAGTGCACAAAGACCCTTGCCCTTGAACAAGCAAAGTAAACAAACCACTTCGCATCCTCAAAGGAGGAAAACGAGCGGTCAAAGAAGGCAAACCCGCGGGAAGAGAAAGCAAACTTCCCGTGGGTTCCGCTTCTTGCGCCTGTTCCGAGGTGTGCCTTCTTGGACGCTTTGGCTTGGCGGTCTGCTCATCACGGCAGCCTACATAGGCCTTTTCTATCACTTTTTTGTTGACCCGTTCAGCTTCCGTTGGCGTGCCATCTATGGCGAAGCGACCTTCCCCGAAGGCTACGAGGTTCGTGGCATCGACATAAGCCACTATCAGGAACGCGTCAATTGGGAAAAACTTCGTAACGCTTCGATGGGTGATGCGCCTGTTAGCTTCGTGTTTATCAAGGCTACGGAAGGCGAGAAGTTGTTCGACGATAACTTCAATCGTAACTTTGCCAACGCTAAGCGAAACGACTTAATCAGAGGCGCTTATCATTTCTTCGTACCTGGAATCAACCCACGCAAGCAAGCTGATTTCTTTATTTCCATAGCCCAGCTTGAACCAGGCGACCTGCCTCCCGTTTTGGATATCGAGAAGAAGGGCAACTTGACGCCTGAACAATTGCGTCGAGACGTTAAGATTTGGCTCGATATCGTCGAGAAAGAATATGGTGTGAAACCTATTCTATATACAGGTTACAAGTTCAAGGTCGATTACCTCAACACGCCAGAATTTGATGCTTATCCTTATTGGATAGCACATTATTATGTCGAGAAGCTTGCTTATAAAGGCAGGTGGACTTTCTGGCAGCACACCGATTGCGGCAAAGTGGCTGGCATAAAAGGCTTTGTCGATTGTAATATCTTCAACGGAACATTCCAGGACCTTCAGGAACTTACCCTTCCGGAAGCGGAATAAATCACGAATGCATCTTCGTTCCGGTGCGGGCTTCTACCACGTTAACCACATAGTCTCCAAGCTTTTCGCAGGCATTTACGAGGTCCATGTAAATGGTTCCGATGCCATAAGTGTATTTGTGGTTGTTGATGTCGATAATGTTTTGTGACTTCAACTGGTCGCGATAGTTGTTTATCTCCGTTTCGATATTGTAGCACTTGTACACGTCGAAGTAGTCTTTCCTGCCGCTCATCAGCTGATTCATTTGCGTGAGCGCCTGATCCGTAAGGCCCATCATGGCGTGGAGGTTCTTGTATTGCTCCTCGGTGAAGTGCTCTTTCTTGCCCTGAACCTTTGAGTTGATGGTCTGAGCCATGTGGTAGCACGAGTCGCCGATGCTTTCTACCTCGGAGATTTCGCGGAGCATAGCACGAATCTTGGCCTTCGTTTCGTCACTCAGATGCGCGTCACTCACCTGGTCCAGATATTCGGCAATGCTGATTTCCATGTTGTCGGCTATGTTCTCGTACTTCTCGATTCGGCTCAGGAGCTTGCTGAACTTGTTGTGGTCCTTTTCTACGAGCAGTTCCTGAACCATGCCGAACATGCGTTGGATGCGTTCGCTGAACGAGACAATCTCCTTTTGTGCTTCGAGGACAGACAGTTCGGGGGTCTTCATGATGCCAGCCGTAATGAAATGCAGACGGAAGTCTTCCTCTTCCTTAGAACTCTTTGGCTTGATAACCATGCAGACGAATTTCTCAATTTGTGGCACGAACCAGATGAGCAGAGCCGTATTGGTGATGTTGAAAGCGGAGTGGAATGTAGCGAGGGCAACACTTGCTTTGATGGCAAAATCTGGTGCATCTGGGGTCATCGAGGGGTCGAAGCCGGAGATGTTACATACCATCTTGAAGAACGGGTCAAGCAGGAGCAGCACCCAAAAGACACCTACGGCATTGAAGCTGAGGTGGGCGAAGGCAGCTCTTCTGGCTTGTGTGTTAGCGCTGAGAGCTACGATGTTCGAGGTTATGGTGGTGCCCACGTTCTCACCCAACACGAGCATTACGCCCTGTTCAATCTGCAAAACACCAGTCGAGCAGAGCATCATCGTGATAGCCATAATGGCGGCAGAGGACTGCACGCAAAGTGTCAGAATCGTACCTATGACGAGGAAGAGCAGATTCACCATGAAGCCTCCATTGCTGTATTCTTTGAAGAAGGCGGTAATGGCTTCCTTCGATTCGGGTGAGTCCACCAGCGAGAAGCCTGTTTCCTTCAATGTTGCAAGACCGAGGAAAAGGAATGCCACGCCGAAGAGGAAGTCGCCCACGATGCGTCGCTTCTTCATATATATAAGGATGATGCCAAGGAAGAAGGCCGGATACACAAAATCCGAGATGTTGAAGCCCATTCCGAGCGACATAATCCATGCGGTCAGGGTAGTACCGATGTTGGCGCCCATGATGACGCTAATGGCTTGTACGAGAGTGAGCAGGCCGGCGTTCACGAACGAAACAGTCATCAAGGTTGTTGCGGTAGAACTTTGAACGGCAGCCGTCACGCTCATGCCCGTGAGCATACCGGTGAAGCGATTCGTCGTCATAGCACCAAGAACGTGGCGCAACTGCGGGCCAGCCATTTTCTGGAGCGCTTCACTCATCGATTTCATACCGAACATCAGGAGCGCAAGAGAGCCCAAAAGCTTAAAGATTACAAACAATGTCATAGCGTACGGGAGATGGGTTATTATTTTTAATGACGCTGCAAAAGTACAAAAAAAGCCAATTATATGCAACATTTAACCGAGAAAGTTTTAAAATACGTTTGTCCGCTTGTTTGTCTTCCTCTATTAAATAGATATGTAAAGAAAGTACTCCGGGTTGACATTTTAGAAGAAAAACATGTGGTTTTCTTTTGTATTTCGCTCGCTTTTTCGTACCTTTGCACGCGCAATTCTAACAAATATGAGATATGAGTGACAAATTGTTTATTTTCGACACGACACTTCGCGATGGCGAACAGGTGCCAGGATGCCAGCTCAATACTGTAGAGAAGATTCAAGTTGCCAAGCAGCTCGAAGCCCTTGGCGTGGATGTCATCGAGGCAGGTTTTCCCATCAGTAGTCCGGGCGACTTCAATAGCGTGATTGAAATCAGTAAGGCTGTTACGTGGCCCACGATTTGTGCCTTGACCCGCGCGGTCGAGAAGGACATAGATTGTGCTGCCGAAGCCCTGAAATATGCTAAGCACAAACGCATCCATACCGGTATCGGAACGAGCGAAAGCCACATCCGCTACAAGTTCAACTCCACTCCGGAGGAGATTATCGAGCGTGCCGTAGCTGCTGTGAAGTATGCAAAACGCTATGTCGAGGACGTGGAGTTCTATGCCGAAGATGCTGGCCGTACGGATAACGAGTACCTGGCTCGCGTCATAGAAGCTGTAACGAAGGCTGGCGCTACCGTCTGCAACATTCCCGACACAACTGGCTTCCGCACACCTTATGAGTATGGTGAGAAGATAAAATATCTCTACGAACATGTTGATGCCTTTGCTGCCGGCAAGAGCATCCTCTCAACACATTGTCACAACGACCTCGGAATGGCTACGGCCAATACCGTGGCAGGCATACTGAATGGCGCTCGTCAGGCTGAGGTGACGATAAACGGCATTGGCGAAAGGGCAGGCAACACTTCGCTCGAAGAGATTGCCATGATATTCAAGACGCATCCCGACCTGGGTATCGACACAAATATCAACACGACAAAAATCTTCCCAACAAGTCGAATGGTAAGTTCATTGATGAACATGCCTGTGCAGCCCAACAAGGCGATTGTGGGCAGGAACGCGTTCGCTCACAGCAGCGGCATTCATCAGGATGGTGTGCTGAAGAATGCTTCGACCTACGAAATCATGAATCCCAAGGACGTGGGTATCGACGATAACGCTATCGTTCTGACGGCAAGAAGTGGCAGGGCTGCCCTGAAACACCGCCTGAGCGTGAATGGCGTTGATATTGATGGCGAACGCCTCGACAAGGTTTACGAAGAGTTCCTCAAACTTGCTGATAAGAAGAAAGAAATCACGGACGACGACATCCTGGTATTGGCAGGTGCAGACCGCTCTGCTTCTCATAATGTCAAGCTTGATTATCTGCAGGTTACGACGGGCAAAGGCGTCCGTAGTGTGGCAAGCATCGGCCTTCTTATTGCCAACGAGAAGTTCGAGAGTGCAGCTTCGGGTAACGGTCCTGTCGATGCTGCTATCAAGGCCTTGAAGACCATCATCAAGCGTCAGATGACACTCCGCGAGTTCACCATTCAAGCCATCTCGAAGGGTTCCGACGACATGGGTAAAGTCCACATGCAAGTGGAATACGACGGCAAGGTCTATTACGGCTTTGGCGCCAACACAGATATCGTAACGGCTTCAGTGGAAGCTTATATTGATTGTATAAATAAGTTCAAATGAATACACTCTTTGATAAGATTTGGGATAAGCATGTAGTGCAGAAAGTCGAGGACGGGCCGACACAGCTTTATATCGACCGCCTGTATGCTCACGAGGTAACGAGTCCGCAGGCTTTCGACACGCTTCGCGATAAAGGTATCAAGGCTTTCCGCCCCGACCACATCATAGCTATGCCCGACCACAACACACCAAGCGACCAACAGGAACGTATTGATGACCCTGTCGGACGCAAGCAGGTGGAGACGCTTGCCGCCAATTGCAAGGAGTTTGGCATCCGCCACTTTGCGATGGGCACGAAGGATAACGGCATCATCCACGTTGTTGGTCCTGAGAAGGCTCTTTCCCTGCCAGGCATGACGATTGTTTGCGGCGACTCGCATACCTCGACTCATGGAGCGGTAGGAGCCATCGCGATGGGTATCGGCACGAGCGAAGTGGCTCAAGTGCTTGCTTCTCAATGCATCCTGCAGCAGAAGCCCAAGACCATGCGCATCAATATCGAGGGCGAACTTCAGCCGGGCGTGACAGCCAAGGACGTTGCCCTCTACATCATGGCTCAAATGACAACCAGCGGAGCCACGGGTTATGCTGTGGAATATGCTGGCAGCACCATTCGCAATATGTCGATGGAAGGCCGTCTCACCCTCTCAAACCTTTCTATCGAGATGGGAAGCCGTGCTGGCATTATTGCTCCAGACGAAACGACCTTTGCCTACCTGAAGGGACGCGAATATGCTCCGAAAGGTGAGGCTTGGGACAAGGCTGTAGAGGAGTGGAAGAAGCTCAAGAGCGACGAAGATGCTGTCTTCGATAAGGAAGTAACCTATCGTGCTGAGGACATCAAACCTCGCATCACTTATGGAACGAATCCGGGTGCTGGTATCGCTATCGATGAATGCATTCCGACGCTCGAAAGCATCCCCGAAGCAGACCGTGCTCAGTTCCTCGCACAGCTCGACTATATGCAGTTCAAGCCTGGACAAAAGCTTGAAGGAACTCCTGTAGATTATTGTTTCTTAGGCGCTTGCACGAACGGACGAATTGAAGACTTCCGTGCTTTTGCTTCTGTTGTGAAAGGCAAGAAAAAGGCAGCGAATGTGGTGGCTTGGCTTGTGCCTGGCAGTTGGTTGGTACGTCAGCAAATCATAGACGAAGGCATCGATAAGGTGCTTGAGGAAGCAGGTTTCGAGCTTCGCTTGCCCAGCTGCTCAGCTTGCCTCGCGATGAATCCCGATAAGGTGCCTGCAGGTAAGCTTGCTATCTCTACAAGCAACAGAAACTTCGTTGGCCGTCAAGGTCCGGGCGCACGCACGGTTCTTGCTTCTCCGCTCGTAGTTGCAGCAAGTGCCATCACAGGTGTTATTACCGACCCTCGTAAATTATGAATTATGAATTAAGAATTATGAATTATGCCTAAGCAGAAATTCGACATCATACAGTCAACTTGTATTCCTATCGAGATTGACAACAACAACACGGATAACATCATCCCTGCACGTTATCTTGCCTTCACCACGCGCGACCCCAAGTTCTATGGCGAGGCCTTCATGCACGACCTTCGCTATGATGCTGAGGGCAAGCCAATACCAGACTTTGTGATGAACAAGCCTGAGTTCTCGGAGGCTCCAAGCAAAGGCATCCACGAGATCATCATAGGCGGGCAGAACTGGGGCTCGGGCTCGAGTCGCGAGCATGCAGCTTGGGCGATTGCAGGCTTTGGAGCGAGAGTGGTGATAAGCAACAGCTTTGCCGACATCCATCGCAACAACCTGCTGAATTGCTTCGTGTTGCCCGTTATTGTGAGCCGCGAGTTTCAGCAAGAGCTCTTCCAGACGGTTAAGGAGAACCCGAAAGCCGAGGTGAAGGTGGATGTCTCCAACCAAACCGTCACGAACCTCACAACAGGTCATAGCGAGCAGTTCCCCATCAACAGCTACAAGAAGTACTGCTTGATGAATGCCTACGACGACATCGATTTCCTCCTCTCCAACACGGATAAGATAGAAGAATGGGAAAAGAACGAACGATAGAGATAATGGACACCACGCTTCGCGATGGTGAACAGACCAGCGGCGTCAGCTTCATGCCTCACGAGAAGCTGATGATTGCGCGTGCTTTGCTGCAAGACCTGAATGTAGATAGGATTGAGGTGGCAAGCGCTCGTGTTTCGGAAGGTGAGATGGAGGCAGTGAAGAGCATCTCGCGTTGGGCGAGTCAGAATGGCAAGCTCGATAGGGTAGAGGTGCTCGGTTTTGTGGATGAGACGAAGAGCGTGGACTGGATTGTGGAGTGCGGCTGCAAGTGCATGAACCTCCTTTGCAAAGGGAGCCGGAAGCATTGTGAAGGCCAGCTGCACAAGACACTCGAGGAGCACGTCAGCGATATCCGTCGCACGATTGACTATGCTCAAAAGAAGGGCGTCAGCGTCAATGTCTATCTCGAGGACTGGAGCAACGGCATGAAGGACAGTCCCGATTACGTCTTTGCCTTGATGGACAAGCTTAGCGAGATGCCGATAGAACGCATCATGTTGCCCGACACACTCGGAATCCTCAATCCGATGGAACTTTCCGGCTTCATGACTCAAATGGTGGAGCGCTATCCGTCGTGCCGTTTCGACTTCCATGCCCATAATGATTACGACCTTGCCATCAGTAATGTGCTTGCTGCCGTTACTGCCGGTTGCAGGGGCATCCATACCAGCGTCAATGGCTTGGGTGAGAGAGCAGGAAACGCGCCTCTTGCTAGCGTGCAAGCCGTCCTGAACGACCACCTTCATGTCCTCACGCATATTGACGAGAGTCGTTTGGGCGAGGTGTCGCGACTCGTGGAGAGTTACAGCGGTATTGCTATTCCGCCAAACAAACCCATCACGGGCGAGAGCGTCTTCACGCAGGTTGCGGGCGTTCATGCTGATGGCGACAACAAGGCTGGACTCTATCAGAATGCCCTTCTTCCCGAGCGTTTCGGACGTAAGCGTGAGTATGCGCTTGGCAAGAACTCGGGCAAAGCAAACATCCTTCGCAACCTTGAGGAGCTTGGGCTTGAGCTCTCGCCTGAGCAGACGAAACGCGTTACTGAGCGCATCATCGAGCTTGGTGACAAGAAGGAACTCGTCACGCAGGAAGACCTTCCCTATATCGTCAGCGATGTCCTGAAGCATGGAGCACCTGAGGAGCACGTCAAACTGCTCTCTTATGTGGTGACGACGGCTTATGGTCTCAAGCCTTTGGCAAGCGTTCGCCTTGAAGTGAATGGCGAGACCTACGAGGAGAGTGCCAAGGGAGACGGTCAGTTCGATGCCTTTGTGCGCGCTATTCGTCACATCTACAAGAACCGTCTTGGGCGTGACTTCCCGTGGTTGACCAACTACACCGTCAGCATTCCTCCCGGAGGCCGGACCGATGCCCTTGTGCAGACCGTCATTACTTGGAACTGGAACGACCGCATCCTCCGTACGCGAGGCCTTGATGCCGACCAGACCGAGGCTGCCATCAAGAGCACCATCAAGATGCTGAACCTCCTCGAAGACGAGAATAAAAACAAATAAAACTACAATATGAAACTCAAAATCGCAGTATTGGCCGGAGATGGTATCGGCCCGGAGATTATGGAACAAGGCGTGGCTGTGCTTAGCGCAGTTGCCGAGAAGTTCGGTCACGAAGTCAGTTACAAGGAAGCGCTTTGTGGTGCTCATGCCATCGACGAGGTGGGCGACCCGTTCCCAGAAGAGACGTTCCAGGCTTGTAAGGAGGCCGATGCAGTCCTCTTTGCCAGCGTGGGAGACCCGAAGTTCGACAACAATCCCTCAGCTAAGGTGCGTCCCGAGCAAGGACTGCTGGCTATGCGCAAGAAACTCGGCCTTTATGCCAACATCCGTCCCGTGGAGACTTTCGACTGCTTGGTGCATAAATCGCCTCTCAAGGACGAACTGGTGCGTGGTGCTGACTTTGTTTGCATTCGCGAACTGACTGGCGGCATGTATTTTGGCAAGAAGCAGGAGCCTGCAGTCAACGCAGATGGTGTGGAGGATGCCCTCGACACGAACTACTACAGCCGCCCCGAGGTGGAGCGAATCTTGCGCGTCGGTTACCAATATGCTCGTGCTCGCAGAAAGCATCTGACGGTTGTCGATAAGGCTAACGTCTTGGCTTCCAGCCGTCTGTGGCGCAAGGTGGCGCAGGAGATGATGGGCGAATATCCCGATGTCACGACGGACTTCATGTACGTGGATAATGCTGCGATGAGGATGATTCAAGACCCTCGTTTCTTCGACGTCATTGTGACCGAGAACACTTTCGGCGACATTCTGACCGACGAAGGCAGTTGCATCACCGGCAGCATGGGATTGCTTCCGAGCGCTTCTACTGGCAGTTCTACTCCTGTCTTTGAGCCCATTCACGGCAGTTGGCCGCAAGGAAAGGGCTTGAATATCGCCAATCCGTTGGCTCAGATACTCTCCGTAGCCATGCTTTTCGAGTATTTTGACCTCAAAAATGAGGGAAAACTCATCCGCGAAGCCGTAAATGCAAGCCTCGACCAAAATGTTCGTACCCCAGAAATACAGGTTGAAGGCGGCGAGAAGTACGGCACAAAGGAAGTGGGAGCCTGGATAGTGAAGTACATCAAAAATTCATAATTGACTATTCGTAATTGTTTCAGATGCGTAGGCTTCTGTTTTTGCTGCTTTTTTCCGTCTCATTCTTTGCTCAAGCAGAGCAGACAGACGAGTACGAGGAAGGGTTCTTTACCGCATATCTGAACAGAGCGATTGAGAAGGCCATGTCGAATGATGAAGCGAAAGACGAGCCTCTCCGATATGGCCGACACATCACGAAGTACGTCTCGGCTCCTCAATTCGGCGGTTATGTCATCGGAAAGTACGGCTATTCGACTGAAAATGATGCCGACAGGAATAGTTTCGAGTGCAGAATGGTCAGGATGTATGTCTCCGGAACCATTCTCAGGGACTTCAAATATCGCGTCCAACTCGAGCTGAAGAACCCTGCTATGCGCGACTACACGCTGGAGTGGGTTCGTTTCAAGGAGTTTCAGGTCAAAGTTGGACAGTTCAAACGCTGCTTCACTTACGACAATCCCTTGAATCCTTGGGACGTCGGAATGGGTAACTATTCGCAGGTCGGTCAGCACATGACGGCTTTGCTAAAGGACGATCCAAGTGGTGAAGTCGCTCAGAATGGTCGTGATCTCGGCCTCCAACTGCAAGGCGACCTCTTTCCCGTAGGCAAGGACAAGCATCGGCTCATCCGCTATCAAGCCGCAGTTTATAACGGTAACGGACAGAACAAGAAAGACAACAACAAGCAGAAGGACTGGATAGGCAACATCCAGGTTCAGCCCATCAAGAACCTCTACATCGGTCTCTTCGGCTGGACAGGCACTTATACAGGCTCGAATGGGGTAAGCGTGAGGCGCAACAGATGGGCGCTTGGCACCATCTACGAGCATAATGATTGGAGTTTTAGGGCTGAATATGCGCATCATTCGGGACGAAATGTGCAGGATTTCGATACTGAAACCCAGTCCTGGAACCCAGGCTCTTCCACCGAAGCAGACGGCTGGTATGCCCTTGTCGGCGTGCCTTTTACGCCTTGGCTGAAGGTCTATTGCTGCTACGATGTGTATCGTGAGGATGCAACTTGGGGGTCGATGAAGAGCATTTACGGCATTTGCCCAAACTTTCAACTGCACAAGAACCTCAAGTTTCAAGTGCAATACAACTATATTAACGACAGGACTTCAACAGATCGGAACTACCATGAACTATGGGCACAAGCGTACGTAAGGTTCTAAAGAATAAAAGGCTGCTTTGGCTTCTAGCTTATGTCATCTTTTTTGTCGCGTTGGCTTGGTACTTCCTTTACATGAAGAATGCCGACACGATGTACTTCTTGCAGGACCGGGGCTGGTGGAACAGTACTTCGCTCTTCTTCAAGGATTGCATTTCGGTGCCTGGAGGCTTGCTCGCATGGGCAGGTTCTTTCCTGACGCAAATCTTCTATTATCCGGCCTTGGGCTGTCTGTTGCTCATTCTTCTCTGGCTGCTGACGTTCGGATTGGCAAAATACTCGTTCAAAGTTCCTAGTGAATGGAGTTTTCTACTCTTTATTCCCTTGGCGGCTCTGCTTTGCAGCATTATTCAGTTGGGCTATTGGGTTTACCTCCTTAAAGACGTAGATTATGTCTTTTACCATTCCTTAGGGCTTTTTGCTGCCTTACTTCTATCGTTACCTTTCTGGCGATATCTGCCAGTTAAAGTGGAGATTCAGGGTGGGGGGGCACTCGCTTGGATACCATTAGTTGCAGCTTTGTTCTACTATCCGCTAGGTATCTATGCAATGTTGGCAGCAGTATTGAGCGCAATACAAACTTCAATCTGCCTCTCTAAAAGAAAGTCGAATACTTTTTCTGCATTTTTTCTCCCTGTATTTTTGCTAGTCTTAACCCTTGGATTGGTGCCTCTTTTGGAGACTTCCGGAACTACTCAGATGCGTCCGGACCAGCCCTGGACTTATGGTTTCCACAAGTTCGAACTCGACACCTTAAGGGATTATAGTCTCGAGATACCCTTCTATGTAGCGATTCTCGCACCCGTATTCTTTCCATTCATCAGGTTAATTAAGGTGAAGAAGCTTTGGCAAAGTCAAGGTATCATGTTTTTGGTAGCCTTAGCTATGCTGCTATGCTTGTCGAAGCGAGACTTCAAGGACTACAATTTCCATGCTGAACTGCGGATGCAAAGAGCGGTGGAGGAGTGCAGATGGAACGATGTCCTTCGTGAGGCAGCTTTGGCGAAAGGTCCTGTCACAAGGGAGATGATTATGTTTAGGGATATAGCTCTCATCAACAGAGGCGAGCTGTGCACCAAACGCTACATATATAATAATGAAAGTATATTGCCCGAAACAGTCAGCGACTCAATTCATATCCGTATTGCCGACCAAGCTGCCGACCTCATCTACTACAACTACGGAGAGACAATCTTCGGCATTCGTCGGGCAATGGAGCGTTGCATGCACTATGGATACTCGTATTATACCATGCGAATGCTTGCGCAATGTGCTCTGGTTAATGGTGAAAAAGATAATGTTAAGAAGTACCTTCGCATCTTGAGCCGCACGACTTTCCAGAAGAAATGGGCTATGGAGATGAAGCGTTTCGTTGATGACGAGAATCTCTTCCGTACAGATAATCGTTTCCGGATGCCTTTCAAACTCTATAACGAGGGGTCGGAACTGGTTGGGGTTGACGACAAATATGTGGAACTAACCATTTTGAACAAGTGGATGTACTCGCTTACCAACGACCCTGAAGCTCAAGAAGTAGCTCTCGGTTGCGCTATGATAATGCGCAATTCGAAGTGCTTCTGGTCGCAAGTTCAGCAATATTATAACATCAATCAAGGCAAATCTTTCCCCACACATGTGCAGGAGGCAATGCTCTACGAAGTGTATGCTTTGAATTTCCAAGGCGTCAATCTCTCCTTTGTGAAGTTCGACGAACGTGTGTTAGAGCGATATAAATCCTTCATCAGCAAAGTGAAACAGTATCAAAGTCAAGGCATGGACGACAAACAAATCGGCAGTCTTCTCCGTTCTGAGTTCTGCGATACATATATGTGGGACTATTATGTCCTGCGAGAAATTCAAACTAATTGATTGCCATGAAATACAGAATCCTCCTTCTTTTGCTTTTGGTTACTTCCTGTAGCAAGCATCCCTCGTTGCCGACGAGTTTTACTGAGGTGAACGAGACTCCCCATATCTTTCCGGATTACGTGGATGTAATGGTGCCGCCAAACATAGCCCCGCTCAATTTCCTTGTCGATGATGTGGAGGATGTCGTGGCAGAAATCAAGAGCCAAGCGTCAAGAGTGACATTCGGAGGCAAGAAAAACAAGATGCAAATCGACGAGAAAGAGTGGCACGAACTGCTTGCCGAAGCAAAAGGGAAGAGCCTTTCCGTCAGAGTCTATACGAAGAAGGACGGCAAATGGTTGGCTTACAAGCCTTTCTCGATTGATGTAGCAGAGGAAGATATTGACCCGTATGTCTCTTTTCGCGTGCTTCCTCCGACCTTTGTAGGCTATGATGAACTGTCGATTCGCCAGCGGAATTTGACCAGTTTCGAGGAGACGACTATCTACAACAACCGTCAAATCTCTCATGGTCTCGAGGGACAATGCATCAATTGCCATAGCTATCAGAATTACGGAACAAGCAACATGATGTTCCACACCCGTATGCAGAACCCGGGTACCATGATTGTGAGCGACGGAGAACTCATCTTCGTGAATCTCAAGACAGATGGAATGATATCGGCTGCCGCTTATAACTCGTGGCATCCACACCTTCCCATTATCGCCTTCAGCACGGATCACACCATGCAGAGCTTTCATACTCGCGACATTACGAAGGTCGAAGTCATGGAATCAGCAAGCGACCTTGTCATCTATGACGTGAAGAAGAATCGTGTGCAAGTCGTTCTGAACGATTCTACGGAATGGGAACTCTTCCCGTCTTGGAGTCCTGACGGCAAGTATCTATATTACTGTTCGGCTCATTATGAGTATCACCAAGGGTATGAGGACACAGATGAACTGCTGAAAAACTACAAGCAATTACAGTACAACCTGTACCGACTCTCATTTGATGCCGATTCGATGGCTTTCGGAGAGCCTGAACTCATCTATGATGCTCGCAGCAAGAATCGAAGTGCTGTGCAGCCTCGCGTGTCTCAAGACGGTCGTTATGTGCTCTTCGCAGAAGGTCCGAATGGGCTTTTTCACATCTGGCACACGAGTGCGGAGATAGAAATTCTTGACCTCCAGACAGGTGAACTTCTCGATACCAAAGCGATGAACAGTTCCCTTCCTGAGAGCTATCCGTCCTTCTCGAGCAACGATAGATGGATAATGTTCGAGAGTCGGCGTGATGACGGAAACTACACGAGGACCTACTTCGCATATTTCGACAAGCAGGGCAAAGTTCACAAACCCTTCATGATGCCTGCCGAAGACCCCGAATATTTCCGTCTGTTGCTGCGTAGTTGGAGCCGTCCTGAACTCATGAAAGAGCCCGTCCGCATCACTCCAAGGCAGTTCTACGAAAAGATTCTTACGGAACCTTTAAAAGTTTCCAATTAAGAAACGTCAAGCCTCCTTAAGGTATTTGCCAAACTTAACGTGCCATCTTTGCAATTTCGACGTGTCGAGTTTGCTGATTCGACGTGTCGAGTTTGCTGATTCGACATGCCGAGTTTCTAAGGTAAACGTGAGATGTCATTCAAAGCGGCATTGCATCACGTTTTGGGCAACTTCGCAAAGGAATTGGAGAATAGTTATGCACTTTGTCGGAATTTTCTTTGGAAGTTTCGATTCTTTTTGCTATCTTTGCATTCAGAAATGTAGATATGAAACCTAATACCAACACTAATTTAACCAATAATCAGCCTATGCCGTGGCTTGTAATGTACTGCAACAATGGCGACATCAGCATCCTCGACATATTAGAACATAAGAAGGCTGAAAGCAAGACGACTGGAATCCTGGATTTCTTTGTGCCTCTGGACGTTACACGACTCGTTGTCGAAGGTAAATCCATTGAGCATAAGCGTCTTATAGCCGGCAATTATATCTTCCTTAGGGCAACCAGAGAAGACATACTTCGACTTCGGCAGGAACCGCCTTTCGATGCAACTTTGCGTTTCCTTCACCCAGCAACGTCTCCAACATGTTGCATCTATATATCCGACGAAGAGATGCTGATGATGCAAAAAGTCGTTGATATTATGGAGGGCGAAGTCGAATACTTCGTTCCAAGCAGCAAAGAACTGATGGCAGGAGATATAGTTTCTGTTTTCGAAGGCGAGTTTTCTGGCATAAAAGGTGTATTGGAAAGTGTCAAGGGACACGAAGGTGGATGCATCATCGTTCCTCTTGGTAATGTCCTAGCTGTGCGTACCCCAAGGATTTCAGCCAACAATCTTCAACTTCTTGACTTAGCAAAAGTAACAGACGGCAAAGGAAAATCCTATACATCACGCGCGTATAAGAAAGTCCGTACCCTTATCGCAGACAGTGAAAAGCTGCTAGAAGAGAAGAAATCACAAGGCTCCCTCAGCGAATCCTCGCAGCTTGAAGCACAAAGATTCGTCAAGCGGTTTTCCTCTTTACAACTAAGTGGAAAGATAAAAGTAATGCATGCTCAGGCTATTTATAACCTTTTAATAGCCTTAGGAGACACAGAAAGTGATTTGTTCCTGCATTTCAAGAACATGCTTCCGTAGGTTTTGAGAAGATTATGGATTTATCAAATAAGAATCATTCCTTCTTCAGTTCCTGTGGAATGCGGAAGCTGGTGTAGAGTTCCAGCACGCAGCCGATTGTCAGGGCAACAACCCATTCCTGTCTGCGGAAAGGTCCCCATTGATGTTGCTGCATGCTCATCATCACCAAAGTGAGCACGAAACAGCAGCAGGCAAGTAGTTGTTGGCGGCGAAGACGAATGAGTGTGATGTTCCTCCCCAAGTACTCCGTCTGCACTTGCATCAGGCTAAACATCAAAGTTCCTATGCCGAAGACATACATCCCCACCATAGGATACATTATATATATTGCTGCTCCGACGAGCATCAAAACAGCTCCGATGCGGAAACACCAGTTCTGAAGTGGGGTAAGTTCTCTCATTCCTCGTCTGTTTCAGCAGGTTCCTCGTTGCCCTCCTCTTGCTCGCCGACAAAGACAAACACATCCTCGTTGGCACGTTTCATGTGGTAACGCTCGCGAGCAATCTTTTCTACAGCCTTCGGATTGTTCTCCAAGTCACGAATCTTCCTGTCGGCTTCGTTGTATTGTTGCTTGTAATTTGCAATTTCTTTCCTAAGGTTGTCAATGCGTACACGACGCGGATGGCGGTTCAGGAAACTGTCTTCGTCCACCACGCCCACAATCAAGACAATAAGTAGAACTGTGAGTAGATATTTATGCTTGCACATAAAAAGCCAAGCGGAATGTATTTTGCTCATAAGAAGTCTGTAATTTAATTTTCCGCAAAGTTACGAAAAAAGTTTGTAGTTCATAGTTCATAGTTCATATTTTTTTCTTATATTTGCAGAAATATATTAAGCAAATGGAAGAATACATTGTTTCTGCACTCAAATATCGTCCGCTTAACTTCGACTCTGTCGTAGGTCAGCGGTCGTTGACTACCACGTTGAAGAATGCCATCAGTAGTGGAAAGTTGGCTCATGCCTATCTCTTCTGTGGACCTCGTGGCGTGGGTAAAACCACTTGTGCACGCATCTTTGCAAAAGCCATCAATTGCTTCGACCCGCAAGAGGGTGGGGAACCTTGTGGAAAGTGCGAAAGCTGCCAAGCCTTCGACCAGCAGCGCTCCATGAACATCCACGAGCTTGATGCTGCCAGCAACAACTCTGTGGACGACATCAGAGAACTCTGCAAACAGGTCCTCATCCCGCCTCAGACGGGCAAGTACAAGGTGTTCATCATCGACGAGGTGCACATGCTTTCCCCATCTGCCTTTAATGCTTTCCTTAAGACCTTGGAGGAGCCGCCTTCCTACGTTATCTTCATCCTCTGCACGACCGAAAAGCATAAGATTCTTCCCACAATCTTGAGTCGATGTCAGGTGTATGACTTCCAGCGGATGACTACGAAGAATACTATCGACCACCTGATGTATGTGGCTGAGAAAGAAGGTTATAAGGCAGAACCAGAAGCACTTTCCCTCATAGCAGAGAAGGCTGATGGCGGCATGAGAGATGCCCTTTCCATCTTCGACCAAATGGTAAGTTTCTCGGGCGGAAACTTAACGTACGAGAATGTCTGCCAGAACCTGAATGTCCTGAGCCAGGAATACTACTTCAAACTGGTGGATTATTTCCTCGAAGGAAAGGTTCCTGATTGCCTCCTTCTCTTGAATGATGTGCTGCAGAAGGGTTTCGACGGAGGCAACTTCATAGCCGGTCTTGCCACACATATGCGCAACTTGCTTGTGAGCCGTGATGCCGTGACTTTGCCTTTGCTTGAGATGAGCGAGAAGATGCGTTCTCGTTATCAGGAACAAGCCCGGCGCTGCCCAATTCATTTTGTTTATAAGGTGCTGAAACTCAGCAATGATTGTGACCAGGCTTATCGTACTAGTCGAAACAAACGACTGCAGGTTGAGATATGCCTCATCCAGAGTGCTCAAGCGTCAGAGCCAGACAATTCGGATGCTTCCGGGCATGGCCCTGCCCAGATAATAAAACCTGTTAAGAAAGAAGCGCAAACGCAATCTGCACCCCAACCAGTTTCTGTTCCAAAAGCAGAGGCAACGAAGCCAGTTGAGAAGCCCAGCCAAGTTGCCCAAGTTAACGTGCCTAATTCGGAAACTAAGCCTGCCATCTTGCCCGACAAAGCACAGGTAGTTTCCGACCCTGCTGCACCTAAAAAACTAACCAAGGTAAGCTTCAAACACTTTGGGGCTGGCAAGAAGGATGAAGAGGCAGCACCAACAGCTCCAGATATGGAGGCAACAGGTGGTTCGGAGCCTATCAACTCGGAGAAACTGACTGCGGCTTGGTTTGCCTTTATCGACTCCTTGCCTCACGAAAGTGTTGCTTTAGCCAAGCGTTTGAAGAGTCTTCAGCCTACCGTCAAAGATGAGAACAATGCCCTGCTTGCTGTTAGTAATCCTCAGGTTCAGCAGACGGTTGAGAGCCAGATGCCTCAGATTCTGGCTATTATGCGCAAGGAACTCAGAAATGATAGTTTCCTTTTAGAGACCCAACTCGAAGAGATGCAGGAGGTTGTGAAGTCCTACAGTCCGCAGGAGATGCTGAAGGTCCTGAAGAAACAGAATGCCGATGTTGGGGAATTGGTGAGCAAGTTACAGCTCACTTTTGAATGATTCCAGGGCTTTGTCGATACCTCAAAGTGTGTTAAAAAGTGCTTCGCGAGGCGCTTTTCGCGTGTTTTATTTGCAGGATTGAAATAATTGTTGTACCTTTGCTGCGTAAATAATACGACCGAATGAAGCATTCCGCTTTCTCGCTATATATCATTCTTTTCCTGTCCTCCTTAAGCCTTCAAGCTCAACAGATAAGGATAGGCAACTACACATTCTCGGGTGGTGGTGAATACCAAGGAGAGTTGTTCAAGGGAAAGCCCTATGGAAAGGGTAAGACCGTCTATTCCAATGGTGACTGGCACGAGGGTGAATACGTTAAAGGCAAACGTCAGGGCATGGGCATCTATCAGTTTGCTGATGGCGAGAAGTACGAAGGCGAGTGGTTCCAGGACCAGCAACACGGCAAGGGCACTTATTACTTTGCCAACAACAATCGCTATGAAGGTCTCTGGTTCAAAGACTATCAGCAGGGACTTGGCACGATGTACTACTACAATGGCGACACTTATGTTGGCAATTGGATGCAGGACAAACGTGAAGGTACAGGCAAATACACCTATGCTCAGGGTGGCGCTTACTACGAAGGGCAATGGAAGAACGACATGAAAGAAGGCCAGGGCGTGTTTGACTGGCGTGATGGGAACCGATATGAAGGCTCCTGGCATGAGAATCAGAAGCATGGCAAGGGCACTTTTACATATTCTACGGGAGACTCTTATACAGGTGACTGGGCAGACGACCAACAGCATGGTAAGGGCATCTTCTCTTTTGCTGACGGCAATCGATATGAGGGTCAGTATGTAAACGGACAGCGTACGGGTGAAGGCATCTATACCTTTGCCAATGGAGATAAGTACGTGGGCCACTTCAATGCTGGCGAACAAGATGGCATGGGCACGTTCATCTGGCACACAGGAGCCTCCTACGTAGGCCAGTGGCGTCACAATAAACAGCACGGACAGGGCAAGTATCATTGGGCTAATGGCGATGAATATGATGGCCATTGGACGGATGGAGTGCTCGATGGAGAGGGCATCCTGCGTCAAGCAGATGGTACCCGCTTCAAGGGAACGTTCCGTAATGGACAGAAAGAAGGCAAAGGCATCCTTGTGGATATTGACGGCATACGCTATGAAGGCAACTTCAGCGCAGACAAGAAAAATGGTGAGTTCCTCGAGAAAGACAAGAATGGGCAGATCCTGCGCAAGGTTGTCTATCAGGATGGAATTGCCGTCGGAACGTGGTAGAATGTAGAATGAGTGGATGACGTGGGAGAGTTTGTTCCGACCTTAAATAGTAAATAGTAAATCGTCAAATAGTAAATATAAATGGCTCGTACTAAAGCGAAAGTTTCCGAAAAGGAAACAAAGAAAAGCACCAAGAAGAAAGGTGCAGCGAATGCGAAAGTCAAAAAGGTTGTCCAGGAACCCGAAGTGCTTCGTCTCATCAAGAACGATAGCGGTTTGCAGGACTTTGCAGATGCCATCAACGGACGTCATGCTCAGGCTGTCTATAAGATGGCTGAACTGACTGGCGGCACAAACAATCTCAGCGAGTTTGCCACAGGCTACCTCTACTTCGGTCTGCACAAGACGGAGGACGGATTTGTCCTGCGTGAATGGGCTCCAAATGCCACGGAAATCTATGTTGTAGGTGACTTCAACAAGTGGACGGAAAGTCCCCGTTATGCCATGAAACGCGTCAAAGGCGGCAATGGCAGCTGGGAAATCAAAATCAAGAACAAGAGCTTCAAGCATGGCTCCCTCTACAAGCTTATCGTGCATTGGGAAGGTGGCCAGGGAGAACGCATCCCAGCTTGGGCAAATCGTGTTGTGCAGGACGAACAGACACACATTTTCTCCGCGCAAGTATGGTGTCCCGAAGAGGCTTACCAATGGAAGGTGGAGAAGTTCCGTCCCACGACAAACCCCTTGCTCATCTACGAGTGCCACATCGGTATGGCCCAGGACAAGGAGGGCATCGGCACTTATACGGAGTTCCGCGACAACATCCTGCCTCGCGTAGCTGCTGACGGGTACAATTGCATTCAGATTATGGCCATTCAGGAGCATCCTTACTATGGAAGCTTCGGCTATCACGTGAGCAGTTTCTTCGCTCCAAGTTCTCGCTTTGGTACGCCTGATGAACTTAAATCGCTTGTAGATAAGGCACATAGCATGGGCATAGCTGTCGTGATGGATATCGTGCACAGTCATGCCGTGAAGAACGAAGTGGAGGGCCTGGCTAACTTTGCCGGCGACCCCTGCCAGTACTTCAACAAGGGAGACCGTCGTGAGCATCCAGCTTGGGACAGCCTCTGCTTCGACTATGGCAAGAACGAAGTGCTGCATTTCCTGCTTAGTAACTGCAAGTATTGGCTCGAGGAGTTCCACTTCGATGGCTTCCGCTTCGACGGTGTCACCTCTATGCTCTACTACAGCCACGGACTTGGGGAGAGCTTCATGAGCTACGGAGACTACTATAACGGACATCAGGATGGTGACGCCATCACTTACCTGACCCTTGCTAACGAGCTCATCCACAGCGTCAACAAGAATGCCATCACCATTGCCGAGGAAGTGAGCGGAATGCCTGGACTTGCTGTTCCGATGAAGGACGGAGGCTATGGCTTCAACTATCGCCTCGCCATGAACATTCCTGACTACTGGATTAAGATTATAAAGGAGCTGCGTGATGAAGACTGGAAGCCAAGTTCCATCTTGTGGGAACTCACAAACCGTCGTCGTGACGAGAAGACAATCTCCTATTGCGAGAGCCACGACCAGGCACTTGTGGGCGACAAGACCATCATCTTCCGCCTCATTGACTCTGATATGTACTGGCACTTCAAGAAGGGCGACGAGAACTCGAATGTAAACCGTGGTATTGCCCTTCACAAGATGATTCGCCTGGCTACTCTAAGCACCATCAACGGCGGCTACCTCAACTTTATGGGTAACGAGTTCGGACATCCCGAATGGGTGGACTTCCCACGCGAAGGAAATGGCTGGAGCTACAAATATGCCCGTCGCCAATGGAACCTCGTTGATAATAAGGATCTCTGCTACCATTATCTCGGAGACTTCGACCAAGCCATGATTAAGTTGCTCAAGAAGCACAAGAGCTACGAGAAGCAGGCCGTTGTCGAGATTTGGCATAACGACGGGGACCAAGTCCTTGCTTTCCGTCGTGGAGACCTCCTGTTCTTCTTCAACTTCAGCCCCTTCAGCAGCTATTGCGACTATGGCTTCATGGTGGAGACGGGTGCCTACGAGTACCTTCTCAATACCGACGACCCAGCTTTCGGCGGCAACGGATTCAACGACGATAAGCTCATCCACTACACTGTTTATGATCGCGATTTGGCTCGTGACAACAAGGGCTGGCTCAAGCTCTACCTGCCTACTCGTACTGCCTGCGTGCTGAAAAGGATGAAAGATTAAGGTTGAATGATTAAATAAGATACATCAAAACTCTCCCCGAACTTGGGGAGAGTTTTTTTATGTCTTTCTTCAAATAAACAGGAAGACGTGAGCACTCACACAAAAATTTACAATCCGACAATTATTGGAAACAATCCAAAAACTTTACAAATCTTGTATTATGATTTTACTCAAAATGTTGTAAAGATTTTTTCCTAATGTCAACTTTTGAGAGTCGAAACAAGGAAATTTCAAACTTCACACGTGAACTTTTCCAACTCGACACGTCGATTTTGCAAACTTCACACGTGAAGTTGAGCGTTTCGACACGTCTAATTTTTGCACAAAACACGCATATATTACGCATATTTCGGGAATATTTTATGCATATGAAACTACAGCATCTGTATATCAAGCAGATAGCAAACCTCGATTATGCGCGTTCTATTCGTCCTCGGCACTGTTTGGCCGAAAATATCGCAAGGAAATTGGGGCAAAATCACACTTTTTTAGGACATTTTCAACTAATTTCTTTAGTCCATTAGTTATTTGATGTTGATATATGTTTCAAACCAAAACAAAATTAAGGCCGCATTATTCATGCAGCCTTATAATTTTGAAGTGACTCCGCTGGGATTCTAACCCAGGACCTTCAGAACCGGAATCTGACGCTCTATACAGCTAAGCTACGGAGCCAATGTTAATTCATAATTCATAATTCTTAATTCATAATTAAGATCATGTCCTAAGTTTCGCGAAAAGAATAATTGTGAATTATGAATTATTGATTGCCTAGAAAGGCAGATCATCCGTTGCAGATGGTGCCTCGAAGGGAATCGTTGCGGCAGCATCAACTTGAGGAGATGCAGGAGCAACTGGTGCTTCTGGGGCTGGGGCTGCTTCTGGAGTGGCTGTTGGAGCAGCCTGACCGCGGTCGATACGGAAGGCACGAACATCGTTGAACCAGCGTCCGTTATATTCGTGAGCATCAATGTCGAAATGAACTGTCAGGGTTTCACCAATCTGAATGTTGAAGGCTTGAAGGCGGTCAACGCCAAAAACGTCGAAAACCAACTTGCGAGGAAACTCTCCTGGTACCTCCATAACATATGACTTAGCCTTCCATTCGTTGCCTGTTCTGTTGCTAACTCCACCTCTTTCGTTGAACTCTGCAATAATCTTTCCTGTTAATTCCATTTGTGTGTTTGTTGTATGTTTGTAGTTATAATTTGGCTGCAAAGATACGAAATAAAGTTTAAAGTTTAAAGTTTAGAGTTTAAAGTTTTTCTTTTTGCGTGTTTTTTTCTCTTCTTTTCTTTGTTATCGCTCGAAAAAAAACTATCTTTGTCGTGCGAAAATATACACATAACTAATTATATTATGAATTTCAAAGTATCAAGTACGGCTTTCTATGGCCGCCTGACTGCTGCCAGCAAGGTGATGGCAAGCAAGAACTCTATGCCTATTCTGGATTGTTTCCTGCTCGATGTTGCTGGTGGCACAATTACCATCACTGCTTCCGACAGCGAAAAGTATTTCATCACAACAGTTCCCGCTATTGAGCAAACCGGCGATGCTCGCTTCTGCATCCCTGCAAAGACACTCATCGAGTCGATGAAGGAACTGGCCGAACAGCCCCTCAACATCGGTTATAATCCCGATACTCAGGAGGTGAAGGTTGTTCACAACTCTGGTTCATTCGTTGTGATGGCAATGGATGCTGCTCCTTATCCTATGGCTAAGACTGTTGGCGACGATGCAACTCGCATCGAATTGCCCGCAAGTGTTCTGCTCAACGGCATCAATCGTTGTCTCTTCGCAACAGCCAACGACGAGATTCGTCTCGTGATGAACGGCATCTATGTGGACATCAAGCCCGACTGCATCGTGTTTGCCGGTACAGATGGCCGCAAGCTGGTTCGCAACACGAACAAGACCGTCCAGACTGGTCTGACTGCAGGTTTCATCCTTCAGAAGAAGGTTTCTGCCATCCTGAAGGCTGTCCTGACGAAGGAAGACGAGAACATCACCATCGCTTTCGACAACGAGAAGGCTACCATTTCCTCTGCCGACATGGTGATGCACTTCCGCCTCATCGAAGGTCGTTACCCCAACTACAACGCCGTCATCCCCGAGAATAATCCCTTCTCGGCTCGTGTTGACCGCCAGGCATTAATCAGCGCTTTGAAGCGTGTCAGCGTCTTCTGCAACCAGAGCAGCGGTCTTGTTAAGCTCGAACTGGGCAACAACAACATCAAGTTGACTGGTCAGGACAACGAATACGCTACTCGCGCCGAGGAATTTATCCTTTGCGAATATACGAGCAACCCCATCAGCATTGGCTTCAGCTGCACCTTCCTGCTCGAGATTGCAGGCATCTTGGATAGCGAAACACTCAAGATTGAAGTGGCCGACCCAAGCCGTCCTGGAGTGATTCGTCCTGCCGATGATAACCCAGAAGACGAGGTGCTGATGCTTCTCATGCCGATGCGCGTAGAAGACTGACAAGTCAATTTACAATTCACAATTCATAATTTTTACTTTCGCGAAGAATCAGTGCGTAGCCATAATTATGAATTATGAACTGTGAATTATGAATTAAAATAACGATGAAACTCAAGCTCGAAAGGCCAATCATCTTCTTCGACCTCGAGACGACGGGACTTGTTATCGGCAAGGACCATATCGTAGAACTCTGTTACATTCGTCTCGAGCCTAACGGAAACGAAAGGGCAGAAACGCTTCGTTTCAATCCTGGGATACATATTCCTAAGGAGGCAAGCGACGTTCATGGCATCACAGATAAAGATGTCAAAGATTGTCCTGTCTTTAAGGAGAAGGCAGAAGAGCTGGCGAAAGTGTTCGAAGGTTGCGATCTGGCTGGCTATAACAGCAACAAGTTCGATGTGCCGATGCTGGCCGAGGAGTTTGCACTTTGCGGTATCGACATCCACATCAACGAGAAGAAGTTGGTCGATGTGCAGAACATCTTCCACAAGATGGAACAACGCACCCTCGTTGCTGCCTATAAGTTCTATTGCGGGAAGAACCTCGAGAATGCTCATAGCGCACTTGCCGACACAAGGGCAACACTGGAAGTCCTCGAAGCACAGCTCGACCGCTATCCAGAATTGAAGAACGATGTCGCCTATCTTGCCGACTTCACGCAAATACAAAAGGGTGTTGACCTTGCCTGCCGATTTGTCTATGACGAGAAAGGTGTCGAGATAATCAACTTTGGCAAATACAAAGGTCAAGCTGTGAAGGATGTCCTCAAGAAAGACCCTAACTATAAGGTTTGGATGCTTCAAGGTGACTTCACGATGAACACGAAACAAACTCTTGAACGACTTGCGCTTAAGTATGCTGGAAAATAAGAAGATAGTACTTGGCATTACGGGTAGCATTGCTGCCTATAAAGCTTGCATTCTTGCCCGACTTCTCATCAAGAAAGGTGCAGAAGTTCAGGTCGTAATGACTCCCTCTGCAAAGGAATTCATCACGCCTCTCACGTTGGCAACCTTGACACAGAAGCCTGTCGTCAGCGAGTTCTTCGATAGAAGAGATGGCAGTTGGCATTCTCATGTGAGTCTTGGGCTTTGGGCAGATGCGATGCTTGTTGCCCCAGCTTCGGCAAGTACCATCGGCAAAATGGCAAACGGCATAGCCGACAACATGCTTGTAACCACTTACTTAAGCATGAAGCAAAGCTCGGCGGCCGAAGGGAAAGCCAAAGCTCCAGTGTTTGTTGCTCCCGCAATGGACCTCGACATGTATGCTCACCCTTCAACGCAGGCCAATCTGCAGAAGCTACAGAGTTACGGCAACCACATTATCGAGCCTGGAACTGGTTTCCTTGCTTCCAAACTGGAAGGTAAAGGACGCATGGAAGAGCCTGAGAAGATTGTTGAAGCCATTGAGCAGTTCTTCGCTAAGCAACAGAAACTTGCCGGCAAGAAAGTGCTCATCACGGCTGGCCCAACTTACGAGAAGATTGATCCCGTTCGCTTCATTGGCAATTATAGCAGCGGAAAGATGGGGTTTGCACTTGCCGAGGTTTGTGCAGAGCAAGGAGCAGAGGTGACGCTCGTCAGCGGTCCAGTCATGTTGCAGGCAAAACATCCAGGCATCAAGCGCATTGATGTGGAGAGTGCGCAGCAGATGTATGAGGCAGCGACGAAGCATTTCCCCAAAGCAGATGTTGCAATCCTTTGTGCTGCTGTTGCTGACTTCACGCCAAAGACGACTGCCGATAAGAAGATAAAGCGTAAGGGAGATAACCTGAAACTTGAGTTGCAGCCTACACAAGACATTGCTGCGGCTCTTGGTGCTGTCAAGAAAAAGAAGCAAATGCTCGTTGGCTTTGCTCTCGAAACGGACAACGAACAAAAGAATGCTAAGGACAAACTGGAGCGTAAGAACTTCGATTTCATCGTCTTGAACAGTCTTCAGGACAAAGGTGCAGGCTTCCGCGTTGACACAAACAAAGTGACCATCATCGACCGTCATAATGGGCTTACAGCTTATGACACGAAGACAAAGAGGGAAGTGGCAGAGGACATTGTTGAACATTTGGTTCAACAAATGAAAAAATGAAAGAATGAAAAAATGAAGTATTTCAAGCATATTCTATTCTTGCTCCTATGGTCAATTGTTAATTGTCAATGGTCAATGGTGAATGCACAGGAGCTTGAGGCTCGTGTGACGATTAATCATACGCAAATCGAAACGACAAGAACCGAAGTGTTTGATGCGTTGCAGACGAAGTTGACGGACTTCCTCAACAATCACAAATGGACAGAGATTCCTTTCCGTGAGAACGAGAAGATACAGTGCAACTTCAACATAACAGTCAACACATACAAGCAAGACGAGAACACCCTCGAGTGCACTTTGCTTATGAATAGCAGTCGCCCTGTTTACGGAAGCACATACAATACGGTGGCATATGCGGTGAACGACAAAGACTTTACATTCGAGTTCAACGAGTTCGACCAGCTTGAGTATCAGGAGAATCAGATAGACAACAACCTTGTGGCGCTGCTTGCTTATTATGCCTATATGATAATAGGTATGGACCTCGACACGATGGCGCCAATGGGAGGCACGGATTGTTTCCATGTTGCACAAGACATTGCCATTGCAGGCGAGAGCATGGGCTTCCCGGGGTGGAAGACATTTGGCGACAGCGGCAATCGTTATGGCTTGCTGAATGACTATATGGATGGAGCTTTGGAGTGCATGCGAGAGTTCAACTACATATATCATCGTAAAGGCCTCGACCGCATGACTGAAGTTCCGGATAGTGCTCGTGCCACGATTACAGACGCTCTCGAACTGCTTCATGAAGCCAATACGGCAAAGAACCTGACCCGTGTAGCACAACTCTTCACGGAATATAAGCGCGATGAACTGGTTAATATCTACGAGAAGAAAGGTACGCGCGAGGAGAAAGACAAGGCCTACGAAATCCTCTTTGCCATCGATGCTTCACAGCAAAACACCTGGGAGAAGATAAAGAAATGATGCTTTAACCTTCATTATACATTTATATAATGTAGGGATACCCACAAACAAACATTAAATACACCCGAGAAAACCCGTTTGCCTCGCTGACTTTATTAGTTGGCGAAGCTTTTTCTTATTGTTGCTCTTCTATTTCTGCTTGCAGGCGAAGCATTTCGTCGCGCAAGATGGCGGCATCGACGAACTCCAGTTTCTTGGCTGCTTCCTGCATCTTCCTCTTGAGATTCGCTATGCGCTGCTTCTTCTCTTCGAGTGTCATTGTCTCTGCTTCAGCAACTGCAAGGACTTCATAATGTGCCGGTTCGACGTATGCTTGCGGTCCTTCCAGACCAGTATTGAAGGGAGATGACTGGTCTTTGCGTATCTGCCGAGGAGTGATGCCGTGCTCTTCGTTGTAATGCAACTGCTTTTCGCGACGTCGATTGGTCTCGTTGATGGTGGCAGCCATGCTTTCTGTAATGGTGTCGGCATACATGATGGCTTTGCCGTTGACATTTCGAGCGGCACGACCTATCGTTTGTGTCAGGCTTCTTTGGTTGCGCAGGAAACCTTCCTTGTCTGCATCGAGGATGGCGACAAGCGAGACTTCCGGCAAGTCGAGGCCTTCCCTGAGGAGGTTCACGCCGACCAGCACATCGTGCTTCCCCAAGCGAAGTTCACTCAGAATGCGTACGCGGTCGAGCGTATCGACGTCGCTATGGATGTAAGTTGCCTGAATGCCATTGCCAAGCAAATACTCCGTCATTTCCTCGGCCATACGTTTCGTGAGCGTGATGACCAGCACACGTTCCTTCCTTTCGATGCACCCTTGAATCTCTTCCATGAGGTCGTCCACCTGATTTTCCGTAGGTCGAACCTCGATGAGAGGGTCGAGCAAGCCCGTTGGTCTGATGACTTGTTCCACGACAACGCCTTCGCTTTGCTGAATTTCATAGTCCGCAGGAGTAGCGCTGACGTATATAATCTGGTTCGTCATCTCTTGAAACTCCTCGAACTTCAGCGGTCTGTTGTCCTTCGCAGCAGGCAGACGGAAGCCATAATCCACGAGAGTCGTCTTGCGGGCCTGGTCTCCGCCGTACATCGCATGCAGTTGAGGCACAGACACATGGCTTTCGTCGATGACCATGAGGAAGTCCTTGGGGAAGAAGTCGAGCAGACAATACGGGCGCGTTCCCGGCTTGCGTCCATCGAAGTAACGGCTGTAGTTCTCTATTCCGGAACAATGTCCCAGCTCGCGAATCATTTCTATATCGTAGGTCACGCGTTCGTGCAGACGCTTTGCTTCAAGCTCTTTCCCTTGACTCTCAAAGAAAGAAACCTGCGCTCGAAGGTCCTCCTGAATCTGCACGATTGCCCTGTCTTGAGCATCCTTCGTGGTCATAAAGAGATTGGCAGGATATATCTTGTAGCAATCATAGAGCTGAATGCGTACAAGCAACTCAGCATCAAGCTCTTCGATGCTCTCTATTTCATCATCCCAGAAAGTGATTCTGAGCAGGAAATCGCTGTAGGCAAGGGCAATATCCACCGTGTCGCCTTTCACCCTGTATTCCCCTCTGGACAGACTTATATCGTTGCGGACATAAAGCAGCTCGTTCAGGCGACGCAACAACTCGTTTCGGTCAAGCTTCTGACCAACGTGAAGTTCGAGCAGACTCTCGTAGAAAGTCGATGGATTGCCCATTCCATAGATGCAGGAAACGCTGCTAACCACGATGACATCCTGCCTCCCCGAAAGCAAAGCGCTTGTAGCCGAGAGCCGCATCTTATCGATTTCCTCGTTGATGGCCAAGTCCTTCTCGATGTACGTATCAGTAGAAGGCATGTAGGCTTCCGGCTGATAGTAGTCGTAGTAGCTGACGTAGTACTCCACAGCGTTGTGCGGAAAGAACTGCTTCATCTCGCCGTAGAGCTGAGCGGCAAGCGTCTTGTTGTGCGAGAGGATGAGGGTAGGGCGGTTGATGTTACGGATGACGTTGGCGATGGTGAACGTCTTTCCGCTGCCCGTCACGCCCAGAAGCGTCTGAGCCTTAACGCCCTCTCGGATGCCATCCGTCAGCTGCTGAATGGCTTCGGGCTGGTCTCCCGTCGGAACATAATCAGATATAAGCTCGAATTGATTCATGATGCAAAGGTACATAAAAGCGAGCAAATAACCAAACATTATGGATAAAAACACATCTCTACTTTGGACGATTCCAAAGATGGCGTGATAGGTTTACAAAGATAGCGTGTTAAGTTGCTCAAGTTAACGTGTTAAGTTTGCGAAGATGACGTGTTAAGTTTAGCATCTTAACGTGTCACGTTGGCAGACGCTTTCAGAGACATCTTCAAACGCTCAAGTATAAGATTATCCGTTTGTAATCAGAAATATTTTTCGTTTTTCTTTTGTATTGGGCTCGCTTGTTCGTATCTTTGACCTTCAGTCGAAGTTACTTTTGCTCGAGAATACAATAGAAAAATTTTTCGTTTTTCTTTGTATTCTGCTCGCTTATTCGTATCTTTGCAGCAGATTTAACGCAAACAAACTATGAAAGAAGAGAAGAAAACCGCCAAAAAGAAGGCTCCGAAGAAGACTGTTAAGAAGCTTGAAAGCATCTTGGACCTCAATTCAAACAATATTTGGGACTTCGATGAATATGCAATTTCCGAGGCTTGGGAGCGCGAAAGACAAGGTGAGGACTTCAGCATCAGCGAGATGAAGTTGCTCAACACCATCAGGCTTGCCTTCGAGGTGGTACATTATAATCCTGCAGACGAGCGCGAGGCTGCCAAATATGAGAACGGCGGCTGGGCTAAGTTGACACATTGCAACGAGGAGAAAGGCTGTGTGGCTATCCGCAGAAAAGCAATCGAACGCATCACAGACCTCAGCTACGAGAACATCCGACACATTTCGACTGCCATGCTTCTGGAGCTTATCGACCGCAACTTCGGCGGCGGATGGGACGCAATAGCCCTTGCTATTCGCGACATTATAGAGACTGGTTTCGAGATAAGCACGACCCAACTTCCCGCAAGCCGCATTCATACTCCTGGCGGCACCGTAGATAAGAAGGTGGCACAGGGCTTCGATGTTCTGGAAATACCCAAGGGAACTTGGGTGGAAGCTATCTTCGCGAAGAAGAAAGACCCAGTCGAGAAGATTCACATGGACCTGCCGGAAAGGGAATACGACGAAGACGGAAATCCCATTTCTCTGCCCGAAGACCTGAATAACGACGAGGAGAACGACGACGATGTGCTCGACAACGACGACACTTACTACAGCAGTCTGACGCCAGAAGCCGACGTGAAAGACCTCGAAGAGGAAGGTCTCTCAATCGAAGACGTTAGCGAAAGCGACGAAGACGAGTAGGGTTATCTCCTCCTGAACTCAGCACAAACGATTCCCGTAGCGACCGCCACATTGAGACTCTCTGTGGTGAGTGAACCTTTTGGGTAGTTCGGAACGTACAAACGACGGTTCACCAGCTTCGCAACAGGCTGGCTGATGCCGTTCCCTTCGTTGCCCATCACGATGATTCCTTCCCCCGAAAGTTCTTCCTTATATATATCTGTTCCGTCGAGGAAAGTGCCGAAGACAGGCATCTCGACCTGCCCAAGCACCTCCGGAAGGTTGCAGTAAAAGACCTTGACCCTCGCCAAAGCTCCCATGCAGGACTGCACACATTTCGGATTATAAACGTCGGCCGTTCCCTCGGAACACAAGACCTCGTGAATGCCGAACCAGTCTGCTATGCGAAGAATCGTGCCAAGATTGCCCGGGTCTTGTACGCTGTCCAGCGCTATGACAAGCTTCTTCTGCAAGGACGAAATGTCGAGCCGCCTCTCAGGAATGGGCATAACGGCCAAGACACTTTGAGGCGTTCGCAAGAGACTCGCCCTTTCCAACTCCGTTTGACTCACCTCGTCCACCTCTTTGACTGCTCGAAGAAGGTGACGGTTCGCGTCGAGCCAGTCCTTTGTGGCTGCTATATATAAAGGAGTGGAGTAGGGAAGCAGTTCGCCCACGAGCTTAGGCCCTTCGGCAACAAATGCTTTCTCTTGCAGACGATACTTCCGCATCTCCAGAGACTTAATCCATTTAATACGAGTTCGAGATATCATGGTTTATGGTTCATTGCTGTCTGCAAAGTTACGAAAAATAATAAAATAATGAATTATGAACGATGAATTATGAACTAATTGTCGTATCTTTGTAGCGTGAATCTGCTAAAACGACTCATAAAACCAGTTCTTCTGTTGCATTTCCTCATGCTTTTGAGCGGATGCCACACGTCTCGTTTCATTCCTGAAGACGGCTATCTGCTTACAGGAACAAGCATCAGCAGCGAAGGCAAGCAAGTGGGAACGGAAGAACTGCAGGCCTATATGCCTCAAAGGCCCAACAGCAAGTGGTTCTCCATCTTTAATGTTCCACTTGGCATATACAGCCTTTCGGGCAGAGACAGCACGAAACGCTTCAATCGCTTTCTGCGTCATTTGGGCGAAGCACCTGTCATATACGACCGCGAACGCACCATTCAGGCCTGCAACAACATGCAGCATGCAGTCCGCAACCAAGGCTATCTCAATGCAGAAGTGCTTTTACTGGAGAAAGCGAAGAAGGACAAGATGAAGATATTCTATCGCATTGTCCCTCATGAACGCTACCATATTCGCGACTTCTCCTTTGATGTTCAAGACGATTCGCTGCATCACATTCTCGACAGCCTTAACTATCAACCAGTGATAGGGCGGAATGCGGAGCAGAGACAGCCTTATAGCATCAATGAATTGGATGCCGAAAGAAGTAGGCTCTACGGCTTGCTCGTGGAGAATGGCTACTATAATTTCAACAAAGACTACGTCCACTTCCGCGTGGACACCACGCTTGGACAACATCTGGCCGATGTCGAAATGATTGTGAAGACAGCCTCGGGAAATGCCGATTCAACGGACCTTTCGCATCATCGCTATCATATCGGGAACATTACTTACGACTTCCAGGACGAAAAGCCTTTCCTGCGTCCAAAGGTTCTTAGGAATGCTACGGCCATAAGCACTGGTGGACTCTATCGGGAAAAAGATATGCACGAGACGTATGCGCGTATGACTCGACTAAGCGCAGTACTTGCTTCCAACGTTCGCATCGAGGAGAGAAAGGACGGTAGCGACACCCTTGATGTCAGCATCTCGTTGTCTCCCAACAAACGAAACTCATTTAGCGCTGAACTTGAAGGCACCAACTCGGCTGGAGACCTTGGTGCTGCAGCCAGCCTTACTTACCAGAACAGGAATCTCTTCAAGGGCTCGGAGCTGTTTAATATTAAACTTCGAGGCGCTTTCGAAGCGATAAAAGGACTGAGTGGCTATGCCGACCAGAACTTCATCGAGTATAGTGTCGAGGCGGGTCTTATGTTTCCCGACTTCAAGTTCCCTTTTCTGCGCCCCTCTTTCCGACGTAATGCCCAAGCAACAACCGAGATAAACCTGGCTTTTGATTCGCAAGACCGACCCGAGTTCCATCGTCGAGTCCTTACGGGAGCGCTGCGATATCGTTGGACACGCATGAACAGACAGTATCAGCATCGCTTTGATCTGTTGAATCTCGACTACGTCTTCATGCCTTGGATAAGTGACACCTTCCGCGAAAAGTACTTGAGCGACCCGCAGAATCGCAATGCTATCTTGAAGTATAACTACGAGAACCTCTTCATCATGAACTGGAGCTATCACTTCTCCTACACTTCAAGACCGCTCGGAGCATCAGCCTCAAACTACGGAACGAATGCCTACACCATTCGACTCGCCCTTGAGACTGCTGGCAATCTGCTCTATGGAATAACTAGCGCGACTAAGACTCCGCAGAATGATGAAGGGAAATATACACTCTTCAACATCGCTTATGCGCAATATGCGAAGTTCGATTTCGCTTTCTGCAAAAGTTTCCTCATCAACAAGAACAATTCCTTGGCACTTCATGCGGCACTTGGAATCGCCTTTCCTTACGGCAATTCTTATATCCTTCCCTATGAAAAGCGATACTTCAGCGGCGGTGCCAACAGCGTTCGTGGCTGGAGTGTTCGTGAGCTTGGACCAGGCAGTTTCCAAGGAACGGACGGCAAAATCGACTTCATCAACCAGACAGGTGACATCAAACTCGACTTGAATGCAGAGTACAGGACACACCTCTTCTGGAAGATCGACGGCGCAGCCTTCATTGATGCAGGTAATATCTGGACCATCAGGGACTATAAAGACCAGCCTGGAGGCCAGTTCCGCTTCGATGAATTCTGGAAACAAATTGCCGTTTCATATGGTCTCGGCTTGCGACTTAACTTTAATTTCTTCATCCTTCGATTCGATGCAGGCATGAAAGCGGTTAACCCTGCTTATACGGACAGCCGCCAACATTTCCCCATAGTTTATCCCAAGTTCAAACGTGACTTTACCTTCCATTTCGCTGTCGGAATGCCATTCTAACCCATGAAACTCTCTATTCTCATACCAACATACAATTACGATTGCAGCCATCTTGTGCTACAATTGCTGGAGCAATTGCCTGAGGATGCTGAAATAATTGTAGGTGACGACTGTTCTGCCGAAGCAATTCAGTTGCCGACTACAGATGAAAGAGTGCATATCTACAGGCCCGAACACAATCTTGGGCGAGCTTCGATACGCAATCGACTTGCCGAAGAAGCAAAAGGAGAGTGGCTTCTCTTCATAGATGCTGATGCGGAAGTGAAGAGTCAGAACTTCATTGCCGACTATTTGACTGCCTCAAATGAGTCACAAGTCGTGTGTGGAGGAACTGGAAACTTGCCCGAATGTCCTCGACCGGAAGCCCGTCTTCGTTATGATTACGAGGTTGCTGCAGAGAAGCGGCTCACCCTATCATACAGGCGTCAGCATCCCTATGCACAATTCACCACGTTCAATTTCCTCATTCAAAGAATTCTTTTTCTATCAATACGCTTTGATGAAAGTCTGAAACAATACGGACATGAGGATACACAATTCGGCTTGGAGTTGAAGAAGCGCAACATAAACGTACTTCATATCGAGAATAAACTGACACATCTCGGTCTTGAGAATGCAGAAGACTATCTTCAAAAGACGGAGACAGCCCTTCGAACCCTTGCAACAATGAGTTCCGCGCAGAAGCAGAATGTACGTGTTTCCAAGATGGCAATGCGTCTGAATCGTTTGCATCTGTTTGATTTGACGTGCTTTTTCTTTAGGATAACCAGGTCATCTATCCGCAAGAATCTGCTTGGGAAACACCCAAATCAATTGCTTTTCGCCTTGTATAAGTTGGGCTTCTATTCGTGTCAAGTTCAAACGACCCGTGGATAGTTTGCAAAGTTAACGTGGATAGTTCGCAAACTTAACGTGTTAAGTTTCGCAATTTAACGTGTTAAGTTTATCAAGTTAACGTGTTAAGTTTTCAGGCATCACTCGTGATGTTTTGTGGGTTGAAACTTTTTCTTAAATAATTAGGTTCGTTTCTCGATTTAATTTCGTATCTTTGCAAACGTTATGCAACCTTTAGCAGAAAGAATGCGTCCGTTGACGCTCGACAATTACATCGGGCAACAACACCTGGTTGGACCTGGTGCTGTGCTTCGGAAAATGTTGGAGAGCGGCCATGTCAACAGCTTTATCCTTTGGGGGCCTCCTGGAGTTGGAAAGACTACGCTTGCAAGTATTATCGCTCGCAAGTTGGAAGTACCCTTCTTTACATTGAGCGCTGTGACGAGTGGCGTTAAGGACGTGCGCGATGTTATCGAGAAGGCTCGCTCGACGAGGTTCTTTAACCAGAACAATCCGATACTTTTCATCGACGAGATTCACCGTTTTTCCAAGTCGCAACAAGACTCCTTGCTGGGGGCTGTGGAACAGGGAATCGTCACGCTCATCGGCGCTACAACGGAGAATCCCTCTTTCGAAGTGATTCGTCCGCTGCTTTCACGTTGCCAGGTTTACACGTTAAAGCCACTTGAAGAGAACGATTTAATTCAACTCGCTCACTATGCAGTCGAGCATGATGTCGAGTTGAGTAAGCGTGTATTCCGTTTCACTGAAACAAGCGCGCTGATTCGTTTCAGTGGAGGTGATGCGCGAAAGTTGCTAAACATACTGGAGCTTGTCTATGAGTCAGCACCCGAAGAAGGCGATGTTGAAATAACGGATGAAGCCGTTACAAATTGCTTGCAACAGAATCCGCTGGCCTACGACAAGGATGGCGAAATGCATTACGACATCATATCTGCTTTCATCAAGAGCATTCGAGGCAGCGATCCGGATGCGGCTATCTATTGGTTAGCACGCATGATTGAGGGTGGGGAAGACCCTGCATTCATAGCAAGAAGGCTGGTTATCAGTGCAAGTGAAGACATTGGACTCGCCAATCCGAATGCCCTTCTGTTGGCTAATGCCGCTTTCGACGCTGTGATGAAACTCGGTTGGCCTGAAGGTCGCATTCCTTTGGCTGAGGCAACCGTCTATCTTGCCTCAAGTCCGAAGAGCAATTCCGCTTACATGGCCATCAACGACGCACTCCAAAAGGTACAGGAAACCGGCAATCAACCTGTCCCTCTACACCTCAGGAATGCTCCCACATCATTGATGAAAGACCTCGGATACAGCAAAGGTTACAAGTATGCCCACGACTATGAAGGCAATTTCGTTCTTCAGCAGTTCTTGCCTGACGAGTTGAAAGGACAACGTTTCTGGCAACCTCAGAACAATCCGGCAGAGGATAAACTTCGAGCACAAATGGAAAAGTGCTGGGGTAAAGACAAATACGAAGACAAGAAAGGCAAATGAGCGACGGAAATTTCAACAGAGCCTTGCTTCCCTCGACACCTTACAGAAGCGGAGTTAAAATGGGATATCAGCAAGCTAAATCAAAAGCAATCAAAGCTTTGCAACACGCTTTGGATCAAGTTGAGCCGTCGTTGTCGGAGGAACAAAAGGCTGCAATCCACAAAAGTTTTGAGGAAGAACTAAGGTTTCTTCCTTAGTTTTCGCAGGAGCTCCTTGTTAATGGCATTGATACGACGGCTGCCTTCCATGAAGTCGGCTTTGAGTTCGGAGCCAAACGACGTGATTTCTTCGTTCACACCATGATAGAAGTCCGAGAATGTGCGGAGTAGGGGAGGCATATATGGCTGCTCTTTCGTATTGACAACCATGCGGATACCATGAGGGATAAGCCTTACATCCAACTCTTCACCTGCGTCTTTTGGGTCGCCGTCGAAGTGGATAACGCCTGGCGCAGAACGTTTGATGTGCAGATGTTGGCAACGGAATGAATGGATGCGACTATTCGTGTTGATTGTCTTATTGAAGAGTTGAATGGCAATTTGTGGAGCCTCCAGGACGGTGAAAGGTTCCATCAGCGTCACATCCATCAGTCCATCGCTCATACTTGCATGGGGGGCGATATAGACATTGTTGCCGTACTGACTGGCATTGGCACATGCAATTAGGAAAGCCTTATAGGTTTGTCGCTCGCCATCAATCGTTATCTCATATGTGTCGGGCTTGTATTTCAGCCCTTCCTTCAGGGTGTTTTCGATGTAAGTAAGCAGTCCGCGACGGTTGCTCTTGGCGAATCTGTCGCTGATAAACGCGTCAAATCCGACACCACAAGTGCAGAAGAAAGGCACTTCGTCTATCATTCCGTAGTCAAGACTCTCGATGTGACAGTCAGAAAGAACCTCCAAAGCGCCATCAGGATTCATGGGAATATAGAGGTGACGTGCGAGTCCATTGCCGCTTCCGCATGGAATGATGCCCAAAGCAGTGTTTGTGTGGACAAGACTACGTGCAACTTCATTGACAGTTCCATCGCCCCCTACAGCCACAACAACGTCCATACCTTCCTCGATTGCCTCGCCGACGAACTGCGCAGCGTGTCCCTTGTGCTCTGTGTAGCGTATGGTCCATCGGAAGCGCGAACTGTCGAGATACTTCGGAATAAGGTCGATGATGTGTCGCTTATCTGAAGTACCCGATATGGGGTTCACGATGAATGTAATCTTTATCTGCTTGTCCATAATTCGTGCACAAAGATAATGATTTTTGTTTAATTCGCGTACATTATTTATATAAATAGACACACTATGCATTTTTTTTCGGCTAAGTACGTCGATATTTCAAGAAAAAGGAGTATCTTTGCACAAAATTATGGCTCTCTTGATAGAGCATTATATATAAGAAAATATGGGATTATTACAAGACAGATGTGCCAAATACACACTCCCACAAGAGTTTATGGCGCAGGGAATTTACCCTTACTTCCGTGAGATTGAAGGCAAGCAGGGCACAGAGGTTATCATGGAAGGCCGTCGTGTGCTGATGTTTGGCTCAAATGCATATACTGGTCTTACTGGAGACCAGCGTGTTATCGATGCCGGTTGCGCGGCAATGCAAAAATATGGCAGCGGTTGTGCTGGCAGTCGATTCCTTAACGGAACCCTCGACATACATGTTCAGCTCGAAAAAGAACTGGCTGAATTTGTCGGAAAAGACGAGGCTTTGTGCTTTGCAACTGGCTTCACAGTTAATAGCGGCGTCATAAGTCAAATAGTTGACCGCAATGATTATGTCATTTGTGATGACCGTGACCACGCAAGTATCGTGGATGGTCGCCGTCTTAGCTTTGCCACGCAACTCAAGTACAAACACAACGACATGGAGGATCTCGAGAAGCAACTCCAGAAGTGTGAGCCTGATCGCGTGAAGCTCATTGTTGTAGATGGTGTCTTCAGCATGGAAGGCGACCTCTGCAAACTACCTGAAATCGTTAAGTTAAAGAAGAAATACAATGCTGCCATCATGGTTGACGAGGCACATGGAATCGGCGTTTTCGGCAAACAGGGTAGGGGCGTCTGCAATCATTTCGGCTTGACAGACGAAGTGGATCTCATCATGGGAACCTTCTCGAAGAGTCTTGCCTCAATTGGTGGCTTTATTGCTGCTGACAGTAGTATCATCAACTGGCTTCGTCACACAGTTCGTACCTACATCTTCAGCGCAAGTTGTACACCAGCAGCTACAGCTGCAGCTCGTGAAGCTCTGCACATCATTCAGAATGAACCAGAGCGTTTGGAGGCACTTTGGAGTGTTACGAACTATGCTTTGAAGCGTTTCCGCGAGGAAGGTTTCGAGATTGGCGATACAGAAAGTCCAATCATTCCGCTTTATGTTCGCGACACAGACAAGACATTTATGGCAGTTGCGAAGGCCTTTAATGAAGGCGTCTTCATTAACCCAGTTATTCCTCCAGCTTGTGCTCCGCAGGATACACTTGTCCGTTATGCGCTTATGGCAAACCACACACGCGAGCAAGTTGATGAATCTGTCGTGAAACTCAAAAAGGTTTTCAAGGAATTGGGAATCCTCTAAACGAACGAAATCTGTTTCCATAAAAAGGCAATGCTTCCAATACGGAACGCATTGCCTTCTTTTTTATCAAGAGTCATCCCTTAACAACTCCAGTTAAGTCTTCAAACTCGACGTGCCATGTTTACAAAGTTAACGTGCCATCTTTGCAAAGATGGCGTGCCAAGTTTACGAAGTTAACGTGTGATGTTTTAGAAGCATCCACGAGTCATAGTAAAAGACTACTTGTTATTTCGAATGATAATTGGCGTTATGTTTAGTAAGAAATCGTGGATTATATGATAGATTGGATGTCGGGGCAGTTTTTGATGAAATGTTTTGTTTATTCATCAAAAACAATTATCTTTGCAGAAAAGTTCGAGGAATAAACATGAAAATCTCTATAGCCGGAACTGGTAAGATTGCTGAAGAAGTGATGCGAATGCTTCATGAAGAGTTCGCAGGAAAGATTGAAGTGACGGGAATCTTTGCTCGCGAGCATAGCGTCGAACATGCAATCGACCTCTGTCAGGCTTATGCTCCGACAGGTTATGTTTATACCGATTACCAACGAATGCTTCAGGAAGCAGAAGCAGACTTCGTTTACATAGCCAATGCGAATCATGTTCATCACGAATATGCCATGCAGGCCATGATGGCTGGAAAGAATGTTATTGTAGCCGTCAATCGAGTTCAAACAGAAGAACTCATCGATACGGCTATCCAACGATGTGTTTATTGCTTGCCAGCCTTTTCGCTGCTCTATATGCCGCTCTTCCGTCAACTACAAGAAGTTTTGCCAAAGATTGGTAAAGTGAGGATGATTCATTGTAACTTTGCACAAAGAAGCAGTCGTTACGATCGTTATCTGAAAGGTGAACTGACTCCAGTTTTCGACCCAAATATGGCTGGAGGAACGCTTGCAGATCTGAACATTTACAACCTTTGCTTCGCGATAGCCTTGTTCGGACCTCCAAGAACAGTTCGCTATGATTGCAATAGAGGCTTTAACGGCATTGATACGAGCGGTACCCTACTCTGTCACTACCCTACTTCGTTGGCAGTTTTAAGTGCCTCGAAAGACTCGAATGGCCTTTCGTATGGGTGCATTCAGGGTGAAGACGGATATATTGAGGTACATGGATCGGTCAGTATCCTCGAGTCGTTTACGCTGCATCTCAATGGAAAAGAACCTGTAACCTACAAGTGTGAAGGCAATCGTCATCGCTTAAGTTACGAGTTTAGCGAGTTCCTTGCACTCATCGAGAACAAGCAAGATTGCCATATAATTATACCTTATGTAACGCGAATCATGCAAGAAATTGCAATCGCACAAGAAAGAATGATACAATGAGAAACAAACTTCCACTCTTTTTGCTAGGCAGTTGTGCTTTCAATACTGCATCTGCTCAGCGTTGGAATATCGTCTATATAATGAGTGACGACCATTCCTATCAAGCCATCAGCGCGTATGGACATCAACTGAGCAAGCAAGCTCCAACTCCAAACCTTGACCGTCTTGCAGAACGAGGAATGCTTTTCCGTCGCGCTTATGTAGAGAACTCGCTCAGCACACCCAGTCGTGCTTGTTTGATGACCGGTATGTATAGTCATCAGAGCGGTCAAAGAACGCTCGATTGTCCTATTGACGAGAACGCTCCTTTCGTTAGTGAATACCTTCAGAAGGCTGGTTATCAGACCTGTATGATTGGTAAGTGGCACATGCTTTGCGAGCCAAAAGGGTTCGACACCTATCATATTCTTCCAGGTCAAGGCGACTATTATGACCCCAAATTCCGTTCGAAAGAAACTGATGGGAAGTATGTCGTCGAGAAAGGTTACGCAACAAATCTCATCACAGATCACGCTATTGAGTTCCTCGAGCAACGTGACAAGGATAAACCTTTCGCCCTCTTTGTTCATCATAAAGCACCTCATCGTAACTGGATGCCACCTCTAGATTTGTTAAATCTCTATGAGGATGTAGAGTTTCCACTTCCTGAAACATTCTATGATAACTATGCAACGAGGGGACAAGCTGCACATAATCAGCAAATGAGTATTGCTAAAGACATGGAGATGTGCTATGATCTTAAGGTGACACAAATAAAGCCAGGAATGGGTTATACGCACGAGCGGAATGGCGACGGCTTCCGTCATCAGTTGTCTCGCATGTCACCCGAACAAAGACAGGCTTGGGAATCAGTATATAACCCTCGTAACGAAGCTATGTTGGCTCAACATTTGAGTGGAGACGACTTGCTTCGATGGAAGTATCAACGTTATATCCGTGACTATATGCGCGTCATCCATAGCATTGACGTGCAGGTTGGACGATTACTTGATTACTTAGAGGCTAACAACTTGATGGACAACACGATGGTCGTTTACACTAGTGATCAGGGATTTTATATGGGCGAGCACGGATGGTTCGACAAAAGATTCATGTATGAAGAATCGTTTCGCACTCCCCTACTCGTCTCTGCCCCAGGCATAAAAGGTGGTGTGAAGAGTGATGCTCTCGTGCAAAATATTGACTTTGCACCAACATTCCTTGATATTGCAGATGCAGAAAAGCCCCAACAAATGGTGGGAACCTCCCTGCTGCCCATCATTTCTCGTGGTGGAAAAGCGCCCAAAGATTGGCGCAAATACCTGTATTATCACTACTATGACTGCCCTGCAGAACATAATGTCATGCGTCATGATGGCGTGAGTGACGGTCGTTATAAGTTGATTCACTTCTATGGCAAGGATGGTTCTTACGATGAACTCTTCGACCTAAAAAAAGATCCCAACGAACTTCAAAACGTTCTTGCTGACAAGAAATATGCAAAACATCTGTCTCGCCTGCAAGAACAATTGGATACTTTCCGTCAGGAACAAAAGGTCGATGAGTGGTAAATGAATCAACAAATGCTGAATAGTTGGATTATTCAGTATGCAATCTTCTTGCCGTTAATGATATTAATACCTGGCCGAGGCTCATTAAGTTGCATTCCTTGAAGATTGAAAATCCCCAAATCTTCCCCTTTCATAAAAGAAGTTGGATTGCTTATTCCCGTCGGATCATCTTTCGAGGACATCATATAGGCATAGAACAGACCGCCAGTTCTTGTCCCTGTTGGTGAAGTCAGATGTATTCGAACAGATTCCTTGCCACTTGTGGCTTCCTCGGGAATCGGGTAACAACGCATCATAAAGCGCCCAGGATCATTATGGCAAAGACTTTCAGAGGCTACCAATACATCGTCGCACATGATATCGAAGTTGCGGACGTCCCCTTCATCTCCCCAATAAAGGAGCATTAGATAGTTACGGTTAGTCTTGTTTACCTTCATCGTCCACCTCTGACCTGTAGTGCCTGAGCCATCAAGCCATGTTCTGTTTCTGAAAGAACCATTACTACCGTTACTGCTATATTTATGGCGACTTCGTGAAGAAGTTTGCGAAGTCCAAAAATAATCAACAGGGACAGTACCTCCTGGCACGCCTTCCGAGAGTGCAGTATATACGCCAAAAATTCCACCGACAGTATTGTCGGCGTTGATGGCCTGCATCTTAATTGTCACTTTCTCTTTGCCTTTCGTGAGTTCAAAGGGTATCGGGTGGCGCATGTAATAATATTCATTTGGAGCAAAACCATTGAGTTCATCATAAGCGAACACAGTCCCGTCGCAATAGATATCGTACCGACGATTTCCACCATCACTCCCCCACTGTTTCGTTATAAAGTCCATCGGACGTCCAGAGTCAATCTTAAGCTCGTAGCTAATCCAACCACCAGGAGCATCGCGCCATCCCAAATCGCTTCCAGTACGCATATTACTGCCTTGCAGATTATGGGCGTTTTCGCTTGCACTATTGCATACTTTCACCTCATCGATGAAATCAATAGGGCGTTCCATCTTGCTTGCATCAATCGGTATCCACACCAACATAGATGAAGCAGCACGATGAGCACGGGCAAAGTATGGTATTAAGAAGATGTTTTTACTGGTTGTCGTTACTTCATCGCCATTCAACGTGGCAGACTTTCCACTCATGCGTATCCTCTGAATGCCACCCTTAAAGAGCGAAGTAAGCGTTGTCGGAGCTGTGGCAGAAACGCCATTTGCTCCTTCTTCTATGAATAAGTTATCCAACTTGCCACCATTGTCAATGCCTTCAGCGCAATAAACTAGAGGGCCACGTTCATAGGCACATAGTCCTTCGTTAGTCTTTAGATTTGCATTCGACACGACTTGATGGATGTCCATCGGCAGTGAAAGGCTCACCTCGTCACCTTCCTGCCAGTTTTTCTGCAAAAGAGCATAGCCGTCATGAACGGAATAATCGACTTCCTCGCCATTTACCTTGATAACAACAGGCGTGGTTGTTGGATTCGTATAAGAATAGAGGTCGCTCTCTACAGGTTTATTCACAGCCCAACCAGGAATGCGAACCTTCAAAGACTTACCGTTTACATTGCCCTCTACACTATTGAAAGTCAACTTCATCTCTCCTTTATAAGGATATGCCCCCGCGAGTATGTCGCATGCCAAGAGTGAGTATTCCATCGGTCACGATGGCGTATGCTTTCTGCTTATAACGACCTCCATTGAAAGCAATTGAAGCTCCATGACTGCTGTTAGGCATGTAGCCATATTCCTCGCTGTAGTCGTCTTGAGGCCAACTGCCAACATTATCTATCCAACAATTCTGATGATTTCTTGCATCAGCCTGCTTGACGCCATCTGAGATAATGTTTTGAACTGTTGTTGTGTAATTATTCAAGTAAACCTCTACCGGCAGTTTTTCTACAGGAGAATACATATCCTAGCCAGAGCGGTATAGAGCTTGGAAGTCCAGTTCGTAGATGCCGTCTGGCAAAGTATTCTCGATGGTCTGATGGAAATCGAAGGAACAATTCCAAGCCTCGCCTAGCCATACATCAGAATACTGCTGCCAGCCATCACCCTTGCCGCCAGTGCGGGAATAGAAATTGCCGCTATTGGTACGCGACCACTCCCAGCCTTCGAAGTTTGATTGGCTGAAGTCAGCATTCTTTATCATATAAGTGATATTGGTGCCATTGCCAATGCCATTCTCCACAGCAGTTGTGTAGAGATTATTCATAAAGCTGATTTCATCCAATAGTTCTGCTGTATCCAGAGTCTTATTGTCTATAATGTAATCATAAGTGCCTCTTGGATAGCTCTCACTTCCCTCTTCGTATTCAGTCAAATATCTTTCCAACACGTCGCGAGACTCGCCATATATTTCATTCTCCTGCATCAATGCAAGCAGTTCATCATGTCGAGCCTTGTACTGAGCATACGCATCAGCATTGGCTCTTAAAGCAAGACGTAGCGAATCCATCTTCGCGTAAGCGTCAATAATCTCTTGTGGAGATTCTGCACTATTGAAGTCATCTACGGCATCCTTATATGCGTCGTGAAGAGTCTCCATTGCAAATAGTGATGAAAGATCCTGTATGAGATCTGTCTGTTGCTCCTTTATGAGTGCATAAGCCTCGTCGGAAGAACCAAGATAATAAAGTTGCCAATTATCAACGATGCTCCATTGCCCTTCTATATAATTAGGGTCGCGAAAGCCAATCGTCAGGTTTCCATCGGTAACGACGATGTATGTACTGTTCTCCGCATAATAGCCTCCCATGGTGTAGAAATGGAATGATTCTGGATTGTCGGGAATGTAAGTGCCATTCGCAAGCTGTGCCGTGCCGTATTCCGACGCAGGTTCATAGGTGGCACAAGCAGCCAGATCCATCACGGGAGCATAGAGATCAATGCCTCCAGTCTTGCCATAAAGGACAGAGGTACGCAGGCTTTCATTGGAGAGGGCACCGGTATTATACCAAGAATCCCAGTAATTCCCCACTCTGTGAAGTGCTGAGGCATTCAGCTCGTACACCCCATTGGGAAGATCTGACCCAAGGTTTTGGTAATGATCGAATGGGTGGTTCCAGTTCTCCCAAGTTCCCCAAGAGACTTGTGTTGCGCTTGTTCCTTCCCATCCGGCACGATTGTCTCCGTCGTAATTGGGATTAACAATAAGCAGAGTCATGTCTAGAGGCTCCTCTATTGAAGCTTCCCCTGCCAGATTAAACAATGAATCCCTGACAGACATTTCGTCTTGTGCATAGCTAATACCTGTCAAAGCCAATGCTGCAAAAAGTGTAAAGAATCTTGTTTTCATAATAATTATAGAATTATAAAGTTAGATTATCTTATCCATTTCATGCCATCTTGGATATAAATACCATCGGGTTTGTACGTTAGGACACGTCCGCTCAGGTCGTAATATTTGCCGTCTGATAGTTTTTCCAGGGCAGCCTGAACCTTCGTTCCTGCATCCTTCGATGCAATAACAAAGACGGAATAGCTATTTGCTTTAAGCACAAGCCTTCCTCCGGGAGTAATAGTTGACTCGACTGGCACGAAGCGTGTCGGCCTTTCGGGCGTGTTTTCGCCATTCAAGGTACCGCTAAGTGAAAGAGATGTTATGCTGCCTATCTCTCCGAAGCCTGTTAGATTGAGCGTCAAGCCTCGTGTCTGAGTGCCATAGTTCACGATGTGCAGCACGATGGTATCGCCTGCTTCGTTTCGGGTGGCAGTATAGTCGAGGTTGGTATTCGAGGAGCAAGAACTCTCCACAAGTAGCGGCTGATGGTTCTTGGCTGCCATTTGCTGAGCATAGAACGGGGGTTGCATCCAAACTTGGGACGGCGAGAAGAAGATTTGTCCTTGGTCCCAGCCGTTATCATTCTGCTTGTATGGCTGCAAAGCATTAGCCGGACTGTCGAGCGGCACGAAGCCTGCTGAACGACGAACCACGTTGAGCATGACGGCATGAGCAAGGGCACGGGCCATGTCGTGCGTGTTGCCGTTCTCCTCCAAAATGGCGCATCGCATCGAAGTCTGCGGGTTCCATTCGAGGAAGAACTGCCGCATCTTGGCAATCTCCGCTTCGATGTCTTTTGCTTGCTGCGGCGTCTCGGTCCAAGGATGGTAGTCCCAAAGGTCACATTTGCCGTCGAGCGACTGGAAGACATACTTCATCGTTTCCACTTCATCTGGCCTCCACCAGGCTGCATTTATGAACAAAAGCTCTGGATAAACAGCATGAATGGCCTCGTAAAGCACGAGGTATCGTTCGACGTAATGTTCGTAGTCATGTCGAGCGGCACTAAAAAGGTTCTCTTCATTGCCTATCTCAATGTATTTCAATCCGTAAGGTTCAATGTCTTGAAGCAAGGCAAGAACATCAGAGGGATTGTCCTCGATATTGATTGCAAAGCAAGGTTCTGTGCCAACAAGCCTGGCAAACTCGACGAATTCGGGTATTGCGAAGCCGTTCGTGGCGTAGCGATACCAATGCCCATAATAAGGTTGACGCTCGAGGCGACTGCCTGTCATGTTCCGAGTCATGTATTCCGCCGCATTAACCATCGTGCCGCCATAACGGAGGAAGGTAAGGTGCTGCTGCCGGAAAGCCTCTGTGATGTCCGAACGGAACGGGTAAGAGTCGGTGCAGAGCAACACCTGATCGACCCAGATGCTACCCTCGTCTGCGAGTTGCAGCACGAACCGTCCCTTCGGGTCGCTGTCGTTGGGAGTCATCTCGACGTCGAAACGTTGCCAGTTCTCCGTGATGCCGTTTATCTCCCCGCGAGCGTACTCCTTGCTTCCGTCTGCCGATTGCAAGGCAACTTCCACCCTACCCGACCCTTTCAGATACATCGAAGTCTTAAGTTTCACGTCCTTATTGATGCCGATTCCCCAGCGATTGAGGCCCATGTTATAAATGCCAGACCCTCCTGCACCTTGTATCTTCTGCGCATATCTGCCGGTAAAAGGCTCGGAAGAATCGTGGTCGAAGGTTCCTTCGCCGAGTGCCGTCCACATGCCGGACACGTTGGGGCTGTCGCTTTCGAACGCAATGTCCTGCCCTGCAACCTTGAGGTTTCGGAAAGTTGCTGAGCCGCCATAGGAGCGCAGGCCTATGTAACCTGACGTCAAAGGACTATTCGTGTCCTCGTATGTCTTAATCTGCGTACCGTTGAGGTATATGGTGAGCTTCGCTTTGTTGATGTTGACGCGCAGTTTATTCCAGTCGCCCAGGGGATTGAAACTCATCGGAATGTCCGAGATGGGCTGCCAATTCTGCTGATGCTTGCCGAGAACGAAGGAGCCGAGGCGTGCATTGAGCGCCACTTCATAGCCGTTGAAGGCATCGGCACCATTGCCTGCGTTACTTACATTAACGATGAGTCCGGTGATTGCATTCAGGTCGTCCATGCGGAATTCCACTTCCACGGAACCGCTCGAAAGCTGCTTCTCCTCGTAAATCAACTTGCCGTGGTTTGACGTTTGCAACTGAGCCATGCCCGACGTGACGCTCCAACGCTCGTCGTAAGCCTTGAAGCCCTTGATGTCGCAAAACGCCGGTTCTTCGAAGCCTTCACCGAATATCTTCTGGTCGTACAGGCCGCCATAGATTTCGTGATTCACATCTTCGGCTCCCGCGCCATAGATGAGCGGCTCGATGCGGCAGAGAACATTGCTGGCATCCACCGTCAGAGTCTGTGCCGAAGCAGGAAGGCTGATTGCAGCAACTGCGGAAAGTGACAAAAGCACACGTGTGTAAATCCTCAACATAACAATATTCATGAGTCTATTTTACTGCAATTTGTTTTCAATTATACCAAGGTAATTCGTTGCAGATACATGTAGTTGCAATTGCACATACATGTACATGCAATTGCAGATACATGTATATGCAAACAATTTAACACGAAAACTTGGGCAATCTTTATGGTCGCGAAGAGCAACATGATGCGATATCTTAAGTGTTATTTGCTGACGAGTTCGCTCTGTATCTGTTCGAGGGACTTATTCTTCGTCTCGGGCAATTTCCAGGCAAACACGATGCTCAGGGCGCTCATCACTGCGAAGATGCCGAAGATGAGACCGCCGCCGGAGCTGCCTGTGCCGAGGAAGACGGGGAAGGTCCACGTCAAGAGGGCCGACCAGAACCAATGTGTCATGCTGCCCAGCACTTGTCCCTTGCCGCGGACGCTGTTCGGGAAGACTTCCGCGATGACCACCCAGATGCAAGCTCCCAGCGAAACTGCGAAGAAAGCTATGAATACCATCACGCAGATGAGCAGCAGATAGCCCGATGTCTGCTCGTTATAGAAGCCGTAACTGGCTGTTCCGAGGGCCAACGTCATGCCTAAAGAGCCGATGTACAGCAGTTTCTTGCGACCGACTTTATCAATCAAAGCCATTCCTATCATGGTAAAAGTCAGGTTCGTAAGGCCGATGACGATGCTCTGAATCAACGAGCCTTCGCGTGCCACACCACTCATCTCGAAGATGCGAGGCGCGTAATAAAGGATGGCGTTGATGCCTGCGAGTTGGTTGAAGGTGGCGATGAGGAACGCTATCAAAATGGGCTTCCAGTATTTTCGCTGGAAGAGTGCTTCGCTTTCACCCTTGTCTTCGGCCAACGAGGCACGTATCTCGGCCACTTGCTGCTCGAGGTTCGTGTCATCTACCTGTCCCAAAACGCGACGGGCTTCATGCTCTCTGCCCTGCCCCATCAGCCAACGCGGGCTCTCGGGAATTGTGAAAAGCAGCAAGGCGAAGAGCAAAGCGGGAATGCTTTCCACGCCGAGCATCCAACGCCAATCGTTCTCGAAGCCGTCGATGAGGTAGTTGCTGTAGTAAGCCAGCACAATGCCAAGGACGATGTTGAACTGGAAAAACGCCACAAACCTGCCGCGCCAATGGGAAGGCGACACTTCGGCGATGTAGAGAGGACCAGCCACGCTTGATGCTCCGACTGCCAGTCCGCCCAGGAAACGCGAGAAGATAAAGAGCCACCAGGCATTGTCGGGAGCCAGCGCACTACCGATTGCTGAGAGCAGATACATGATGGCAATCACGATCAGGCTCTTCTGCCGGCCGTACTTCTCGACGGGACTCGTGCTGAACAAAGCGCCAATGATGGTGCCGATGAGTGCCGACGACATCGTGAAGCCGTGCAAGAAGTCGCTCAGAGCATAGACATTTTGGATGTCTTTCTCTGCTCCAGAAATCACAGCGGTGTCGAATCCGAAGAGGAGACCACCGAGAGAGGCTACGAAAGCCACATAGAACATAAACTTCTTCATATGTTTACTTAAACCTTATTCTGTTGATTACATGGTCTTGATAGCACTCGTCCAGCTCGACGAAATAGCCGCTCCAGCCCCACACACGCACGATGAGGTTGCGATATTTCTCAGGTTAATCTTCGGGTCTATCAGTTCGAGTTCGTAGCTCGCTTCGAGGCAAATCTTTGAGACTTCGCCCGAAGAGATACTTGCCGTCAGCACTTCTGCCAGCCAGCACGATGTATATAATAGTGGCTGTCTTGTTGAAGCAGGCGTACATTATTATAAAGCTACAGGCAAGACACAACTCCTGGAAGTTGCAACACGTCTGGCTAACTATATGTACGATTATATGGCCGGTGCGAACCACAATGTCGTGCCCGGTCATGCCCTTCCAGAAGACGCGCTCATTCAACTCTACGATCTATACAAGTCGGAGCCTAAGCTTGCTGAGAAGCTGTCTGTACCAGTAAAACCAGAACACTATCTGCAACTTGCCAAGTTCTGGGTTGACCAGCGCGGCCATACTGAAGGAAGGCGTCCTCTAGAGGCTTATGCTCAGGATGCCGAAACAATATTCGAAGCCAAGACCATCGAGGGACATGCTGTTCGCGCCACGCTTTTCTGGACAGGTGTTGCAGATGTTGCTTTGGCCAATAACGACGAGCGCTATCTTTCTGCTGCAAGGCAAATATGGGATAACATGGTGGGGCGCCGGATGTTCATCACTGGTGGTGTAGGCGCCATTCATGAGGACGAGAAGTTCGGTCCTGACTACTTTCTCCCCACAGATGCCTATCTTGAGACTTGTGCAGCAATAGGTGCTGGGCTCTTCTCTTGGCGAATGAATGAACTGACAGGCGAGGCAAAATATATGGATGTGCTGGAACGCATCATTTTCAATAGCATTCCCACCGCCGTTTCACTCGACGGCACAAACTATACCTATCAGAACCCACTGAATGCCAACAAGATGAACCGCTGGCCCTGGCACGACTGCCCTTGCTGTCCACCCATGTTGCTCAAATTCACCGGCATGCTGCCCTCCATGATTTATGCTGTAAACGGTCGCGACATTTACGTCAATCTCTTTATCGGCAGCACGGCCAAGCTGCAGGTTCCGAAGGTCGGAGCCGTTGAGATAAGTCAGCAAGTTGATTGGAACACGGGCAAGGTAACTTTTCAAGTCCTTTCGAAGAAGGCAAAAAAAAATGCGCCTCCACGTCCGCATTCCCGGTTGGGAAAACGGCCAAGAACTGCCTCTCGGTCTTTATCAGAGCAGCACACAACCCAAGGTGACTGGCTATCGAACTTACAAGAACCTGAAGAATGGCATACAACTTAACCTGAATGTTTCTCCGAGAATTGTCAAAGCCGACAATCAGGTAGAACAGCTTCGAGGTCTCTGCTCCTTGGCAAGCGGACCGTTTGTTTATTGCGCCGAGAAGATAGACAACGAAGCCGTTTGGGACAACCTCAACTTGTCGGGCCGCACCTATCGTCTCGATGCCGAACATCCAATATTAGGCATCACACCACTGCGAAGCACCGACGGTCAAATCACCGCTATTCCTTTCTATATGATAGCAAACAGATGCAAAGATACAGCTTATCGCGTATGGACAAAATGAATATGCTCAACAAACTTATTGATACCGTCATTGAGGCATCAAGCCTGATGCTTACGGATGACTTTCAAGTAACAGAGAAAGAAGGAGTTGCAAATATAGTTACAACATCTGATATTGCCGTGCAGGAGTTTCTGCGCGTTCGCCTTAAAGAGCTTCTGCCCGATTGCGGGTTTCTTTGTGAAGAAGAAGACAGGCACGACTTGGCACACGAATACATATGGATAGTTGACCCCATCGATGGTACCGCGAACTATGCTCGAGGCATTCGTGAATGTGGCATTTGTGTAGGTTTGAGACACAATTCGCAGATGGTACTGGCAGTCGTTTATCTGCCGCGAACAGACGAGCTCTTTACTGCCGAACGAGGCAAAGGCGCTTTTGTACATCATCCACAATCAAGAAAGCCTTCCAAACAACTTCATGTATCGAAACGTCCCTTTGCTGATGGCATTATGTGTACTGCCCTTTCGCTTTACCATAAAGAGCATGCCAAGGTTTGTCACGACATCATTTTCGACACTTATATGCAGTGTAATGACATCCGTCGCTTCGGTTCTGCGGCTTCGGAACAATGTTATTTAGCGATGGGCTTATACGAACTCTACTTCGAGTACATGCTTTCGCCTTGGGACTTTGCTGCTGCTTCGCTCATTCTTGAAGAAGCTGGTGGCGTGCTTTGTGACCTTCAGGGAAGGCCGCTTGACCAAACAAAACCATCTGGCGTGCTTGCTGCCAACAGCAAAGAGAACTTGGATAGACTCGTCATGATTGTCGCTTCAAGGCTTAAAATTATTACAACCTGAGTTTACTTTTTCACTTTTCTGCCAAGTTTTCGTTGTAATTTCAAGAATTATTCGTAATTTCGCTGTCAAATATCAACAATTACGACTGATTCTGACGCTATGACGACCATTCAACACAGCGGAAATGATGTGATAATCTCTTTTGCAGGACATCTGGACACGGCTACTTCAGTTGAAGCCAATCTCAAGATTAGTCGTGAGTTGGAAAAGATGGTGTCCATCGATTCGTTGACCTGCGATGCTATGAAACTGGAATACATTTCCAGTTCGGGCCTGCGCATCTTGCTTTCCCTGGCGAAACGACACAAAGACTTTCGCGTAATCAATGTGCAGCCGCAAGTCTATGAAGTGCTCGAAACGACTGGTTTCACAAAAATCATGACTGTGGAACGAGCCATGCGAAGATTGAGTGTCGAAGGCTGCAAGTTGATTGGAATCGGTAGCGTAGGGAAGGTTTATCGATTGGATGGCGATACAATTATCAAAGTTTTCCGCGAGGGCACGACAATGGAAAATGTACGTCGAGAGATAACGCTCTCGAAAGAAGCCTTTGTGCTTGGAATGCCAACTGCCATCTCCTTTGACATCGTTAAAGTGGTCCCATCTAATCAAGATGGAGTAGAATGCTATGGCCTTGTGTATGAATTACTTAAAGCAACTACACTAAGTGCTTACTTGAAGCAACATTCCGAACAGATTGATGAGTGTGCAAGGATGTATGCCGACCTCTTCAAGCAGATGCACGAGATAGAGGTTCCCGAGGGCGGGAACATACCATCTGCCGTGCAACACGAACGTCAGCAGATTGAACATATTCGCCGTTATTTCCCGGAAGAAAGCATCAGCATGATGCTTTGCATTCTCGACAGCATTCCAGCAGGTAACCAACTGCTCCACCTTGACCTGCAGACAAAAAATGTTATGGTGCAAGATGGTCAACTGATGCTCATCGATATGGGCGAGGTTGGATACGGCCATCCCCTACTCGACTTGGGACATTCCTATTCCTCGATGGTAAGTCTCATTGGCGATTACGAGAAGACGATTGGCATACCACGCGAGTTGGGCCAACGTTTTTGGAATCAAGCAATTGAATATTATTTCGAAGGACTGCCAGCAGAGACTATCGAGGAGAGAAAGAAACAGATCGAAGTAGTGTCGTGCATCAGGAATTTCAGCTGGTTGGCACTCTCTGATTCTTTCCCCGAAACGGTTATCGAGGAATGCAAAACCATGTTCGACGAACGTGTGGCACAACGTTTTGACTACATCAAGGAAGTTTGTAAGACCTTTAGCAATTGGACGTTATGAGGAGGAAGTACAGCATTTTCATCATCGTCACCGTAGCTGTTTTGCTGGAGCTCATCTTTATCGTGCAATATCTGTATGCCCGCAAAGGCATACGGGAAGAGGTGGAACACAGGGCAGAAACAGAGTTGCGCGTAAAGAACCTCGAGATTCAAAAGGTGATGGTTGCTGTTGAGACCGCCATCAGCAATACCGTTTGGGCGGCAGAACGTAGCCTTGAAGAGCCAGATTCACTCTATCCTGTCCTCCGAAGAATGGTTGAGCACAACCCAACCATCGTTGGTGCTGGGCTTATGTTCAGGGCAAACTATTACCAAGAAAAAGGCCTTTGGTTCGAACCTTATGTTGCCCAGCGTCAGGACGGTTCGATAGAAGAAGCGCAAATCGGTAGTGCCTCGCACAATTACCTTGAAGCCGATTTTTACGTGAATGGCACAAAGGCAGGCAAGGGCGTGTGGAGCGAGCCCTATTACGATAACGCAGGAGCGAAGATGATGCTCTGCACCTACACCATTCCCATTCATGACAGCAAAGGAGAGACAGTGGCCCTGCTGGGTGCCGATGTCTCGTTGGAGTGGCTTTCCAGCGTCATTAATTCCAGCCACATCTATCCCTCGAGCTTCAACGTCGTGATTTCCCGCAAAGGCATGGTAATGGTTGGTCCCGACGAAAAACTCGTTATGCACAGCACCATCCAAGAGGTCACCTCCACTTCTTCTGATACCACTACCCGATTTATCAACCAGCAACAAATGAGCGGACAAAGTGGCCACCAAGACATCACAGACAATAATGGCAAGAAAATCAGCGTGTTCTATGCTCCCGTGGATGGTGAGACGGGCTGGTCGATGTCTGTCGTATGCAATCAGGACGAGATATATGCCGACTTGCGGGAAAGAGGTTTGTACCTGACGCTACTCATGCTGGCAGGAATAGCTTTGCTAGGATACATCATCTATCGGACAGCCCGAAGCGCCCGCTCGCTCCAGAAGGCCAATGCCGAAAAGGAACGAATAGGTAGCGAGTTGCGTATTGCCCGCGACATTCAGCAAAGCATGTTGCCCAGACTCTCGACGCTCGACGCTCGACTCCATGCCAAATTCGACATCTATGCCTCGCTAGTACCGGCGAAAGAAGTAGGTGGCGACCTCTATGACTTTCACGTTCGCGACGAAAAGCTCTTCTTCTGCATAGGGGACGTTGCAGGAAAGGGGGTGCCTTCTTCGCTCTTGATGGCAGTCACGAGAAGCCTCTTCCGCAATGTTTCTGCCAGTGAAGACGAGCCTGCAAGCATCGTCACAGCCATCAACCAGTCGATGGTGGAGATGAACGACTCAGACATGTTCGTCACGCTATTTGTCGGGGTGCTCGACCTGGCTTCGGGTCAACTACACTACTGCAATGCTGGCCACGAAGCGCCCCTGCTCATCGGCAAAGGGACAGGGTTGCTCCCTACAAACAACAATATTCCCGTTGGAACGATGCCCGATTGGAACTACGAAGGACAGACCGCCCTCATCCATCCAGGCACCACAATCTTCCTCTATACCGACGGACTGACGGAAGCTGAGAACAAAGACCACGTTCAATACGGCAAACAGCGTATGACGAAACTGGCTCAGCAGATACTTCGCGACAAAGGCTCAATAGATCCTGAATCCTTCATCGCCCTTCAGGCCAAAGCCCTGCGCCAGTTTGTAGCAGGTGCAGAGCAGAGCGACGACCTCACCATGCTTGCCATCAGATATAGGAACAGCTAATCAGCAAAACAGGCTAAAGGCTAATTCTTAAATTTAACGTGCCATCTTTGCAAAGATAGCGTGCTTCGTTTAAGACAGACTGAAATGGAACTGCTGGCCTATGTGTTCCCACCTGACCGTACCGAAACGGATGAGGCGTGCCAAGAGCATGATGACTTTGTGGCGAGGAAGTTTGGAGAGGCGGACTATCTGATTCAAGGTCTGACTCCCTTTCATGATGCTGAGCAATTGCCGAACAGAATCATCATAGGTAATTACCGAGCCTCGAAACTTCTGCGACTCTTGCCAAAGTGCCAGATGAACGGGCGAGGCTAAGATGTTCTCATCCTTTATGCGGATATAGGCCCGCATCAGTCCTTCTTCATCACGAGCATAAACAGGCCGTTTGGCTGAAGGCGGAACTGTGGCCTTCACAATGGTGCGTCCCTCGGCATGATAGGTGTCAAAGGAAATGCTTGGCTCGGGCTTGCAGAACTTATAGGCAGCCTGATGCATCATGAATATCTCCTCTTCACTGCGGACTCCCGACAAGTGCCCATCATCACTAACCCCTATCAACAACCTGCCACCATCCGTATTGGCAAAAGCAGAGATGGATTTGGCAAGTTTGCAAGCGTCGGCCACACGATACTTGAAGTCTTGCTGCTGATGCTCACCTTCGCGAATGAGACTAAGAAGGTATCGTTTGTCGTCCATTCGTTCCTACTGGATTCGAAGCTATGCGAGAGGCGTCGTTTGTGAAGTCTTGTCAATGCGAACCATAGACTTCGATATCGCCTATGCGAACATAGCCGTCCGTGCCGCCTTTAGTGACGTTCAATCTCACGTAACGGGCTTCGACGGGGGTTATAGATTCGTCTGTCACGGGCGAGACGTTGCCGGTATGGGTGCCAATGGTCAGCCAAGTCTCACCGTCCAGGCTGGTCTCAACGGTAAAGTCGCGGCTGTTGAGTTGAGGGTCTAAACCGCCTGCTTCTGCATGACGGATTACGTATCGGCTTATCTGGAACGGCTCCTTGAAGTCCAACTGTACCCAGCCCATGCCATCGGCGTTTTGAGATACCCAGATATACCCGTCTGAAGGGGAACCGTTGGCTGCGTATTTAACATTTGTCTTGGCTGGTGAAGATGTTATCTCCATATCCTCGAGCAAAGTTATGTTGAAGGGAAGGTGGCGAGACTCGCTGTAGTAGCTGAACCAATGGTCGGCCCTAACAATTTTGACGTTGCCAGGCGAGAGCGCGTTGAGCCTGTCTTTTAGGGCGATGAGTTGGTCAGGACCTAATTTCCACACCTCGGCCTGACCTGTGACGAATATTGGCTTAGTGCCGTTGAAGTTCTTGATGTCACGGTTGAAGAAATCAGTTATCCCGTCAATATCGCCGCGATAGCAAGGATACTGGGGGGCGATGGGAAGCCAACCAGACTGTACGGCATAGGCCAGTCTGCCAGACTGCCTCTCATAGTCGTTGATGGTAAGTCCGTAAAGGTAGGGGCAATTGTCGGCAAAGGCTTTGCGTTGGGACGTGCTGATATTGTCCCAGATTGTGATGACTCGCAGTCCTGCCTTCTCGATGTAGCGTTGAGTTAGCTTGGTGAAAGGTGTAAGTGTCGTGCCTGACGATGTGTAGTATGTGCCGCTGCCACTGCCTAACCCGTTGAATGGCATGGCATAGCCCAGCCCGGACGGTCCGCAAACAAAACAGTCGTTGGTTGTTGCCTTGCCGTAATAGTAGTTCAACATTGCGGGTGAGAAATCTGCCAGCGCAGGACTGATGGTCCAGTTCAAAGCCATCTGGCCACGGCCTCCCTGCTCGAATATCTTTGCCATAGCGTGTTGACAATACTGGATGTTGTCTCCATCGCTAAGATAAACTGTAGCATAGACTTTGTTCTCAAGCTTTGGACGCTTGGGAACCGGAGCTTTTTTGACAGACCTGTTGACTGATGTATATACGGTTGTATTCTCGAAGAAGTCGGCTGGAACGGTAGATAAGCCGTACTTTGTTGCCTCGCCCACGCCGGAGCGCTCCTCTGGATACCAGCCCAGAACAATGTCTCGACCTGGTGTCATGTCCCGAAGGAACTTGTCGAGCAGCGCACATTCGCTTGAGTTACGGGGGTCGAGGTATACGCAAGCGGAGCCACAAGCAGCACCGATGTCATGAACATAAGGTATTTTTGGACGTTCGCTAATGAGAAGACGATGGTTGCAGCGGCTCCAATAATTATTGTAGAGATATGTATAGACACCAACAGCATTGGACATCGTCAGGGAAGTGAGGTCAACAACAACGGGGAAGTCCATACCACTGTTCACAAGTTTCGTCCTAATCTCTTCAGTTACAGGCAACAGACGGTCTAATCCGGCAATCGTGACAGCCAGATTGGAGAAATGTTCGTTCTGCTGTTGACTATAAAGCACCAAGCCGTTGATTTCCTCGATGAAAGGTTTTACTAAATTATATGGAGTGGTGGTAGAGATGGCACCAGTCTTTAAGTTGTGAGCTGATGGCCAAGTACTTTGCGGCTCTTCGTTGTGGTTGTAGAGGATGATGCGAGGACGCGTGCGGTTGATAATGCCTTGCAGCGTACAGAACATGACACGCTCTTCGTCGCTAAGGGAAGCCTTACTCATGTCGAGAGACCGGAGCGTACTTGCTGGTGGAGAGAAGAATGGAAGCAAACGATCCTCGGGCCAGCAAAGCTCGTCAGCTTCCAGAATGCGAGAATTGGTTTTGTTTATATTGAAAACAGAATCAGTAAATGTAATCTTTTCAACCTCGTTCACATCAGTACGAACAACAGCACCATTGGTGAGTTTCGTTATCATTGTTGCAGATTGCTGTGCCATGAGCTGTACAGAAACCATAATGATGATGGACAGCAGGAATATCTTTTTCATTTTAAGGGAAGTCTTGATGTTGATTAGAATGTGGATTAAAGTCTTATCTTGGTTGTAAATGTGCCAACTTTAACGATGAAAACACCAGTGCCAAGGGTTGCACGATTCAATCGTAATTCACCATTACTGATGGGAGGAGTCGGCATTCTGCGCCCGTCAAGAGAAAAAACGAGAGGCTTGACGTCTTTGGGAATATCTCGAAGCAAAGCGCCAGCATCCTGCAATACAAATGCAAAACTCTCTGGTTTACTGATAGCCGTAGCCTCGGACACATCTCCAAACACAATTTCAGCAATGTCTGTAATTTCATATGAAATGGTGGATTCCGAACTTGGCTTAATGTTCAGTTTGCCACTGGAAACTGTCACGACAGGATTTGTCTCAAAAAGAACAGCAGCCATCTCGCCACCTAACGTTCTCAATATCAAACCCTGTCCGCCTTCATCCACAGTAAGGAAACTGATTTGCTTCAGGTCTGCCACACGTGTTTGAGCTCTAGTTCCATCCGTTTTCAAGATGTTCATGACTTTCTCTTGAGACATACCAGATAACGTACCGAGGAACAGAGACACAACAAAAAGAATCTTTCTCATTACCCTATAAATCTAATACTAAATTTCAAAATTAACTGAATGTTTTTGCAAAAGTATAAAAAAAAACGCAAACACAATACTTCAGATTGAATATTTTTAGAACATAGATATAATATCTTCAAGTATCAAAGTGATAAATTTCTAATTATTACACCATTCACTCACTCATTTTTTTATTGATGTCCGGGAAAATTCTTTAGTCATCTCTTGTTTCCCAGAAAACATCGGCATTTCGACAGAAATATGATTAGCGGTGGCATGGAAACACCCCAAGGGGGGGCAACGCTCATGCCAGTCCAGTCAAAACCTATATGTCAGTTGAGTATGTTCTCAGTAAAACCTAAGTAAAGACTCTATAAATTCTCTATAAAAACTCTACAATTTCTCTATAAAACCTCTATAAAACCTCTATCCCTATATGTATAGAGACTTTATAGAGAAATTGTAGAGAATCTATACGGAAAGTACTAAAGAAACATAAGGAATCTACATAGGATTTGAACGATTTTTGACCATGAGAAATTTGGCCCAAAAATTTGATTCGTTACCCTCATTTCGAAAATTTCGTTTCCACTTTCAGGATATCATTTTTTTGTTACCATTTTTGTAGTTAGTAACAAAATTTACCCCTAAGTTGGTAACAAAATTAGTAACAAAATGTCCAAGTATGTCCGAATTTGTCAATCTTGCTTCCAGCCCACGCACTCGCAGGTTAAACTTAAACTTGCCCGTCAGTGGTTTTCTCTATTGAAGTCGGAAGTCCTTAATAATCAGCATTGTACGCAAAGGTACAGATATGAAAAAAGAACGTCACAACCCCCAAAAGGTGCGACGTTCTGATTCTCCAAGTTAGTTTTTTTGTGATCCCGTTGGGATTCGAACCCAAGACCCACAGCTTAGAAGGCTGTTGCTCTATCCAGCTGAGCTACGGAACCAACCTATATTTGTCATTCACACACGTGTCGTTTGTAAATGACTAACGTGATGTTTGCAGTTTACTAACGTGAAGTTTGCAGTTACTCCATTGTAAAACGCCTGCAAAGGTAAGAAGAAAAATGAAAAGTGAAAAGTGAAAAGTGAAAAATTATTGCTTATTCTCGCTATTTTCTTATTCTTCACCTTTGTTTAGGCCTTCTTTCTTTACTGATGATGAACCAGTTGCGGCATAAGCAAAGTCATGACACTCGCCACTGACGGTCACATTTACTGCACCCGAGAGTGTGAGGCGTGCCTGCTTGCTGTTGATGTCGAGATTGCCACTGCCTGCGCCGCTCATCTTGAGCTTCAGCTTGCGGCACTCTACCCTACCCACCAGATTTGCTGCACCAGTCGTGATGACTTCCAAGTTTTCTGTCAGACAAAGATTATCCATCTTGACATTACCTGCGCCACCGATGTTGATGTCCAGCTCTTTGTCCTGAGAGATGCTGTCCTTGAGGATGATGTCGGTGGCACCCGAAGCCTGTATCTCTGTGATGAAAGGAGCTGTGATGCGAAGTGTGATGGCTGGCGTGTTCTTGTTAATTGAGCCTGTGCCTTCTTTCAGGGAAGCTACAAGCTCGTCGTCTTCAGAGGTGATGGTATAGGCTTCGATGGCTTTCTCGTTGCCGTAAACCTGTACGGAGTAGATGCTGTCCTGCTTGTATTCGAGACGAACGGCGCCACTAAGGTCAATCTCATTGAAGCCAACTGTTAGGATGTCAATGGTAACGACTTTGCCCCACTTCTCGGAGTCCTGGTAGTCGTGGTTTGAGACTGACTCCATCATGGCCTGCATGCCTTTTTCAACCATCTTGTCGCACGATACGAGACAAGCCGAACTTGCTATGATGATAGCAGAAATGATGTTACAAAGTTTCATATACATTATTATTTAATGGTTAAAGAATCTTTTCCTGTCTTTTTGTCTTCCTCGATAGCTTTCTCTATGACGAGCCTCAAGGAATCTACCTTGCGGTCAAGGATACTGTCACGTCCAGGGGTTGCTCCTTCCAGAAAATCGAGTGCGGCATATGGGTCGCCTGCATCCATTGTGTCCTTGGCACACCAATAATAGCTCCAAGCGATTGTTTGCGGAGTGTCGATAACACAGGAAAAGAGTGATGTCGTTAAAGATGTCAAAGCTGCGATGGCAGCAATCCTGATTGTTCGCTTGTTCATGTTCTTTTCGATATTACTTTAATATTCGTATTGTTAATTCGAGATTGGAGGCGGACTTCATTTGCCCACCTAAAGTAACCTTTTCATAGGTTTTTCCTTTCGATGTTTATCCAGCGACTTGTATTCTTCAGTATCTCGGCATCATCACCGACGAAGGCTTTGCCTGCTGTGCTGTCACCTTTCAGATAATGACAGAACCAGGCCGTCATATACGGGTCGCCTTCGCCGCCCATCTCCTCATGATCCTTGTATGCATGACGTGCAGCCAGGACGGGAAAGTCATCAGTAGTCTCTTTGAAATTGGCCTGGAAAGCCTCCTCAGGGCTGATTATCTTCGAATCCCAGTCGCCTGTTCCTGCTACCATCAGCAGCGGGGCACCAATCTTGCTGAAGTCAGAAGTACCCCACTTGAAGTTGATGCCAATCTGCTTCTGCGGGCAACTGCACAGATACACAGCTTTATACATGCGACTATTGGGATAAGCCGTAGCTGCCATAACTGCTCCGAATGCGCCTTGGGAATATCCGGCAATGGCAATCTTTGTCGTATCTATCCTGCCATAGAACTGATTGTCCTGCTGGGCTACAAGGGTGAGGAATGCATCCAACGTATGCGACATAGAAGCTCCTGTGCCCGTCTGCTTGTCCATATTTCCTATCACAACAAAGCCCCATGATGCCAAATGCTCCATCGCTTCAATCAAGTCGTAAGCCGTTGTATTGGATGCGTTTCCGATATTGACAAGAGGCAGAGCCCCGTCAGATTTCAGCAGGGAATGGGGATAGACAACAACAATCTTGCCGATAGTCGCGTCATCACTATCATACTCTGCCTTTGCAACTTTCTCGCTACCCTTCTCCTTGTATTTGCTTTCGATGGGCATTGTGGTGTCAATACTTCCCTTGTAGAACCCTGCTTTTTCTGTGTCCTGACAACTGGCTGTAGTGAAAGCTACCAGCATAAGAAGTAAGAGCATGTTTTTATATCTCATATTCTTCTTTCTATTACTTTAATATCCGAAATACTTCTTGCAATAGTCTGCCAAAGTGCTTTCATAGCGCTCTGTGCAATCCTTGTCGCCCATGAGAGGGTGCCCCGAGTTCGGATAGACAATCAGGTCGTAGGGTTTGCCCAATGTCCGCCTGCTGATGTGCCGGCGATGGACATCTGACTGATGTGGATGCCTTTCTCCTCAGTATAACTTTGGATGTGACGGATGCAAGCCTCTATCTCATCGAGCATGGTGAAGAGCGAGGTTCCCTCCTCATTCAGCAGGCTGTAGTTCATCGAGGCTGTAGCATAACCTTCCTGCACCCATTTGTAGCACTCCTTGTTGTGGTCCCACTTGTTGCCAGCTATCCACGAACCGCCGTGCACATAGAGCATGAGTGCCAGACTGTCCTTCTCGGCAGCATCGTGGGGCAGATACAGGTCGTAGGTGTTGTTCTTGAGGCTTCCGTAGGCAATATCCTTGTAGCGCTCTCCGTACTCATCGTGCCACTTTGGGCGAAGCACATACAGCGTGACGGCTCCGGCAATGGTGAGCAGCAATACTGCTCCCAAGAGGCAGCCGCAGCCTTTCTTCACTTTCTTGTTCATGACTGAGTATTCATGGCTTGTTCCACTTCCTCGACTGTGATGCCGAGCTTTTGCATTTGTCCTACGAACTCGGGAAGCGTCTCCTGGAAGAAAGCTTCGCGCAGGCTTTCGCGGACAGTCTCCTTAGCGCCTTGGCTGGCAAAGTAGCCCATACCGCGCTTGTTGAAGATGATGCCTTTCTGGCTGAGCCACTCGAAGGAGCGCACCACAGTATTGACATTCACCTCCACCTCAGCCGCATATTCGCGCACACTGGGTAGTCGTTCTCCTTCCGGATACTTGCCTCCAAGTATCTCGTCGCAGATGCGTTCCGCTATCTGCAGGAAGATGGGTTTATGGTCTTTGAATTGCATATTACGGATTCCTTTTAGTTGTCAATTGTGCTCTTGTGTAGAGGCGATAGGTCAGGAGCCAGATGCCGATATAGACGAGGATGCCGACGATGCCCACGCCGATTACAATGTTGTGGGGGTTCGTATCCTTGATCCAGTCTATGAAGTCCAAGACACAGTCCTCCGATAAGAACATAGTGCCGAGGAAGAGCAGAATCAGGGGCAGAACGGTCCAGAGGATGAAGTAGAAGAGGAATGTGATGGGGATGTTGTACCGGTACTTCCAAGCGTTGAAGAGGCTGAAGCTCCTGGTGTAGCAAGCCCCCCAAATGAAGATGGTCGTAACCAACTCATAGCCATAGTCCTCCATGAAGTCTTCGAATCCAGGGCTGTAATTGTGCCAATTGCTGAAGTCGCCCTCGCCCCAATAGTAGGCTGCCGTGAGAGACTGGATGTCGGCATTCGTTATCATCAGGCGGAAGAGGAAGTGCAGGAAGTCGGCCACCACTACGCCACAGAAGAAGACCAGAGGCACACCAATCATGATGACGACTGCATGCCAGATGAAGCGTTCCAGGTTTGTGGCAGGCAAGGTGAGTTCGCTGATACGCCCTTGCTTTGTGAGCAGGTTGTGGAACATGTAGCCTGCCGAGATAACCGAGTAGGCGAGGCCAATCAAACCGATAGTCATGGCGAAACTCTCCACATTGTCCGAGGTGTTGCCCATGAGCAGGAAGCCCTTCGTGAGCATGTTGTAGAGGTAGAAGAGCACGATGGGTGTGCTGATGAACGCCATCATCATGATGGCCGAACGCGTATAGAACTTGCTGTTGACACTGAGGTCCCAGCGAGCCACGTTTATAAATCGTTTGAAACTAAAACATTTCATCTTAAAAAGAAATTCAAAATTAATAAATTCAAAATTAACTCCGCTGTTCAACTGTTTTAATGAAAAGTTCTTCCAGGTTGATTGGTTCGTCCTTCTCCACAAGGGGTTCGTTGAGCAGCACCTTGTTGCGCTCGATGATGCAGACGTGGTCGAGCAGCAGCTCTACATCGTGCACCTGATGCGTGGAGATGATGATGGTCTTGTCCTCGCTCATGCCTTCAATCACCACTTTGCGGAACTGGCTCTTCGAGAGGATGTCGAGGCCGTTCGTGGGTTCGTCCATGAGCAGATAACGTGTGTTTGCAGCAAGGGCAATGCTCATATAGACCTTCTTCTTCTGTCCCATCGAGAGCTCACCCAGATTGATGTCCGTGCCCATCTCGAAGTTGGCAAGACATTGCTTCAGCAGGTCTTCTGAGAAGCGAGGATAGAAGGGCTTGATTGCCTTCACGTAAGCAGAGAGCGAGATGGCTGGTAAGTCGTATTCCTCGGGTACGAGAAACATTTCGCTCAGGACTTCGGGACGGCGCAGCGTGGTGTCGATGCCGTCAACCGTAACTATTCCCTTCTGCGGACGCAGCAAGCCCATCATTAAATATAATAATGTACTCTTGCCTGTGCCGTTCTTGCCCAACAGGCCGTAGATGCCGCCCTTGTCGAACTGGAGCGAGAAGCCGTCCAACACGACTTCCCTACTGTAGGCGAATTTGATGTTCTGAATGTTGATCATGACTTATATAAATTAAAGTTTAAGGGGTTAAAAGTTCAAAAGTTTAATTGTGTGTTTCGGTGTAATAGTTAAATAGTACACTGCAAAAGTATGACGTTTTCGCCATATCTTCCAAATTATTTCCGGATTTTAACATAGATTTAACACTTCTGCGTGACTTCTAAGAATAGTCCAACAAAGAAGTGTTGTCAAGAAATGTTATTTTTGACGAAGAAAAAGATACATTTCTACTACAGAAATGTACTTTCAGAAGAAACAGACATCGTTTATGACGTACGAGCCGACGTATTCGTTGAGTTTTTGGGCGATGCGTTTGTGCTCCATCATCAGGTTTTGGCGAAGCGGAGCACTCGTGAGCTGAACATGCAGCTTGCTCTCCTTGACAAAGACCTGCTTCGTATAGCGCGAAATGGTCTTCCCCATCACCTCGGGCCAAGCCTCAGTAATGCGATATTCCAGCAAAGGCGTCTCCAAGCCCTCTTGCTTCAAGAAAGCCAACAAAACATCCTGAAAAGGCTGAGAGTTATACCTCATAATTCAAAATTGAAAATTGAAAATTGAAGATTGAAAATTGAATTCTTTCGCAAACTTAGGGCGTAGCCTTAACTATGAACTATGAACTATGGACTATGAACTATGGACTCTGAACTATGGACTCTGAACTATGGACTATGAACTCTAAACTTTAATCGCCCCTTTCTCCACGAAGAAAATCTTGTTGTCGCTCTTCATCGAAGCCAGGATAGCGTCCAGATGGTCGCGATTGGTGTCCGTGATGAAGATCTGTCCGAAGCGCTTCCCACCTACCAGCTTCACGATCTGCTCCACCCTCTCCGCATCGAGCTTGTCGAAGATGTCGTCCAGCAAAAGCAAAGGAGTGGTCCGACTGCCAGTCCTGCTCAGGAAATCGAACTGAGCCAGCTTCAGGGCAATGAGGAACGTCTTGCTCTGTCCCTGACTGCCTTCCCTTCGCACAAGGTATCCGCCTTGCAACATCTCGAGGTCATCCTTATGGATGCCATGCAGGGAATAGCCGACAGCCCTGTCCTTGAAGCGGTCCTTCGTCAACTGCTCCAGCAACGGACCTCTCTGCAACTGCGACACATAGCGAAGCTCCACCTGCTCCCTCTCCTTCGAAATCTCGTTGTAGAACTGCTGGAAGATGGGGATGAGCTCCGAGATGAACTCGCTCCGCTTCTGGAAGATATACTCACCCTCCCTGGCCATCTGCTCCTCGAAGACAAGGAACACCTCCGGGTCAATCTCCTCATCCTGCTTCAGCATCACATTCCTTTGCTGCAGAGCCCTGTTGTAGCGGAGCAGAGCCTCCGTATAAGCAGCGTCGTACTGACAGATCACCATGTCGATGAAGCGTCGCCGCTCATCGCTGCCGCCACTGACGAGAATCTGATCCGACGGCGAGACCATGACCAGCGGAATCAGCCCGATATGCTCCGAGATGCGTCGGTAAGCCTTCTTGCCCCTTCGCACCACCTTCTTCTGCCCCACCTTCAGTCCGATGTGAATGTCCTCCTTCGCCCCATCCTCGTGCTCGTAGAGGCCTTGCAGCGACATGAACTCCTGCCCATGCCTGACGCACAGCATATCGATGCTGCTGCTGTAGCTGCGGCAGAAACTCAGGAAATGGATGGCATCCAGCACATTCGTCTTGCCCTCGCCGTTGTTGCCGATGAAGCAATTCAGGTTAGGCGAGAAATGCAGCTCAGCCTCCGCAATGTTCTTATAATTAAATATGGTAAGGTCCGTCAGTCTCATTTCGACCACAAATTTAGTGCTTTTCTGGCGAACAACAAAGGGAAAACAAGTTTTTCTTATTTTATTTCCGAACGAAGCATGAAAATAGTGAAAAGTGAAAAACGAAAAACGAAAAATTAATCGTACCTTTGCAATAAAATAATGCCTTTAAACTTTTAAACTCTTAAACCTTTAAACTTTTCAATTTTCAATTTTCAATTTTCTCATGTCCAACGACCTTATCTTCAACATTTGCGGCATCGTAGCCAGCGTAGGCATGGTGCTGGGTTATCTGCCCCAAGCCATAGAGACCATTCGCACGCGCAACACCGACGGCATCGCCCTTCCCACCTTCCTGATGATGGCAATTGGCGGCTTCGCCTTCATGATACAGGGACTCATCCACAAGCCCGACATCATCTGGTCGCTCTTCCTGACCAACCTCATCACCTCAACCTGCAGCAGCATCGTCTTCGGCATCAAAATCTACAACGACTACTTCAAGAAGAAAAAGTAAAGCCCCACTCGAAATGGGATGTTGACTTTGTTGAGGTTGAAGAAGACGAAGTCAGCGAGAGCCTCCTTGTGCTTTTTCTGTGCTTACGCTCCGGAAGCATTGTGCGAAGAAGCCCCTTTAAAGAGGCTTCTTCTTTTTGTTCACATTGATGGCTGTGCTGCCGGGGAAAGCCTGGCTGTAGGCTTTGTCGAGTTGCGGGAGGTGCACCTTGCGCATTCCTATTCCAAGAGAGACTGAGACGAGGGCGCGGAGCAGTTCGCGGTGCTTGCGTGGGCTGACCAAAGGCGGCGGCAGTATGTCCATTCCGCCCAGCGTCAGTTCGTCGTTGGAAGCTCGGAAACAGACTTCCCAGATGAAGTCGCTTGTTGCCCTGAGTCCGAACCACGAGCGGAGGATGTTGCTGATGCAGAAGCGTTTGTGCTGCCCTGCGAGGAGCTGCCTCGTGCGCTCCAGCTTGAGCCAGAGCTGCACGAAACATTCCAATGTGTTTTCGATTTTGACCATTTTGACCTTGACCATTTTGACCAGAGTCGAGACTGCTAACGCTCGGCAATTGATTCAAGCATCATTGCCCTCACTTAATCGCAGCCTTGACCAGAGTCGAGACTGCTAACGCTCGGCAATTGATTCAAGCATCATTGCCCTCACTTAATCGCAGCCTTGACCATTTTGACCGTTTAACTCTCAATCTTCCTGAACTTTCCGTCCTCGCTCTGCACTATCAATCTCTGGTTGCGCCAGTTCTTAAGCATCTGACGCACGCTATTGTGAGTCACAGAGGCTCCTTTGATGGCTATGCTGTGCTGCATGGCTTGCTCGAAGGTGAACTGCAGATCAAGGCGTTCATAGATGGAGTCGTTCTTGCCGCGCTTCGAGCGGTCTCCGTGCTGATAGCCTGCATAGTCTCGGCTGCCGAAAGCGTTCTCTATGCGGTCGCGGAAGAAGAAGAGGGCATTCTCTATCAGCGAGTCGGCAATGATGTCGTAGGCTGTGAATACTGTGGGCGTCTGAGCCTTCAGGAGCATCTCTTTCCAGAGGTTGGGGAACTGCTTCAGGTGTGCTTCTGCGCCGCTCCATCCGTATTTATGAATGAGTGTCTCGCAGACCTTGCAGAGCATCAGGCAGCAGGTCATTCGCTGGGCTGTCACACACACACGGAAACGCTGGCGGGCTTTCACGCGGTCGTCGTTCTTCATGGTTTCCAGACGAATCTTCTCCACCCATTCGCGGCTGTGCTGTTCGAGTTTGGGGAGCACCACCTCGCCTTGCATCAGGGGCAACAGATGGGCTATCTGCTGAATGCGTTCTGTCTGTCGGCTGCCCAGCACGAAAGGTTTCTCTTCCAGCGGAGCGAAGGTGTTGTCGGGAGTGCGCACCACGGCGATACGGCTCTGGAAACCGTCTGTGTAGTTGTTCACCACTCGGTAGAGCGCATCGGGCGTTCCGCACATGGTTACGTTCCAGAGCAAGCGATCGATGTGGACGTTTACTGCGTCTGCACTCCTAGCCTCGCGGTCGTAGCGTGAGCCGTCGTAGCTCTGCCGGAGCATGATGGAGAAGTCGCTCATCGTGGACTTCCATTTCTGCGCCACCGTATCGGCTTCGGGAGTGAACGAGAAGGCGTGTTTGCCGTTGGTGTTAGCCAGTCGTTCTGCGAGGTTGGCAACGGTGTTGTTGAGGGTGAGGAAGCGGACGGGGAGCTTTGGTTCTTCGGGTTGTTCCTTCTTGTTCTTGGCCGCGCGTTTCTTGGCTCGCCACTCGTCTTCCTGCATCTGGTACATGCAGTCCAGCGCCCTCACTTCGCTCATCCAAGCCTCCACAACGGGGTCAATTCCGCCCTTGCCGCTTGCGAAGTCGCCGGCAATATAGCTGATGAGGTTGAGTGAGTTCTTTGTGCCGTGAACGTCGAGCTTTACGCCTGTTGCCAGAGCGCCAATGCAGGGGCAGATGGCCGTCACAATGGGAATTGCCAGCGCAGGCCCTACGGCATCAATCGAGTCCTTCACACCCTGCGGCATCTTGGGCAGAGAGGGAGAAGAAGAAGTTTCCAAACTGATGTCTGCTTCCGTCTCGCCCTTCCCATCTTCCATCCTTTGGCTCTGCGTGAAGAGTTGCTCCTGGTAGCGGAACAGGCGCTGGCTGGGCTTGGTGTAGTTCTGGTAGAAGTCATTCACGAGTTGCTGGATGTTCTCGTCCTGCCAATGTTCAGGCATCAGTTCGGCGAGTACGGCGTTTGTCTCGTCTTTGGAGAGGAGTTGGGTTACACCGCTCAGGAAAATCTTCACAGAAGTATGTCTGCCGCCTTCGCAGAGGAAGTCGCTCGGCTCCAACTGTTTCTCCTTCATCACGCCCTTAGCAATGAAGCGAATGCGGTCATTAATTTCAGCGGACTTGGTATCGTCCTCTTTAACTTCCAGACCGCTTGCGGTCTTAACTTCCCCTTTAACTCCCCCTTTAACTCCCTCGACCTCTTCTATTTCGAAGAGGGAGTTTGAAAGATATATCAAATCCTCCTCGCTTGCGCTGGTTGTGAAAAACACCCTCGTAATATCCTTTGCTCCTTCGTCGTAGGCTACGCCCAGCAGATCGCTTGCCCAGCGGAGGTTCTCTTCCTGAGTGAGTTCGGGCTTGCGCTTGAAGACCAAGTGATAGCCCTCGCCTCTTGCCGAGAGTTCAAGCATCAGCAGTCCAAGTTCCTCTTTCTTCGCGAGGATGCGCTCCTTCACCTGTTCGAGGTCGGAGGGAGAGATGTGGTCGATATCCATTCCGACCGTTGTCGAAGGCGTCTTGCAGCCTGCCAGCTTGCCGTCCTCGCCCGGGATGCACGAGTAGTTCATCTGTATGAGTTTCGTCTTCTGGCTCTCCTTACCGCTGCGGACAGCTTTCAGGATGTTCTTCTGCCAATCCGAGCCGCGCAGAGCCAAATACTCTTCTCTTGTCTGGACGGGACGCATCATCTTCGCCCCGCCCTTATAATTAATAATGTAGCAACTCATAACCTATCCTTTGAAATTAGTTATCACTTCGCGAATCACTTTCTGTGCAATTGTGCTTGCCTGACGCACAAGCTGCTGCGGGAGTTCGTCCACCAGCTGCACGGGCATCGTGAAGATGAAGTGGAACTTGCCGTCTCTTCCCCAGGTGAGCGAGCAATTGTCGTCGCGGAACATCGGTTTGTTGTGGATGCGCTTGGGCAGTTCCGTGATATAGACGTTTCCGTCCCTCATCTGCTGCACCTTGCATTTGGCGATGTAAGCCTCCATCTGCACATCCTCGCAGCACTCGAAGTCGGCGAAGTGCATTCCGTTTTCCAACTGGCCGACGGTCATCATACCGTCCAGCGTTACCATTCTCTTGTCTGATTGAATCTTTTTCATTTTAGTTGAGTTTTGTGAGAAGAAGGTCGGATTCTTTGGCCATTTACTCGAGAACATCCTCCTCACTTCAACTCGGGTTAATACTATTTGTGACTGAATCACGATGCAAAGATACGGCATAAAAAAAGGTGCACGAAATTTCTTCATGCACCTCTAAAGGTTTTTCTAAAGGTTCTAAACCTTTTTCTACGCTTTCTTTTATTCCTTCTCCATTTCTTGGATGAATTTGTCTCTCAGTTTCAGCACCCTCTCCATCGCGCCCTGTTGTTCCCATTTTTCTATATGGAGTTTCATCCAAGGATTACGGCTCATTGCAGCATTGATGGTTCCGTCGGGGATTTCTATGCCCGCTTCTGCCAGCATACGCTCAAAAAGGCTGGCGTTGTTTGCCAAATGGTACAAGTCCCTGCACACGCAAAAGGGGATGCTGTATGCTGCGTTTCCCCAGATAAAGGGCTTGCATTCTTTCAGGGCCTTTGCCAGCCGTTCAGCGTCCAGAGTCAGGTCTTTTGTCGGCTGCTCTTCCCGTTCGCCGTAGTAGTGATTCGTGACGTTCTTCACGCCTCCAGCCTCGATTACGTCGCCGTTGACTGTCCCAATCTTAATCATCTGTCCCTGTTTTAACGTTCTTCACGCCGCCGTAAGCAATCACATCTTCGGCCTTCTCAATCACAATCTTCGGCACTTCCTGCTCATCGTCGAGCGCATAGACCAGCGCCATCAAATCGTCGGGCAGCACAATCCCGTTCGCATAGGTGAACTCCAGCACCATCTCCTTGATGAGCGTGCGCTTCTTTGTCGTCTTCTGCTTCGACTTATTCACGAAGATACGAATGGCTTTCAGCACCTCGTCTTGCGAAGACTTCTTGGCCACTCCGGCCACCAGTTTGCTCATCTCGTTCAGTTTCGTCTCCATCTGCTTGAGTTGCTGTCGCAGCTCCTCGTTTCCGTCTTTCAGTCTCTCGTTCTCGGAAACCAGTTCATTCACGGCATCAAGGAGGAGGCCGTAGCTCTCCATCTTCCTTGCCATCTCGTTCAAACACTCGCGCTCATCATCGAGCGCACGACGCGCATCACGCGCCAACTCTCTGTAATCTAAATTCATATCCATCTTTTGGGTGGTTTTAGGTTGTTAGTTAATAAATTGTTATCCCTAAGTTCTGGCTCGTGTGGTCCCAGTCGCAGACCAAGTCCGCGACCTCATTTGCCAGTAAGTTTTAGATTCAAAACCCGCTGCGAAGTTACGTCAACTTTCAAAATCCTGCAAGAAAAAAAGCAGAAAGTTTTCAACAATTTTGTGGCTTTTTTGTTGATAAAAATATATGCGTCTGAACATCAAACGCATATACCTGTTTCTGCAGAAAAACGTCAAATCACGACGGCGTAAATCCTGCAATTTCAAGGATTTATCCTTTCATTACGATTTCACGACCTCCATAATGCCATTTGCCCTGCAAATTTACGAATTAATGAGCAAACAACAAAATAAAACTTCAACTGAATTAGGAATATTGTCAACGATTCCAGTAAATGTCAACTAACCCAGTAAAACGGCTGACAACCATATCAGGAAAAGACATGGTCAAAGTGGTCAAGGCTGCGATTAAGTGAGGGCAATGATGCTTGAATCAATTGCCGAGCGTTAGCAGTCTCGACATATGGTCAAAGTGGTCAAGGTCAAAATGGTCAAAATGATTTTTCGACTCCACTTCAAGCTCACTATAATAATATATATTATAATATATATTATTATAGTGGCACTTTTTGCAAACCCGAAAACGATTTTGACCAAATGACCAAATGACCAAAATGACCGCAAAGAAAAAAAATGAAAAAAGTTTGAAAAAAGTTGCCCTTTTATTCGTAGACCGCAATGCCGCTGTCGTAAATTTGCATTGGATTTGAAATCCACCAGCAGATTCAAGAGAATAAGCACGGAGATTCGGGCAAATCTCCACGCCTATTTGCCCAAATCTGCACAGAGATTACTAACATTAACCACTAACCCCTAAAAACCAAAAATTATGATTAACTACAGTATTGCCATCATGAGCTCCAAGCCCGGCACCAAGAAGGCAGACATCACCGACACCAAAGCCTACGGCGTATCCCAGTACGACGAGAAGGTGACGTTCGAAAAGTTCTGCAATCACATCGCCGAGCACAACAGCCCGTTCTCTAAGGGTGCTGTCACGGGCGTCCTGACCGAT